>NZ_JH636435.1:1316135-1481432 GCF_000255655.1 Schlesneria paludicola DSM 18645 | reverse complement strand
GCTGCCAGAACCAGAATTCACCCACAGATTCTGGTGAGGAGGCAATTGGAAAAGCAATACTCGCGGGAGTTCGAACTGAACAATGAAGAAGAGTAAGAGTTGCGGTCGCAGGTCTTGTGAGTCAAGTGCTGTGCCTGCGTTTTTCCTAATTATTCTCAGCAGCATTATCCTCGGGTTGCCGATCGGTTCTGTGTGCAAGGAAGTTGATTCCTCGGCGGCTGCGGCGGCATTGCTGCGCGGCGTCGCAACACGCCGGAATGAGTATCGGTCGATAAAGGCAGAGCTGATCCTTGAAACAAGGCGTGTGAAGACAGATCGAAACGCGGTGTCTTATCATTTTAATATTGAGCAAAGCAATGGAAAGAGGCGTTGCGAGCAGCTGAGCGATTCGATCGAGCCTTCGGTGTATATTATCAGCGAAGACGCGGTTTCTGGGTTTATCAGAAGGCCATCTGCCGATTTGGACTTGTTTGATTTGAGTGAAGGAGTCGGCCGCCGGGGCATATATGCTTTCGACCCTAAGATAATTGGATTGGCAAATATCCATGCAGCTCACGCGTCCGTTGACGGCCTTTTGTGGCTGGAGCGATATGACTCAATTACGCATGAAGGTGCAGAAAAGATTAACGGAGTGATTGCGACGCGGATTAAGCTGACTCAAAAAGATATGATATCAGAGTTTTGGATTTCGGAGTCGGATTTTCGTGTCCACAAGCGGACAAATGTATGGGAGCGATCTGGTGAAACGGCTGTCATTGAATCTATTTTTAACGGCGATGACCCAACGTCGCCTTTTCCAACAGAAGTTAGTATTCGGAGCTTCCGCGATGGTCAGGAAACGTATGATACTCTGAAAGTAATTACGATGAACCTTGCAGCGGAGATTGCCCCCCAGCGATTCGAGATCGCATCAATAGGCCTTCCCATAAATACGATGATAAACGATTATCGAATAAATCGGATTGTCGGCTACTGGGATGGAAGCAAGATTTCTCCGGACCCAGTTTTGGATCTCTCAAACCATGAAAAAGATGAGTTAAAAATGTCGACGAGTAACGGGATGCGGTGGCTTGTTGCGCTTGCTAATGTCATCGTATTGTTATTACTCGGCGTCTTGTTTTTGTGGTCGAAGAGGCGCAGGCCTCGCTAGCTTGCGGCTCAGTATTTTTTAATGAATCTAATAGATCGAAGGTACCCGTTCCAATGCTGTCCGGCACGGCATATCTTAACGAGTGAATTCAAGGGTCGAGCACATTTGCCGCGCGATGTGCATTCGTCAATGGCCTGTCTCCGGTGAATGTCCGTCAGTTGATGATCTTTCACCAGGGGGCGAAGTTGTCCCCCGAGTTCCTGGATCATCTCGATCAACTGTTCAGGATCGAAGATTATAGAAGTTTCGGACAGCGAACCGAGTGCCGCGCGACCACATCCTAATCGCGATTGGACATTGGGAAGTTCGCTCGCCTGCTGAGCGGCCCGCAATGATGATCAGGTCGGATTGAAGCGATAAAGCAGCACCAGTGCGGCGTACTGGTCGAAATGAAGTTCTCGGCTCCACGCTTTATCACGAGCGCCTCCGCCGTCGCGCTATCGCTTCAGAAGTGGAATCAACTGGTCGATATCTTTGGGACCGACGATATCTTTTGCTGTCATTGCGCTCGGAGAGTTCGCATTTTCAACTTCAGATGGCGTATCCATACGCTGGCATTAGCCAACGAAGTTGCTTGCGCAAAAAGCGTGCCAAGCTGTGTTGGAGCAGCCCCGAATTTCATCGGCAACGGGTTGCCTGGTTGATCCATTGGGAATCGAAAGAGACTGTCCGGTCCTTCAGACCTCAGAATCTTCTGATTGTGATCTGGTCCAGAACCTATGGCGGCGACGCCTCCGACTCTGGCTAGGAGACTTGCCGGCCAGTTCGGGCCTGAAGATCTGCCGTGCCCAAGAAGGGAAAACTACTCTTCTTCCTTCTTGGGGACGGCGAGAGTGAACGTGACGAGCTTGTCGTCGCGGCGGACCACCAGCTTCAGTTGGTCGCCGCTTTCCAGTCGTCCCAGCTCATCCTGCAGGATACGGCACGACGGAACGAGCAAGTCGCCGACGAACAGGATCAAGTCGTTTGGTTTCAGTCCGGCTGCTTCGGCCAGCGATCCCGGAAGAACACGATCGATGTAGGCTGGGGTTCGTGCCACGACATCGGGAATTGTCACAAAGCCAAAGTCCGCTGCCTCGTATCGTCGGGGTCTTGCTTTGACGATGCCATCTTCGTTTTCGTCGTCTGGTTTCTTGGACGAGAATCGTCCGGCGATGATCTGATCAATGGTTTCACGCAGTTCTTCGATCGGCATCACATAGTTCAACCAGGTGTTCGTCTGCGTGTTTCGTAGCTCTTTTCCGATCATGCCAATCAAGCGTCCGTCCCAAGTGGTCAGGACTCCACCCGCGGCACCGGAATTGTTCGTAACGGCATCGACGACATAGACGGGGCCGGTGTAGGGCGACTCGAAGGCACCGCGTCGTGCTGTCAGGTTGGTTTTTGCGGCGATCACTCCGTGAATCACAGACACGGGCTCGTCGCCGGTCGCGACTTTGAATGCATTGCTGAAGCCCAGTACGCGACTGCCGGGGGCGGCGGTGGTCGCCTGCGTCAGATCGAAATATGGCAACCCTTCTGCTTCGATTTTCAGAAGTGCCATGTCGAGCGGCGGTTCCGCGGCGATGACTTTTCCTTCAAACCGGCGTCCGTCGTGTAAGACCACGGCGACGGTGTCACTGTCCAGAATGTGGCTTTGCGCTGTGACGATATGCCCTTGCGGGGATACCAGAAATCCCGATCCGTACGAGTACAGATTTTTTCCGCCGCCCGCACCAAAAATCTTCACCACTTTGGGGGCGACACGTCCGATCGTGCCCGACATCGATTGTGCCGACGCTGTGGTCGAAGAGGTCAGCAGCACGCTCATGATCGCAAGAATGGGCAACGACCGGATCAGAAACGCGGGATATGAAGATCGCTGATGTCGTGCTGTCATGAGTTGTTGCCAGGTCTGAAAGGCGGGAATCGTCACTCGTGAGGAATTCATCTCAAGGTGAATCACCCGCTATTTGTTGGATTCGGTGGGTTTATCGGTTCCCGTTGATGTTGATGCTTCGACCCCGATCAAGTCGAAGATGCCGTATTCAGTGTCTCCATAGCGGACCATCCATCGGTTGGGAAAACGATTTCCCTGGAACTCGCCATACTGCAAAAATCGAATGTCACACGAATCGCTGTCGATGCCCAGGGACGAGTCGAAACCGATCAGGGTTCCGTCCGATGCCCGGAAGTACCAGCGGCACTCCAGCGTCGATTTTTTCGTGACCAGGACATCGACATGCATCGCCCGGCCGTCCAGCGGCTGACTGCCATCGTAAAAGACCTCATTGAATGCGGTTGGCCCTTCTGTCAGCAGCAACTTGAATTGATAGAGTGCCGCCAGTAAGCCGCCCGTGCCCGGCGGTTCGTCTAGAAAATCGGTTCCGTCGAGGTTCTGGAGTCCGGGGGCGCGTTTGGTGAACTGTGCGGTGAGAGCTTGGGGATACAATTTCAACTGGAAGGTATCTCCGTCAGCGGTTCGTCCTGAAAGATTCCATTTTCCGACGGCTCCGTGCCAATTCGCAAATCGCTCGAGCCCCGCGAGAACGCGTTGTTGTTCCAGGCGGTTGAAGTAGTAGTTGGCGTAACCGGCTTTCTTCTCGAAGAGTTGTTTGTATTCATCGGGAAGTTCGTCCTTGGGCAATTGAGCACTGGTGCCGTCGGAATGTGGCGGACCATCTGGATCGTGTCGTTCTGGGTGCGGCTGTTTGGAGCCTGCGGATTTGGCGATCTCTGACCGCTGATGCAGTGCGGGCAGTTGAACGATGATTTCGTTCTTCTTTCCATCGCGGCGATAGACCAAGGGCAACGACCATCCCGAGGGATAAATTCCCAGAATGTTTTTGAACTGATTCACGCTGCCGATGGGGCGGCCTGCAAACGAAATGATTTCGTCGTCTTCGCGCAGGCCACGTCGGTAAACATCCGACGTTTCGAGAATCGAATCGACCAGCACTGTTCGATCGGAACCTGAACGAACCGTCGCACCCAAGGTCGCATGGTCGACGATCTGGCCGCCTCGCAATTGATCCATGAAGTGCTTGATCTGATTGATCGAGATCGCGTAACCCGCGCCAATGTTCACGCGGCCGCGTTTCTCGACCGCAATCCGTCCATTGATTCCAATCAGCTCGCCCGCAGCATTGAACAAGGGGCCGCCTGAATTGCCGGGGTTGATCGACGTATCGACTTGAATGCAATCGGTGTATTCCAGAAACGTTCCGGCGGGGTACTGATAACGATGGACGCCACTGACCATTCCAAACGTGACGGTCGGCTGAAAGTCCGTTGCCAACAAGAATGGATTGCCCATAGCGTACGTCCAGTCGCCTGCCGAAACGAGATCGCTATCGCCAAGTGGCGCGTGAGGGAAATCGGTCCGTCCCAAGAGTTTCAGCAGCGCCACATCGCCCGTTGGATCAATGCCGACGATGACCGCGTCGTACAGCACACCATCGTTCAGGCCACACTTCATGAAGTCGCCACAGGCGCTCGTGACGTGATAGTTTGAGAGTGCATATCCATCCGGGGTGACCAGGACCCCTGATCCGCCGCCGTTACCGTCCGGCGAGAAGATCGCCACGACTGTCTTCGCGGCTTTGTTCACGATGTCCATCCGCGACTGCTGCGCCTCGAGCACCGCTGGATCGGCGGCGACAAGCGACTCGCCATTCAGGGCGATCAATCCGAAGAAGAGACTCCACAGCGTCTTTGAACACAGCGTTATTGAACTCTTCATGAAGCACTTTCTGAACGGCCATGGACGTGTTGCCACTGCAACATGTGGCTTCTTCTGTGATATCAGGTTCGCTGATCCGATGCCCTTGCGGAAGTGTAGCATCCGAAAAAAGTGAAAATCCGCCTGCGGCAATCGTATCTGATCCAGGTGATCTGCGTGGATCGGATTCCGAGATTTTGTCATCAGAATCGAATCGTGAAA
Source organism: Schlesneria paludicola DSM 18645 (assembly GCF_000255655.1). Lineage (NCBI taxonomy): Bacteria > Pseudomonadati > Planctomycetota > Planctomycetia > Planctomycetales > Planctomycetaceae > Schlesneria > Schlesneria paludicola. The sequence goes on along the minus strand of NZ_JH636435.1, from coordinate 1,476,360 downwards.
TCCTGGAATGATATACTGCCGCGCACGGTCTCGTGTCGCCGATTGAAAGACCTCTGTGATGACGTGGTCAACACCTCATCCCTTGAGCGAGAGTGACATTACATGGCGGATCGAAATGCTCTGATGGCCGTCGCGGTGAAATTCAATTCGGCGAAATTCAAGACGACGAGACGATCTCGATCGCCCATTGCGAAGTCGGGACCGGCCTTGGCGGTGTTCAGTGTTCTGCTATGGCTGATGGCCGATCATCGGACTGGCGAGACTGCTGAAGCCCGGACTTCGATCGAACAATGCAGTGTCTTGGATGTCGAATCCGGCGAAATGGTACCGAACCAGACGATCGTGATTCGCGGCTCGCAGATTGAACGCGTTGTCGGTGCACAGGAAATCGGTCCAATGCCCGGTGATGTTCGAAGGATCGACGGCCGTGGAAAATATGCGATTCCCGGTCTGATCGACGCGCACGTGCATGTGGTGCATGTCCTGGATTTCGCACATGTCACCGGTGACGAAGTCTTACCGCTTTATCTCGCCGCCGGAGTGACGTCGGTTCGCAGTACAGGAGACGAACTGGTTGCGGGCCGATTGGTTGCTCGGTTTGCAGCCAGTCATCCAGAACGTGCTCCGCGGGTCTTTACCTGCAGCCCGTTGCTCGACGGCGACCCACCCATTCATCGTGATATCGGCTACGCGATCACCGATCCGGGTCGAGTCGGCGAGCTGTTCGACGAGCTGAAGGCCTGGGACGTGCGTACGGTCAAAATCTATGCGGGGACCGCACGTCCTGTCGGACGGGCGATCATCGACGAAAGTCATCGGCGCGGACTTTTTGTGACGGCACACTTGGGACGATACTCCGCACAGGATGCCGTGGCCGACGGTGTCAATGGTCTCGAACATATCTGGTCGGTGTTCAACTATGTGATCCCCCCAGAGGTTTCGGGGCAGCCGGGTCATCGGGGGCGGCTGGACGTGAACAATCCACTCAGCGAATCGCTGGTTTCGGAACTGGCCAGACAAAAGATCTTTGTCGATCCGACGTTGAGCGTATTTCGCAATATGTTGCTACTGCCGGACGTTCTTGAGCCGTGCGATCAGCGTGATTGCGAGTCGGTTCCCAAACGATTGCGAGATTTTTGGCCGGTCTATCTGAAGCGATCAGGATGCCCGCAAGGGGGGCCGCTTGAGGACCGGCGACGTGAGTTCGCCAAATTTCAAGAACTGACCGGAAAGCTCTATCGGGCTGGCGTTCCGATTCAGGCGGGAACGGATGCTCCTGAACCGAATGTTCCGCCGGGTTTGTCCCTGCATCTGGAATTGGAACTGCTAGTCGGTTCTGGATTGCCTCCCGCTGCAGCGATTCGTGCCGCCACGCTGAACAATGCGACAACGCTTGGTGAACGCGATCGGTTGGGAACGATTACGGCCGGCAAAGTTGCAGATCTGGTGTTGTTGTCTGCCAATCCGCTGGACGATATTCGGCACACACGCTCGATCGAACGGGTGTTTCACGAGGGAATTGAATCGCACCCTGCCGACTTGTTGAAGCTTGTCCCACCCGAATGAAACCGATTGATCGATCTGTCCGCGGGCGACGTAGCCGTTCAAAGGCCGAGGACGAACTCATTTTCCGTGCTAAAGGGATGGTTGACTCCAGTCGATGCGCTCTGGATTCCAATTGAACCGGGAACATATGCCTGTCCCCTTGTCTTTGGACTGTGCACGATGACGCGGGCGACGTATGTGAAATGCGGCGTGTCCATGGTTCAGCGACGGTGCTCCGCAATGACGTTGCGAATCGATGTGACAATCTCACCAGCATCGCCCGGAAGCAGGCAGTTGGGATTCAGCACGGCCTGATCAGGATTGGTTTCGTCCTCGGCCAGGATGATTTTCTTTGGTCGCGAACGCAATTTCAGGATCAATCGCCGAACGGTCATTCCTGTCGGAGGCGTGCCAGATTCAATGAGCAGGTTGGGATACGGCTGTCCGTTTGCGGCTTGTGAACGTTTGGTAATCCGCAGTTCCGTAATTCCGCTCAACCCTTGTTGGATTTCGTCGATCGCCGCGTGCCATTGTACGATTTCCGCTTGATGATCCCGTTTTGCATACCGTTCGAGTGCCGCCATCAGGCCGATCATCGACTCTTTGCTGACTTTCATCGAGCGGCCAATTCCATGGCGGGGCGGCCGGCTGATCCAGCCTTCGTCAATCCACGCTTGCAGTGACCAGGTTCCCGCCCGAACGTCCATATCGACCATCTGTACCCAGGCGCTGCGGATGAGGCCTGTGCGGCCACACAGGATTCCCGATGCCTGGGGGCCGCCGAGATGCTTTCCGCCGCTGTAAGCCACCAGGTCGGCGCCGCGGTGGATGAAGGACGTTAAATTCTCGACGGGAAGCATTGAGAAGGCCGCATCAATGATGACGGGTAGCCCGTGTCGGTGTGCCAGTTCGATCAAGGCGGTGAGATCAGGGATCTCGGTCATTGACAGCCAGACCCAGCCGATCGCCGCGGTGCGTGCGTGAATCTGGCGTTCAATCTGTGCGAGGGCGTCCGGGGCTTTATAGTCGAGTGAGACCAGTTTTGCGCCGGACAGGCGAATCGGATGGTCGTAGTCGAATGGCCCGGCGAGGGGGTAAATGATTTCATCGCGCGGGCATTGAGACGCATCTGGCAGGGCGTCCATGAGTTCGGGGCGATTCCCCGCCAGGCAGGCCGCGGCCGCCAATGTCAGCGCGGCCGCGGCGCCGCAGGTGATGATTCCCGCTTCGGCCCCGGTGGAGCGCTGGATCAGTTGACTGGCGGCGCGTAGCACGTCGTCGATTTCGACGTATTGCGTACTGGCGGCGGCCATCGCCGCGATGACGTCTGGGTGGGGACAACTGCCACTCACACGGGAGGCATAGCCGACGGCATTGACGATCGGCGGAATTCCGAACTGGGCATAGATATCAGTAGTCATGACGTTCTTTCAAATTCTCAAATCACAAGTGGTGATCCTGCCAATCGAGAAAGACACAAAGCCGCCTCCAGAATTGGATGCGGCTTTGTGCGATGTCGTCAGGTCTGCAGAGTCAGACTAGTTGGCGAACGGGTCGCCAGGGTTCGTGCTTGCGTCCGAGGGGAACACTCCGACCGGATTCGGGAATGTTCCGGCCGCCGTGGGTCGCAAGTAGTAGTTTGCATCGTAGAGCTGAGCTTGAAGGTCTTGAGTCACTCCTACGCCCGAGATGCTTGAGATGAACGAGTTATTGCTGTTCACGTTGAACGCATCGTCGATCTGGAACAGTTGTGCCAATCGTGGGAAACCAGGAGGTCGCGTATCGAACGGATCCTTAAGTCCTTCCCAGATCCAAACGGCACCATTTGGGCTGTCGCTTCCCAGAAGTCCGCCGGACAGGTTGGTCATCGGATTGACGAAGTTCGCAGTGTTACCAATGTTGTTATTCATCCGCAGATCCAACTGAGCCGTTGGGTCAAGTTCGACTTGTGACGGTGTGGTGAGTGAGCCTTTGACACTCGGTAACTGGACGAGCACGGCACCGTTTGTTTGGTTGTACTGAATGAAAGACTCGGTTCGAATCGATGATCCCACGTTTCCTCGCAAGTCGTTGCCCTGGAGGTCTGCTGCCAGGTAAGAGCCGGTACCGATTCGCAGTTTGATGCCGTCGGCGTTGTTGATGTCCTGATTCTGGCCGTTTTCCTTAATCTTGTTGTTTGTCAAGAACAGTTGTGAGTTCGAGACGGTGGCGAGATTCATCCAGTTGCTCAACAGGAATCCGTCCTTGATTTTCGAACTGGCGATCCCGCTGGCTCCATAGTTCATCGCGTATCCGCCTGTCGAGTTCACATAGTCAACAGGGTTGAGCGGCACGTTCGACGATCCTGGTGGATCTGGTGGGCTGAAGAATCCATACTGACGTTGATCTTGGATGAGGCCTGGATTCGATTCGAAGAAGAGCCCGTAGGTGCCGTTGTTCGAAATCACGTTACCCGTAAAATTGAACGTGTTAATTCCGGATTGCCCACCATAGCGACTCCATCGGTCACCGCCCGAGTGTCCAAGCAACTCGATTCGAACCCCACTTTGACCATTGTTGACAATGGTACTGTTGGTGACGTTCGCATTGATCTGTCCATAGCCGTCGTACCAGCGAGTTGTGGTTCTCGTCGCGTATTCGGCAGGGTTAAATCCATCACCAAGCAGGCTGTTGTAGTACAACTGGATTCCATTGCCCTTATTATTGGAGATCGTGGTGTTGTTGACATTCAGCGTCCCGATTCCGGCATGTTCGTATTCGGTCATAAACGTTGCCAGTCCGACGGTATTGGGGTCACTCGAATTCAACTGCGCCGCGGTCAACTGTCGTGACAGGACGACGTCAAAGTCGATTCCATCGCCACCGTTGCCCTGGGCAGCCGTCCCACCGATCAGAATCGAATTCGCATTGAGTGTGACGTTCCCGAAGTTGCCGACGTCGACGTGGATCCCGTCGGCGCGATTGGACTGAATCACGGTCTGGTGGACAGGGGTGACATTTCCGTCACTCTGAATCGTCACATTGTGAACGCCACCTTCCATTTGCATCAGGAAGCCGTTGTTTCCATTATTGGAGATGACCGTATCGCCGTGGACCGAGTTGATATTGAACAACGTCCCGGACTCTGCGTCATCCAGTGGGGCATTCGTGACCTGACTGCTCAGGAAGATCCCGTTGGCACCGTTCCCCGTTGCCTCGATATGGTCGAACGTCGAAGCGATGTTGGCCGCGACGTTTCCAAATGCGGCACCGGGTGCCATGTCGATATGGAAGCCGTTGCCAAGGTTGTTGTTGAACGAACTGTTGAGGACGTTCATGACTTCAACGGATTGACCATATGCATTCATGCGAGCACCATCGATACCATTACCATCCATCGAGCTGTTGATGATATTGATGGTGTTTGCGGTTCCCGTTTGCTGCTGATTCGGATTGGTTGGGTCCGATCCGAGTCCCAGAAAGAACAGTCCGTTCGAAGCGTTGGAGTTCATCGTCGAATTCGAGATGTTCGCCAGGATGAGCGATCCCGCATAACGATTGATTCCAATTCCGTTCTCACCGTTGGAGTCCATGGCTGACTTGGAGATATTGACGTTCAGCAATGACGTGTCGTTGGACGCGAGCTGGATCCCGTTTGCTTCGTTTGCCGTAAACGTGCTGTTATTGTCCACGATCAAGTTCAGGATCCCTCGACCACGCGAGGTGGCGGACAGACCGCTTCCACCGGCATTGTTCGAAGTCAGTCCGTGGAAGGTGTAGTTCGCCGTCGAGTTTCCACCCGCCGACACCGCGATGTTGTCACCGCCCGTCAGAGAAGGATTCACAGCACTACCAATTCCGTTACCACTGACCTGATTGCCCGAGCTGTTGAAGTTCAGCGTGGCATTTCCGTTCGACGAAACGTTGAAGGCGTTGCCACCGTTTCCGGTTGGGTTCGTTGGGTCAGTCGAGTTACCCAGCAAGTTGTTAGAGAGGCTGTTGACGTTCATTGTTCCGTACCCGTCGGCAGAAACGTTAATTCCGTTGTTGAAGTTTGACGTCACGGTGTTGCTTTGCATCAAGACGTCGAATTCTGCGGTCGGTACGGTTCCGTTCATTTGGACCGAGATTCCACCACCCGTGAACACGGGATTGAAGTTGGCATCCGTTCCGATGCCGTTGAACTGCAACGTGTTGTTGGCAATGGTCAGGTCGGTTGATCGGGCGGCACCGTTGGTTTCGACATGGATACCAAATCCTGCGACACCCGAGATGTTGTTGTTTGTGATTGTCGAGGCATTGACTGTGGCATTGCCCGAAGCGGCAATATGGATCCCATCGCTGCCACTGCCGTATCCAGGATCAAGCGGTCCGAATGTCGTTGCGGTTGCTGATGCGGTCGTGATCCCGTTCAAGGTCGTGGTGTGAACGGCTGCACGAGCGGTAGAACCATCGTTGAATGTCACCGTGAGTGTGGAGTTGTTGACCTGTGCCGCCGTCGCGATCGTGGTTCTGTCGCCTTGCAACAACAGGACTGGTGCGTTGAACGATGTTCCGCTGGTGAAATTGGCCTGGTTGAATCCGAGCTTCAACTGTTGACCGAAATCGACCATACCGAGGTTGGCGTTGTCCGCTGGCAAAGCTCCTGCAGCGGCCACGGTGAGTGGACTTGTTCCCGTTTGTACTGCAACGTTGTTGACCGATGCGAGCAGGTTGTCGCCTGCGGCAGGCTGGATCACGACGGGGTTCGGTCGAAGTTCGGTCGGTCCACTTGGTGCGAGCAAGGATGCGGACGACGATAGGTCCCATGTCATCCCTGTGATCGTGGCAGCCGTTCGTCCCGCCAAGGCGGTGGACAGGTTTTGCAGTGTGAATGGATCGGTTCCACTCGTCCCGGTGAAGGTGAATGTGAACTGATCGATTGGCGGCGGTGCATTCAGCGTGTAGGTGTTCTTGATCAAGTTGTTGGTCAGGTTGTACGTGAGCACCGAAGTTCCCGTGACGGCAAAGTCGACGGCGTTGCCGGGGGTCAGGATCTTCGTACCGGATGAGCTGAAGACATCGTTGGCGTAGAACGAGTTGCCAGGATTGAAGGTGGAACCGTCAGGATTCGTGGACGTTGCGCCCCCGATGTTGATGACCGTCGTGCCGCTGTCTGCGACCAATCCGATTCCAAATCGATGGTTGGCGTGCGTCGAAGTTGGTTTGACGCCGAACTCGCTATTGATCACCGAGTCGGCCGCACTTCCAAACGTGTTCTTGAAGATCGAGAATGCCACGTTCGAGTTGTTTGTGCTGTCGATGTGCAATCCATCGAGCACGTTGGAAACGAACGTGTTGTTGACGATCCCGTTTGCTGAAGTCGCGGTGTTCTGGAAGTCCAGCGTTCCACCATTGGCGGTCAGGTTCAAACCATTCCCAAGGTTGCCATCAAAGGTGTTGGAGCGGGTGATGGCGGGAGATGTCGAGGTTGCCGCAGAATCCAGGCCCCCAATGAGGCCCCCGATTTTGGAACCGGCCAGGGCGTCAATTCTCAGGCCGTCTCCGCCGTTGGTCTTGAAGGTATTGTTCTGCACGATGACTTCCAGATTCGGAACAGACGGAGGTGATCCGTTGTTCGTGATCTGGATGCCGTTATTGATGTTGTTCTGGATGGTGTTGTTGAAGAACTGGGCTTGAGTTCCACCGCTGATGGTCCCCGACAGGTTGGTCAGCTTGACGCCGTTCAATCCACCCTCAATGGTGTTGTTGCTGATGTTCACCGCGGTATTGTTGTTACCGAAGATCCCATTGCCGGTCGAACTGCCGACGATGTCAAATCCAGAAACCTGTTGGGCTTTTGTATTCCCGCCCACGAGGGTGATCACGTCTCCGCCCGAGCTGTTGTACAGAATCGGTGCTGCCCCGCCGGTGAACCCAGGGATTGGCAAGGTGATTCCCGGCAGGTTTTCCGTCACGAAGGTCTGTTGAACCGTGGTACTGAGCAACTGCTGACCACTGTAGACGTTAAGCGTCGATTTCGTGTCCAGGTTGTCGTGTGTGCCGTTGATATTGGGGCGGACGAGGATGATGTCGTATCGCTGTTGTTGTGCAACGGAAACGGCCTCGTAGTTGGCGATGCTGCTGAACGGATTGTTCACACTGCCGTCACCGTTCGTCGTGGCATTCGGGTCAATGTTGGCGACGAAGTAAGCCTGATGAGTGTTGGGGTTAATCGCTGCGTCATACGTGGAATAGGTCTCGGTCTTGGCGACGACGCGATTCTGGCGGAAGACGTTCTGGACGAGCTTGTCCTGCACGCGAAGGTTGCGCATCCAGCGGCCGGGACGGCCATTCGGAATGTTCATGAAGACCTGGAACTGAGTGTTCAGGCCGAACATGTGATCGTTCGTCACTTGAACACCGAACGACACGTCTTCGTTGATTTGGGCTTGAATGCGTCCGCTGACCCCGGTGAAACTTCCGGCGTTGGCTCCGGAACCCATGTAGTAGTAGCCACCGAGATAGGCATTCAGACCATAGCGGCCCAGGAATGGAGTGGGACCACCCATTTCGGCGTCCAAGCCCGAGAAGGCTTGTTCAACCGTGTTGGTTCGCAGTAAGCCGATTCCATTTCCGAACAACGCCGCGGTTCCCACCAGGCTTGAATTCAAGACATGGTCGGCGCTGCTGACGGGCAGGTAACCGTTGATTCGGTAGTCGACGTAACGTCCAAGCGATTCCAGGCTCAAGCCCAACTGCTGGTAGGGCTTGGCGTGGCCGTTGTCGAAGTCGTAGAAGCCCGCCACACCAATGATGCGGTCAATGTCTTCCATCCAGTGCCGCCAGCCACCGCCGACGGTCGCACCACCGCGACCATCATAAGTGACCAGGCCCAGGCCGGTGGCGAACAAGATCGACGTGTCGTCGATTTTGTACGGCATGAAGACCCCGATATTGGAGTAGCCGGCGTTGTAGCCATACAGGCCCCCGCCGCGCGAATCCACGGTAAACCGCGGTGTCATCACCTGGTCGACCGCTGACACGCGGAAATAGTTCCCATAACCGGGCTGTCCGGGCCCTCGCGGCGCTGGCATGGATGGAGCGGCTGATGGGCCGAAATCCACGACACCAGGTTGGTAATTCGGGACCTCCTGCACTGTTCCCTGGATCTGCTCGATCTCGGGGACTTGTACCGGGGCCTGTGCTCGTCGACCGAGCTGGACGGTGCCGATGGACTCAGATTCCTGAGCCCAAACCATTCCGAACATGGCCGCCGGAGCGACCAGGCCCAATAAACACCGTTTGACTGTGAGATTCATCGGTTACTCCAGCGTCCTGCTGCGAAAACCCACCACTGTTCCGACCTTGTGTCAGAGCCGACCTGTTGTCAGACCCTAACGGTTATTCCGCCTCTAGCGGTTATCCTGTGTTTTCGGAAAAGTCGGGTGAGTCGGATGAGCGAAAAATCGTTAGAACTCTCACTTTTGGCGTAATCGGAAGATCTCACCTAATTTCCCAGGTTCAACAAGGCTCCGTGTGTTCTTCAAAATCACGGGTCGATCGAGATTCCGTCCCCAACTGACGGAAAATCCGCCGCTTCGGACAGGCAGATTCTGCCGAGCCGTTTCAAGTTGTGTTCGTGTGTTTAGGTGGCAGCTGAAACACGGCGACAGGCCGTTCGGTGATCTCAGCTCACACGTCGTTCAGCGTCGTCGGTCGCGAAGCGGGCAAAGTCGCAGAGTGGTCTTTGGGGAATTCGGTGAGCCGACAGGGCTCAACTGGACGTTGCGCCGTCGCATGTTCGAAGTCGAAACGCGGATTGGAATTCAGGTGAACATTTTTTGCGACAGCGAGTTACGTTGTGATCCGACACCACGGAAGTTACGTTACGACTTCAGTCTTGGGCTGGCCTGTCAATGAGAGTTGTCACGAAAGGCTGTCAAGTGGGGGACAGCTCGAGGTCTTTGATTGTGACAACCCGAATTGTTCTAAGAGCTTCACTGCAGTGACCGGGCTGGGGTGATCGAAGTTTTGACGTACTGACATCCGCGCGACGGACATCACCGCATTTGGGAAGGGATGCCATGACCAATGAACCGACGAGCCCTCTTCCTTCGCCGGATCGTCCTTTGAATTCGCCCAGCGATGTGCCTGCCAGCGGCGGCGGTCCGGTCAGAAAAGCTAGCATTACGACTACGGAGCAGACCGTCGAGGTTCGCGGCGCGACGGCTGAGGTGACGCCTGCCGACGTGATGTCGGCAGAGGTGGGGACGGCACCCGTTCTGCCGTCAGCGTTGAGGGACCCGTTATTCGTGACAAGCACTGGCAGTGTGCGGGATATCTTGAATGACCCTGTCACGCAACATATGAACGCGTTCGCGCCCCTACTCCGTGACGACCAATCCGTCGGGGCGTCTTTGGAACTGATCCGTGACAGCCAGATTCCTGGCCGCGTAATCTATTTCTATGTTGTCGATGGCGAGGGGCGGCTGAAAGGCGTGGTATCGACTCGCAAGCTGTTATTCACTTCGCCGCAAACGAAGATCGCCGAGATTATGGCGACGCAGGTTCTGTCAATTCCGTCGACGGCAACGGTGCTGGAAGCGTGCGAACGTTTCACCGTTCATAAGTTATTGGCGTTTCCCGTCGTCGACGACAACCAGAAGATTCTGGGGGTCATCGACATCGATTTGTATACCGACGAAATTCAAGAGATCGATCGACGCCACGACAGTGAAGACCTGTTCCAGCTGATCGGTGTGCACCTGACGGAAGCTCAAAAGGGCAATGCCGGGCAAGCGTTCATGGGGCGTTTTCCCTGGTTGCTGTGCAATGTCGCCGGCGGGATGCTGTCAGCTTTCATTGCCGACGCCTATCAGGACGTCTCGACTCTGGCCGTCGTCGCCCCGTTTATATCGCTCGTCACGGCACTTGCCGAAAGCGTCAGTATCCAGTCGGTTTCGCTCGCAATTCAGTCGCTTCATTCGCAGCCGTCTCAATGGTCGATGTTCGCGCGGCGGGTGGGACTGGAACTGCTGGTCGGTCTGTTTCTCGGCGCCGCCAGCGGCCTGACCGTCGCCCTGGTCGCCTTCGCCTGGAAAGGCAGCGTACTCGTCGCACTCAGCTTGTTCCTGGGCATCGCCGGCGGTGTCGTCGCGTCAGCGGGAATCGGCCTGAGCATGCCATACTTATTGAAACTCTGTCGCCTCGACCCTCAATTGGCCTCAGGACCGATCGCACTCACGCTCAGCGATATCGTGACCTTGTTCTGCTACTTTAATCTGGGACGAATGTTGCTCGGCGGATTCTGACACCGTCCCGGAAGAACTTTCGGCATGTTTTCGTCGGTGGCGAACATGCAGGATGAGGCCGGCATTCATGATCACGAAGCCCGAGACGAACGTTGTCCAACCGATTGCTTTGGCAGTGGGTGAGACACAAGCGCGAAGCAGTTTGAGAAGTGCCAGGTCGACCCATTGGGGGACTTGCCACTCGTTCGCGAGAAACTGCCCGAAACGCAACAGATTGATCGAGATCAGGACGGGCGCGATCATCGCGCAAAAGCCAGCCATCAAAAGGCAGAGAAACGGGTATTCAGCGATCAAGCGCTGTATACGAGACATCGTCAGATCACCAATCGGTTTTGCTCAACCAAAGTAAGTTGCGAAGGCCAATTCTAGCAACCACGTTCATTGCGGACATGATACGCTGATCCAGCACCCTTGTAATGTTCTCTCTGGAAACGAGACAGATCGCATGGATCTCCTGCTAGGCCTTTTCATCGGGATTGGATTGAGCGCCGCATGTGGATTTCGGGTATTCGTCCCCTTGCTTGGGATGAGTATTGCATCGCAGAGCGGTCATCTCACGCTGGCTTCCGGCTTTGAGTGGATTGGAACCTGGCCCGCGATGTTCGCATTTGGATCGGCAACGGTTTTGGAGATTGGCGCGTTTTACGTGCCCTGGATCGATAATCTGATGGACACCATTGCAACGCCGGCGGCGCTGGTTGCCGGAACAATGGTGACCGCTTCCCAACTTGGTGATGCGTCCCCGTTTCTGAAATGGTCCTTAGCCGTGATTGCTGGCGGCGGCGTTTGTGGATTAATTCAGTCCGGAACGGTCATCACGCGCGCTGCGTCGTCGGGATCAACGGGTGGGCTCGGCAACTTCGCTGTGTCAACGGTTGAACTCGTGTCGTCGATCACGATGACATTTTTAGTCCTTGTCCTGCCGATGATCGCCATGGCGGTTCTGTTCTGTCTGCTGGTCTGGACGGTCATCCTGATCGTTCGCTGGAAATTCCGCGCACCATCTGTCGCAGACCCGCACAGCAATCAAGTGGCCTCAATGTAATTCGTTCGAGTTCACTAAGGATTGGGCGTCAACTGTGTAACAGGCAGTCATGCGCGTTTCGCCGATTTACGTTTGGCCGCAATTGCCGAGCGTTTCAATTGTGCCATGGACGGTTCTGATTTCGCCGACTTCGCATTCCGTGATCTTGCGGTGGACTGCGGCTTGGCCGCCGCCAGACTCTTCTTCAACGCGTCCATGAGATTGATGACGTCAGGTTGATCCAGCTTGCGTGTTGAAGTCCGCTTGTGTCCCTTCAGCTTGTCTTCAATCAGTTCGGACATTCGATTGTTGTATTCATCTTTGAACTCGGCCAGATCGACAGTGTTGCTGTAGAACGCTTCGAATAGTGTCCGCGTCAGTTTCAACTCACTTGGTGTCACCTCCACATCTGTCAGTTGGGCTTCGTATTCGTCGGACGCCTTGACCTGCACCGCATTACTGAGCGTCGTCATGACAAGCAGCTTGCCCACCGGTCGAACCGCGACGAGACTGTCTCTGCCGTTGACAATCCGTTTCCCAAGCGCGATTCGATTCTGTTCGCGCAGACATTGCTCAATGACGGCGTAAGGCTTTCGGGCAATTCCGCCCTCAGGCAACAGATAGGCACTTTGTTCTGTCAGATAGATCGGATCGAGCGCCGACGTCGCAATGATTGATTGAATGTCGATGCTCTTCTCTTCCTTCAGGAATTGTTCCGTCAGTTCCTCTTTCTGGATCACGACATACTCACCTTTGGCAAACTCGTAACCAGAGACGATTTCATCTGCGGGAACCGCCCCATGGATCGGGCACGTCTTGACATACTTGATCCGGCTGCGGCACGACGCATGCAATTGGTGGAAGTGGATTTCGCCTTCGGTTGAGCTCACCGCCGAGTAAGATGTGACGGGGACCGAGACGAGGCTCAATTTCAGAAAGCCTTTCCAATTCGGGCGGGGCATCATTGGGATCACCTGTGAATGAAGGCAGGCCTCTCCTCCATGCACAATTCTCGAAGCTTCCCAAGCTCGCGGATGTTAACCGCTGCAATTCCAAGGCCGATGTCGGAAAAAACGAACACGCCGATGGGGGCACCAGTTGTCATTGAAGTCGGGGAAGGCATGGAGCCGACGTATGATCGATCTGCTTCCACTTTGAACGCGGATCGACTCGTGTTTCCAGTTGTTCACTCGCGATCCCAAATTGACGAGCAGGACCGCGCGATCAAGATCGGACGTCTCTGTCGTCCGTCTGAGAAAATCGAACTCCTGATCGCGGCACGGGCCATTCTGCGGGGGCGATGCCGGGAGGCTCGTGTCTCCACAAGGTCTCCGATTCTCCCATTGTTCGTCCCAGCTCGAACAGGTCTCGCATGGTTTGTGCACTGCCGTTCATGGAATCGAGATTGATGGTCGCATGTTGGGGAACCGCGGACAACCGAAAATCGGCTCCTGTCCGCTGCGCCAGCACATAGGCTCTCTTCAGATCACTTTCCATTTGGGCCTGCATCAATCCTCTCAGGGAGGCGTCCGAGACGCGCAAGATGCCCCCATCGACCGGCCGTCGATCCGGTGCCAACTTGCCGGCGACAATCACGTATACCGTCGAAGGTTTCTCGGCGGGATCTGTCGACCTTCCATCGCCGAGTCCCAGCATTTGTGGCAGCAGAAACAGCGAGTTGCTGACACCTCCATCGGCGTGCAATTCTGTATAGCGTTTGCCGTCGACATCAATGTTGATTTGAATCGGAGGTAGCAGTCCTGGAACCGAGCAGGAAGCCAGCAGAATGTTTCGGAAGAGCGGCAATTTGTTCGGATCATTTCCGGCGGCGATCGCGCCCAGGTCCCACACGACGAATTGTTGCGAGTCCAGGTTCGTTGTTCCGACGTAAAGCCGCCTGCCCTGTCGATGCTCGTGCGCAATCTTCTGCAGCATGTCGGCGGTGACTTCGGTGGCGATGCGTTGTCGCAGGGGTTCGGAATCGGCGAAGGCATTCGACCAGGGAAGTGCCAGAAGCGAATAAGGGCGATAAATCTTCATTCCACGCTGAGACGCGTACAGCCGTTTCAGATCGCCGTCGTAGTCTGAACCCAGAAAGGCGAATGGCGCGATTAACGCGCCTGTACTGACACCCGTCACCATGTCATAACGCGGACGATTACCGGATTCCGACCAACCATTCAGAACCCCGGCGACGAATGCGCCGTTCAACCCGCCACCCGACAAAACGAGGATCTGCTTGGTACGCGAGAATCCGTCGTCGCTTGCCGAACTCTGCTGAATTTCGGAATCTTCGGGCGTCGTCTGTGCGTCGCGATCGATCAGCCGAACCGCGGGATTCAAGGTCAACGGGGGAAATTCCCTGAATGTCGCGCAACCAGCGATCAGGGCGATCCACAAGGGCACAAATCCCCGGCGGATGCATTTCGATAACATGGACAACTCCTTTTGTCACGTTTTCGAAGCCATTCAATCGACAAGGGGTTCCGCGTCACTATCGTAGCGCTGTCACATCAGAATGCCAGATGTTTCGCTCTCAACGAACGCGTCTCTGCCGTGGGCCTATTGATCATTTCAATCTCTTCCGGCATTCATTGCCGATAGAGTGTCTCGACTCACATCGATTCTGACTGCATCGTCAATCCTTAGGCTGGCCCTTGGGGGCCGTCGCTTCGACAGGCTGAGGCGTCGTTGGCGCACTGTTCGTCACAATCGCGTGGGTGGAAGGGGCTTCGCCCCTGGGATGTGCGGCAAGTGCTGGCTTCGGGCCCGTTCCCATCCAGTCGCTCATTTGACGCACGACATAGAAGAACACAGGTGTTAAGTAGATTCCGAACAGTGTGACACCCAGCATCCCGGCAAATACGGCCGTGCCCAGGGTACGGCGCATCTCGGCACCTGCACCGTGAGAAATGACCAATGGCAGCACTCCCAAAATAAAGGCGAAGGATGTCATGATGATGGGACGCAAGCGAACTTTGGCGGCTTCCAGTGAGGCATCGTAGAGCGAGGCACCTTCTTTCTGACGATCACGAGCGAATTCCACAATCAGAATCGCGTTCTTACACGCCAGTCCGACGAGCACCACAAAGCCGACCTGTACGAAGATGTTGATGTCCATGCGGGCCATCGCAATTCCCGCCAGTGCACTCGACAAGCACATCGGGACGACCAGAATGACCGCCATTGGCAGCGACCAGCTTTCGTAGAGTCCGGACAGCACGAAGAACACCAGAATGACCCCAAGAGCGAACGCGCTAAAGGGGTTCTGTTGTAGATCGCGAAACGACTCAAGCTTGCTCGACTGTTTCTGAAGATACATCAGGTCCGTCCATTCGTAGGTCATGGACCGTGGCAATTCCTGCTGTGCTAAAGCTTCCATCGTGTTCAGGACATCGCCGGTACTCATTTCGGGCCGTGATGCCCCAGAGATGGTTGCGGCGGGGAACATGTTGTAGCGCGTGACGACCAATGGTCCGCCATTGTCGCGGATATTAAGAAGGCTTCCGAGGGGAATCATGTCGCCCGTGATGCTTCGAACTTTCATTTGCTTGACGGATTCGGCATCGATTCGAAATGGCGCATCGGCTTGAACATTGACTTGCCAGGTTCGGCCGAAGCGATTGAAGTCATTCACATAGTTTCCGCCCAGATACACCTGAAGTGTCGCGAAGACATCTGTCAGCGCGACCCCCAATGTTTTACATTTGACGCGATCCACATCGGCGTACAACTGGGGCGTACTGGCGCGAAATCCATTGAACAATCCGACCAGACCCGGTTGTTGGTTGCCCTTGTCGACCAGGTTGTCGGCCTGGCCCTGAAGTGTCACAAAATTCACATCGCCAATCGTCTCGACCATCAGCTTGAAGCCTCCCGCACTTCCTAGTCCGTCGACGGCCGGTGCCCCAAAGACGTTGACGCGAGCTTCAAGAATCTCTTTCTGAATCCGCTGACGAAGCTTTGCGGCAATGGCGTCAGCACTGAGCGACGGTGACAGTCGTTCGTCGAATGGTTTTAACGTGATGAACATCGATCCGAGGTTCGATCCCACGGTATTCAGCACGAATGAACGGCCGGGATTCCCCAGCGTATGGGCGACACCGGGCGTCTCGAGTGCGATCCGTTCGACGGCCAGACTGACTTCTTTCGTTCGCTCCAGGGATGCCGAGTCGGGAAGTTGGATCGTCGCAATCAAACGCCCTTTGTCCTGCGAGGGAATGAAACCGACTGGCACCCGGGTAAATCCGTATCCGGTCAATCCGATGATCCCACCGTAAATCAGCAGGACGATCACGTTCAATCTCAGTGCCCAGCCAACGCTTTTTCCATACAGGTCCGTCGTGCGATCGAAGATCCAATTGAAGGCCTGAAAGAACTTTCCCAGCGTCCAGTTGACGGGTTTGATAATCAATCGGCCGATAATCCCCCCCACGATCGCACCCGGAATGAACAGCAAGACCTGCAGACCCGCGTTGCGAATGACGTCCAACAGTGATTGAGGGCCCCCTTCTCCCGCCTCACCATGAACCGACAATCCCAGATGGGTGCCGAACATCAATTTCAGCAGCCAGACCGACACCATGCCGCCAACCAGTCCAAAGAACCACCACGGCAAAGCCTCTTTCCCTTCATGGCCATGCTCGCCAATCTTGCGCCCGGCAAAGATTGAGGCCGCGCGAGCGGGGGTCATCGTCATGGCGTTAATGGCCGAGATAATCATCGACGCGGCGATCGTGAGCGCGAACTGACGGAAAAACTGGCCCGTGATTCCGCCCAGAAAGGCACTGGGCAGGAAGACAGAACTGAGAACCAATGTGATGGCGACGATCGGTCCGGTGATCTCGCTCATGGCCTGGATCGTGGCCTCGCGCACGGGTAGGCCTTTCTCGAGCCACCGTTCAATATTTTCCAGCACCACGATGGCGTCATCGACCACAATCCCGATCGCGAGCACGAGGCCGAACAGAGTCAGGTTGTTCAGTGAAAACCCAAGAAGGGCCATCACGGCGAATGTGCCGATCAGCGACACGCCGACGTCGATGACGGGTAGCAGCAACGCTTTCCAGTCTTGCAGGAACAGCAAGACAACGACGGCCACCAGAATCACGGCGTCGCGCAGGGATTTGAATACTTCTCCGATCGATTCATGAATGAACGGGGTCGTGTCATACGCGATTTCGTATTTCAGCCCTTTGGGAAATCGTGACTCCAACTCGTGCATCTTGGCTTTAATCAGATCGGCCGTGTCGAGTGCGTTCGATCCTGGAAGCTGAAAGATGGCCAGCCCGACCGACGGCTTCATGTCGAGCGTCAAGGTTTGATCCTGGCTTCTGGCGCCGAGCTCCGTTCTTGCCACATCCTTGAGATAGGTGACTTCACCGTCGGTGCCGGTGGCCAGAATGATATTGCCGAACTGTTCGGCGTCGGTCAGTCGTCCCAGTGTGCTGACGGTGAACTGAAAGTTCTGTCCCTTTGGCACAGGGGCCTGCCCGATCTGGCCGGCAGCGACTTGAACATTCTGCTCACGCAGGACATTGACAACATCGCTGGCGGAAAGGCTACGTGAGGCCAGTTCATTCGGGTCGAGCCAAACCCGCATGCTGTAGTCTTGCCCGCCGAAGGTAAAGACGTCACCGACGCCCTTGAGTCGAGCCAGCGAGTCCAACAATTGAATCGTGGCGTAGTTGCTCAGGTAAAGCTGATCGTAATAAAGCTCATTCGTGGTCGGATTGACGTCGGAGTACAGATTCACGACGAGCAGGATGTCCGGTGATCGCTTTTTGACCGTGACGCCAACGGCCTTGACCACATCGGGTAGAACGGGCTGCGCAATGGCGACGCGGTTCTGCACCAGCACTTGCGCCATATTCAGGTCGGTTCCGAGCTCAAAGGTGACATCCAATGAATAGGAACCGTCATTGCTGCTTTGCGACGACATGTACATCATGTTTTCGACACCGTTGATCTGCTGCTCGATCGGAGCGGCGACGGTATCGGCAACGACTTGTGCATTCGCACCGGGATAGTTCGCCTTCACCTGGACGGTCGGCGGTGCGATTTGCGGATACTGCGCGACCGGTAGCAGTGCGGCCGCGATCAGTCCCATCAGGACGATGATGATCGAGATCACCCAGGCGAGCACCGGTCGATCGATAAAGAAGCGAGCGAGCATGTATGGGCCTCGTCAATGGGCAGGCGAGCGCTCTTCTGCGCTGCTGTCAGGTGAAGTGCTGGGCACAGACGAACCGGGCATTTCGACCAGTTTGGGATCGACGGTCACTCCGGGCCGGATGCGCTGCAATCCATTGACGATCACATGATCCGTCGGAGACAGGCCCGCTTCGATCACGCGCAAACCATCATCAACGGCACCTAAGGTGACGGGACGTGAATCGACTTTATTGTCTTTGTCGACGATATAAACAATCTTTTGGCCCTGATCGGTATCAATCGCGCGATCAGAGACAAGCAACGCATCATGTGGTTCGCCAATCGGAATTCGCACTCGTCCGAACATGCCCGGTGTTAGAAACTGATCTTCGTTCGGAAAAACGGCACGAATCCGCAACGTGCCTGTCTTGGGGTTCAGTTGGTTGTCGACAAAGTTGATCGTGCCGTCTCGTTGAAAGCCGCGTCTGTTCGCGAGTCCCAGTTTGACATGGATATCTGTGTCTCTGGCCGACTTCGCTTTCCCTTCGCGAATCATCTCGCGCACGTGAAGCACGGTTTGCTCGTCCACATCGGCATAGACGTAGATCGGATCGACCGAGACGATGGTGGTCAGCAGCGTGGTGTCTTGCTGGATCAAGTTGCCGACGGTCTGATTGTACCGGCTGACTCGCCCGTCGATCGGTGACAGGACTTTGGTAAATGCCAGATTGAGCTCGTTTGTTTCGAGCGTCGCCTTTGCGGTGCCGACGTTCGCGATTGCCTGGTCTTCTGCGGATTGGAATTGATCCAGATCCTGCTGACTGATGGTGCCAGGCGACTTTTGAGCCAGGGTCTTGTTGCGAACGTTATCCGCTTTGGCCTTGGTCAGCAGGGCTTCATTGGCGGCCACTTGTGCCTTGGCGAAGTTCACCTGAGCCTGATAGGGCCGAGGATCGATCTCAAACAGCAGTTCCCCCTTTTTGACCAGCGCGCCTTCTTTGAAATGGATCTTTTCGAGGTACCCGTCCACTCTGGCACGGACATCCACGGTTTCGACGGCGGACGTTCGGCCGGTCAGGTCCGAAAAGTCACTGACGTTTTTCTTGAGCGGAAGGCTGACTGTCACCGGCACAGGTGCCGTTTGGACGGGACCGGAAGGCCCCCGACCACAGCCGGTCAGTGGGAGGCTGAGCATCAACGATGCCGTCGTCAAAAACTTGATAAAGCCTCTCATGAGCGCCTCGCTTGGACATCGCAGGGGTCTGAACACAGAGAGATTTGGGCTGTCATTCGTGTCCTTTCTCGCAGGATCACTGGTGAGCTCAACAGATCGATGAGATTATTACGACAAACCCAGAATCGTCGAATCGGGATCTGCAATGTTCTCGAAGCCGTAAGCGTTCACTCACATTGATGGCCAACTCAACTATTCCGCGAACAGCAGCAACGCCTTCGGGTTGTAGTATCGAGAAATCGCTTCTTCCTTCAGTCCCATCCCACGTAGCGTGAACCACGCGACCTGCTCCACCAGTTTGTCGCGTGACACTCCGTAATGTACGACCGGCGTGGCCGGCATGAGATAGGTCCTGATCATCGCAGACAGATGATGCACAAACCAACAGCCCAGTTCAGGAATGACTGGGCCGTCGTAAGCGTCACCAGCGGCAATTGAAGCGTTTAGGCAACTGACCATCATCTGGTTCAGCCGCAAGGGCAATCCGTTCAGACACAAACGGACAAACTCGCCATCTTCAGTTAAGCTTCGCAGCATCAATCGAGCATGAATCGCTTTGTCTGGATGTCGTTCCGCATCAAACAGGACTCGCGAAACCATGAAATGCACGAGCAGGACAAGTGTGGATGCCGAGGGCTCAAGCGATTCCAGCCGGCCAATTTCATCAAAGATCCGCTCATTGCAGCAGGCCAATTGCATCGCGGTGTAGAGCGCTTCCTTATTCGGGAAATGCTTGAACATCAAGGCTTCCGAGACCCCGGCGGCGACGGCCAGTTCGCGCGTCGTCGTGCCATCGAAACCCTTCTCGGCAAATAACTGTCGCGCGGCCTGGATGATCTCCGCACGTCGCTGCTCGGCACTCAGTTTTTTAGCGGCCTGCATTCTCGCGTCCCTTGCATTCGCACACTTTCCCTCTCCATTGTGATGGTGAGTGTACGCTTACTTTGTGGGGTGGTCAAGAACATTTCGACGTGCGAGCGTGTCTTAACAAGCGATTGAAAACATAGGGACCTGTTCCACCCAGACTGAAATGACACCATGACTCTCGTGAAATCCAGTTAATGTCGACTGGGCGGACTTCTCCCATCACGACTGACATCCGACAATCCATTCCATCGTAAAGTGTCTCGTTGCTTGGCCCCCAGCGGTCACGCAGTGTCATCGCCCGATCCAGGTGAAATGGCAGCAGGTGATCCGTTCCATGACTCACGTCCTCGTCATTGAAGATCATCCGAAACTTTCGGCGAGCATTGTTCGCACCTTGCAAGAGTCTGGATTTGATGCCACGGGCGTTCTGACGCTGAATGACGCGACAAAAACGCTGTCACCTTCCATGGGCCTGGTGGTGCTCGACCTGATGCTGCCCGACGGATCGGGCCTGGAATGGCTGGCCAGTCTACGGAAGGCCGACAATCGCGTACCGGTCCTGATCCTGACGGCGCGCGATACGATTCAAGACCGCGTCGCAGGGCTTGATCTGGGAGCGGATGACTACCTGGTGAAACCGTTTGCCCTGGACGAACTTCTGGCGCGAATTCGCGCACTGCTCCGACGCGACGCCAATCCCAGTACGACTGCGCTGACGGTGGGGGAATTGACCGTCGACTTTCTCGCGCGTACGGCCATGCGCGATTCCCGTCTGCTTGACTTGCAGAACCGACAATTCGAATTGCTCGTCTACTTGATGCGGCATGCCAACGAGGTCGTCACACGGGAAATGATCGCGAGTGACGTCTGGAGGGAGCCGACGGCGACCTGGACCAACGTGATCGATGTGCACATCAATCAGTTGCGTAAGAAACTGGAGGGATCGGGGCGTCCGGCCCTGCTGCATACCATCCGCGGCAAGGGTTATGTGCTGGGGGATCTGCCATGAATCGACTTTCGATTCGCTGGCGCCTGACGCTCTGGTATGCAGGCGCCCTGGCCGCCGTTTTGATCGCATTCTGCCTGATCCTGATGTTGTTGACACGGCATCAACTTCTCGCCCGCACCGACGCCGCCTTGCGTGAAGAACTTCAGGAGTTGGCTCTGGAAGTCCGGCTCGCCCAAAGTACCGAAGAATTCCAGAAACATGTCCGGGCACGATTCTTTCAGCACGACATCTATGAGTTCGTGATCACAAACGATCGAGGAGACGTCTTATTTGTCAGTTCCGGTTTATCTGCGGCGCAGACGGAACGACTGCTGCCGACAAAGCCGAACGCAACACTCGAATATCGTGACCGGGAACTCGACAACCGCCATCTCGTCCGCGTGGCGAGTTCTTCGGTCCCGGGGCCGCAAGGGACCGTCATCCTCCAGTCACTGACATCGCTCAATCCTCTCAATGCCGATCTGCGGACCATGCAACTGCTGATGCTCGTGCTCCTGCCGCTGGGGGTGCTCTTCGCCGGAGCGGGCGGGTACTTCCTTGCGGCGCGTGCTCTGGCCCCAGTTGAGCAAATCGTCCGCGTGGCCGAGACCATCACCATTTCGAATTTGCATCAACGGATTCAGGTCGTCAATTCAAAGGACGAGCTTGGCCATCTCGCTGCGACGCTCAATTCATTGATTGGTCGACTTGAGCAGGCCGTCGATGAGATTCAGCGTTTTACCGCTGACGCATCTCACGAACTTCGCACCCCGCTGTCGGTCTTGCGTGCGGCGGCCGAGTCGACGTTGCGTCGACGCCGTTCGCCGGAAGAGTATGAACAGACCCTCACCTCAATTGTTGAAGAGGCAACGCGCTTGGGCCGCCTGGCTGATCAGTTGCTGAATCTCAGCCGCCATGATGCCGGCTTGACCCAATGTCGCCGCGATCCGGTCCGAGTCGATGCCGTGATTCTGGATGTGATCGAACAGCTTCGGCCATTGGCGATCAGTCGCGGCATTTCACTGAACGTGACGGAGTTGGTCGAGTGCGAAACGATTGGCGACGACGTGATGCTTGGGCAAGCGTTGTCCAACGTCGTCGAGAACGGGCTGAAATATACCTCAAGCGGCGGCCAGGTGACTTTGGGTTGCAAGATGGTTGGAGAGGTCATTCAACTGCGGATTCAGGATACGGGAATTGGGATCGCTCCAGAGCATCTGCCGCGCGTATTTGATCGATTTTATCGTGTGGATTCGTCGCGCAACTGTGCGATGGGCGGGGCGGGCCTGGGGCTCGCGATCGCTCGTTCGGCGATTCAAATCCAGGGTGGAGACATTGAGATCGAAAGCCAGCCGAGCGTCGGGACGACGCTCACGATTCGGTTACGAGGAGTGTCGGTGGAACAGGAGGTTTCATCCGTAGTCGAGGCGAACGCCACCGGAGTCGAAATGAGTCGTGGAGTTTCAAGCCTGAATTGACACGTCGATCGACTCGCCACGACCAGGCGAGCAAGCTTGGGGGCGAGGCTCGCCCGCCTGTCAGGATCGTGTGGCCATGCCGCAAATTTTGTTCAATCCGATTTCTGATTGAACGTCACGATGGGAATTCATCCAATGTTGATTTGGACAATGCCGTGTTCCTTGTCATCCCATCACTGGGGACTCGTCCTGAGCGCGAGCGTCATGATCGTCTCAGCAAATGGCTGCCAGAAGGAAGCTTCGTCTGCGGCGAAATCGGCGCCGATCACGGCCGCAAAGACAACATATCCCGTCAGCGAGGGGAAGCTGAACACGATCGAATTGACGGATGCGGCGGTAGGACGACTCGGCGTGGAAACGGCCAAGGTTGAAGAACGTACGATGTCGCGGAGCCGGCCGTATGGTGCCGACATCATTCTGCCGACAGGTTCCGCGGTGATTGTTTCGGCGCCGCTCGCAGGAAAAGTGACGTCGGTTGACCAGCAAAAATTCGTAGAAGCCGGCCAGCGGGTTCAGGAAGGACACGAACTTCTCAGGCTGCTGCCACTATTGTCACCGGAACGTTCGGTCCTGACGCCATCCGAACGAATCCGTTTTGCCGAGGCGAAGCAAGCATTGGCTCAATCCCGCATTGATGCGGAGGGGATTGTGCAACAGGCGACCGTTCAGGTTGAAGCGGCCAAGATTGCCCTGGAGCGTGCCGAGCGATTGCTACGTGACAAGGCGGGCACCGTGCGTGCCGTGGATGAGGCAACGGCTCAGCTGCAGCTCACCGAAAAGGCACTCGCAGCCGCAACGACGCGGAAGCAACTGGTCGACAGTGTAAAATTCGATGAAGAGGCGGGCACACTCGAACCGATTTCGATTCCTTCCCCGTTGTCGGGGATTGTCCGCGCGACACAGGTTCGGCCTGGAGAACTTGTCGCGGCGGGGGCACCCCTGTTTGACGTCATCGATGATGACATCCTGTGGGTGAAGGTGCCCGTCTATGTTGGGGATCTCGCCGAACTCGACCTGACTCAGACCGCGCGGCTGACATTGCTTAGCGGCCGCCATTCGGCGAGCGATATTTTCGTGAAGCCCGCGGCGCTGCCTCCGACATCGATTCCACTGGCGGCCGCAGTCGATGTCTACTACACCCTGCCCAATGACCAGCGTGCGTTCCAGCCCGGACAGAAAATCGCGGCTCATCTGGGACTGAAGGGCGATGCGAAACAACTGGCAATCCCCTGGTCGTCGGTTATCCATGATATTTATGGCGGGCAATGGGTCTATGAAATGACGGGCGAGCGAACGTTTGTTCGTCGCCGGGTGGATATCGGTTGGGTCGACGGCACCTGGGCCGCGATTCGACGCGGACTGCAGCCCGGAACGTCCGTCGTCACCGCGGGGGCCGCGGAACTCGCAGGAACCGAATTCGGGTTCGCCAAGTAGTCGTGGTTTGGGGTTGGTAACGCGTATTCGTGACCTCGTTACACAAGTTCCCGCTTGAGATTTCTCGTTACCAAGCTCCCACTTGGTAACGCCTATTACGATCTAATTTTCTGTCGAACAGTCACGTGGCCCGGGGCACATGCACATGTCTGATGTGTCGGAAGCGTTGCCAAGCGGGAGCTTGATCAC
The DNA here is from genome assembly GCF_000255655.1 of Schlesneria paludicola DSM 18645. NCBI lineage: Bacteria > Pseudomonadati > Planctomycetota > Planctomycetia > Planctomycetales > Planctomycetaceae > Schlesneria > Schlesneria paludicola. The sequence continues at coordinate 1,452,176 of NZ_JH636435.1, read as the reverse complement.
AAGCAAATCCCGAACACGCACGAGAGGAATTTGCAAATGAGTTGGCTCGTAGAGATCGCGCTTCGGCTGCGGGTGGCCGTCCTGGCCCTGGCAGTTTTGTTGATCGTCGCTGGGATTCGACTCATACCCCACTTGCCCCTCGATGTGTTCCCCGAATTCTCACCGCCTTACGTGGAAGTTCAGACCGAAGCACCCGGGCTGTCGGCCGAAGAGGTCGAGAATCTGGTGACGTTTCCTTTAGAAAATGTCCTGATCGGCACGCCCGGTCTTGATGCGCTGCGGTCAAAATCGGTGCTGGGTTTGTCCCAGATCAAGCTGCTGTTGCATCAAGGCGCGGATCTCTACCGAGCACGGCAATTGGTGCAGGAACGGCTCGCAGCCGAAACTCCGCGATTGCCAGCCGTCTCACGTCCGCCGGTGATCTTGCAGCCGCTTTCGTCACTCAGTCGCATGATGAAAATCGGAGTCTGGTCCGAAAAGCTGTCGCAACGAGACTTGACGGAACTCGCGGTGTGGACAATCCGACCGCGTCTGATGGCCATCCCGGGCGTCGCGAACGTTGCAATCTGGGGACAGCGCGACAAACAGTTACAGGTCCTCGTTGATCCCGATCGACTTCGTGCCCATCACGTGACCCTCGATGCCGTGGTCAAATCCGCCGCCGATGCGGTGGTACTGGACGCCGGGGGATTCGTCGATACCCCCAATCAGCGAATGGCGGTCCGGCAACTGCCCCCGATTTATGGTCCAGAAGACCTGGCCAAGACGGTTGTCTCGTTTCGTGAAGGCGCCGTCTTGCGCTTGGGGGATGTCGCGCACGTTCAGATCGGCTCGCCGCCCGCCATCGGTGATGCCATCATTAATGATGGTCCAGGGCTGTTGCTCATCGTCGAGAAGCAACCGGCCGCCAACATGCTGGAGGTAACTCGAAAAGTCGAGCAGGCGCTGGAGGCTTTGAAGCCCGGCCTGAAGGATGTGGAGCTCGATCCCACCATCTTCAGGCCCGCGACCTTCATTGAACGGTCAATCGACAATTTGACCCATGCGCTGCTGACAGGGTGCATACTGGTTGTCATTGTGCTTGTGGCCTTCCTGTACGACTGGCGGACGGCCGTGATTAGCCTGACCGCCATCCCGTTGTCGTTGGTTGCGACAATTGTTGTACTTTACTGGTGGGGCCTGACGATCAACACGATGATAATCGCGGGCCTTGTCATCGCATTGGGTGAAGTCGTCGATGATGCGATCATTGATGTCGAGAATATCGTCCGGCGATTACGGCTGAATCGTGCCGCCGCGACGCCGCGTTCCGCTTTTCGAGTCGTCCTGGATGCGTCACTGGAGGTACGCAGCGCGGTGGTCTATGCGACTCTGATTATCGTATTAGTGTTCCTGCCCGTTTTCTTTCTGGATGGATTGCCCGGCGCGTTCTTTCGTCCCCTGGCGATTGGTTATGTATTGGCGATTCTGGCGTCACTATTGACGGCACTGGTCGTGACTCCGGCTCTGTCGCTCATGATCCTGCCGAACAGCCAGCAATCATCGCACGAGGCGCCATTCAGCCGCTGGCTGCGTCGACCCTACCAAAAGGTCTTGCCCTGGTTTGTCTCGCGTCCGAAGTCTTCACTTGGGTTTCTAGCAGTCGCGTTCATTGCGACCGCGTTTCTTGTGAACAGCCTCGGCCAGGAATTCTTGCCGAACTTTCAAGAAACCGATTTTCTGATGCACTTTGTCGAAAAGCCCGGCACGTCGATCGAAGCGATGGATCGAATTACAATTCAAGCGAGTCGCGAATTGCGGTCGATTCCCGGTGTGCGCAACTTCGGAAGTCACATTGGTCGTGCGGAAGTCGCTGACGAAGTCGTGGGGCCAAACTTCACCGAGCTTTGGATCAGCATCGATCCCAATGTGCCCTACGGGCCGACATTGAACAAGATTCAAGAGGCGGTCGACGGATATCCGGGGCTGTATCGTGATGTGCTGACGTTCCTTCGCGAACGCGTCAAAGAAGTGCTGACAGGAGCCAGTTCCAGTATTGTTGTGCGAATCTACGGAGCGGATTTGGCCGTCTTGCGCAGCAAGGCGAAGGAAGTCAGCGAGGCGATGGCAAAGGTCGACGGGGTCGCCAATCTGAAGGTTGAAGCACAGGTGCTGGTCCCGCAGGTGCAGGTTCGTCTTCGTCAGGACGCGGCTGAACGATTTGGGCTTACGCCCGGTCAGGTTCGACGCGCCGTCACCACCCTGCTTCGTGGTATGAAAGTTGGCGAAGTCTACGAGGATCAGAAGAAGTTTGATGTTGTGGTCTGGGGAATGGAAGACTCGCGAACAGACCTGAACGCACTACATGATTTGCGAATCGATACCCCAACGGGGGGACAAGTTCCGCTGAAAGATGTTGCCGATGTCGAAATCGTTCCTGCTCCGAACGAAGTCAAACGCGAAGGGGGATCGCGAAGAATCGATGTCACGTGCGATGCCAAGGGCCGCGATTTGGGGTCAGTGGCGCGCGATATCGAGGCCGTGGTCGGGACACTGCCGTTCGACCGAGGATATCACCCCGAATTCCTGGGCGAGTATACCGCTCGGCAGGAGTCCCAGCGGCGTCTATTCAGCCTGGGAGCCATCTCATTGATTGGTATCCTGCTCATTCTGTACATCGATTTCCAGTCGGTACAGCTCACGCTAATGGTCGCGCTGACGATTCCGTTCGCGTTGATCGGCGGCGTGGTGGCCGCATGGATCGCAGGCGGCGTCCTCTCGCTTGGTTCGCTGATCGGATTTGTCACCGTGCTGGGTATCGCCGCACGCAACGGCATCATGCTGGTCAGTCACTACCGGCATTTGCAAGAGGTCGAAGGCGAACCGTTTGGGTTGGGGTTGGTCATTCGCGGCGCTGAGGAGCGTTTGATTCCAATTTTGATGACCGTCCTCACGACCGCTCTGGCACTGCTACCGTTGGCCATCTCCGGGAATAAGCCGGGGCACGAAATCGAGTACCCCTTGGCGGTCGTTATCGTCGGGGGATTGGTCACTTCGACTGTTCTCAATTTGTTTTTGTTGCCCCCGCTATATTTACTGTGGGGACGGAATGCCGTCGTTCCTCCGGAAAACTGATAGGAACGGTGCGACCAATCCTGCCCGAAATGTCGACGCAGGCCCGATTGGCGGCAAATCCAGCAGTGTGCCGGTTGAAGTGGCGCGACTTTAATGCCTGCAGATGTCTCGAAGATTAACTCCATTTTTTTGAGTCAAGTTGGCTCCTTCCCTGGGGCACCCTTTCGCCGACTTTGAACTGTGAGCCCAGCGGGCGCGATCGCGCGAAGGAGGGGCGACAGGGATCGAAGGAGCGAAGATGGCCTCGTACACAAAGACTCTGTGTCTTTTGATGGTGGTTTGTTGCGGTTGCCGCGCGGCGGAGAATCGTCATTCCATCAGCCATCGTCCACGGCAGAAGGCCACTTCGAACAATGTGGTCGCGCGTTCCGACGGCGAAACGACGGATCGCAATCTCGTTGCCGATAACACCATCGCGAATGACGTCGAGGCAGACTCGGGCCGAACGATCCTGACGGTCTCTGGCGAGGAACCGGCGCGGGATGACGATGCCAAGACGCCGGTCCCACCCACGAGCAGTCTGTCATTGGCGAGCAGCATTGCGCTGGGGTTGTCGCAGAACCCTGATCTGACCGCGCTTCGGCAGGCCGAACATGTCAGCGTCGCGGCCCTTGGAGTCGCCGAGACGTATCCGTTCAATCCCTCCGTTCAAGTGCAGGCGACGCCCTATCAGGACAATGCGCGAACCGAAACCCCTGGGACGACCTATCACTACATTCTGCTCATGCAGACGATTCAGTTGGCACACCAGCAGCAGTTTCGCGAACAAGGGGCGGTGTCGACTTTGAACAGCACGCGATGGAATATCCATCAAGCGGAATTGCAGAACGTCGCTCAAACCGAGCGGCTCTATTTCACGACGCTCTATTTGAGCGGATTATTGGAGTTGGCCAAAGCGAACGACGACAACAACCAGCAACTGCTGCAGACGTTGGAAAAGCAGCTTGAGGCGGGACAGGCGACCGCGGCCGATGCGGCAATTGTGCGTGTTGATGCACGCTCCACACACCATCAGCTTCGGCTGGCCAAGGTGAATTACGAAACGGCGTTGCGCGACTTCAAGCGGCAGATCGGAATCGATCCTGATGACCCGTCATCCGTTGTCGGCGACCTGCGTGTCATGAGCTGGCGAACGCCGTCACTGATCTTTTTCGAGCCGCAAGCGATCAAGGCTGACCTGGTTCCAGAGCGCGAACAGCAGCGCGAAAAGTTCATGATTGCCAGCAAGGCCGCCGCGCGTCCGGACGTGATGGCCGCGCTGTCCGACATCGAAGTCGCTCGAGCGAACCTTTGCCTGGCAACGGCTTCTCGCACGCCAGACCTTCAAATTGGCCCGTACTATCAACGCACGGCCGATGGAACGACGTTCCTGGGGTTCAGGGCCCAAGTCGATTTGATGATTGTCAATTCGGGCAAGCCTCTTGAGCGACAGCGGGCTGCAGAACTGAATCAAAGGGCAATGATGTGGCAGCAGACGGCACGACGTGCCGAGCTCGAAGCCGCCGCCGCATGGGAACGGTACAAGCTGGCGTACGACGCCGTTGCGGAAGAGGCTCAATCCGGGATTGGGGAACTTCCGAATGAGTTGCAGCGTTTGGAACAGCAGTTCTTGGCCGGTGAAGTGGACTTGGTGCGTGTTGTCCAGGCCCGCGCCAGCATTATCCAGAACCAGCGTGCTCGTCTCGATCTGATGAATGAGCTTTCTCAATCCGCGGCCAATCTGACCGGCGTCACGGGAATTCCCGTCGAAGAATTGCTGGAATAACGCGTCTCGCTCGCGTGTCGAAACACGTGCCTGGTTCCCTATCTGTTCAAACGCGCCATGACATCGTAAACGCCAGCGTGCCTGTCTTTATTCACCAGGCTGTTACTGGGACGCGCAGTCTACGGATTCGAAGCATGAGCCGGAATGAGCTCTGCTGTGATAAGGTAGACTGTTTCGATCGTTGTCTTCGTCACCGTTGTTTTTTTGAATCGATCGCCGATGACGGGAAGGTTGCCCATCAAGGGCACGATCGACGTACTGGCCGCATTCCGTACGAGGGGCTCTCCCCATACGGCAATCGTCTGTCCAGGCTGTAGCAGTTGAATCGAATCGAGCTCGACCGGCGTCCCTTTGGAGTTCCGCGTCGATGCTTGAACCCGAACCTTGTTGCTCGATTGCAGCGTCGTTGTCATCACCAGGGAAGACGTTTGCTTCCAGTCGAATGTCTCAACCGCAGTCTGGTGGCGGTCACCCTCTTGCGTCGAGTCGATATTTGGAGACACGCACTGTTGAAACGCCTCGACTTCCGTCAGGTTGGTCCGATCAAGCTGCGCGAATGTGACCGGTTGACCATCATAGGAAATTCGGGTTTGCCCCCGACCAAGATGCGATTGATCGGAGCTGAGGAGTCTTGTGATCGACGGCCCGATGGACTTGCTCTTCAGGACTCGAGACTTGAAGGTCTGTCGGCCGATTGTCTCGGACGTCGCTTCTTCTGAAGACGATGCTGCAAAAAGTTTGTCAAATAGGGCGTCGGTGTTCGGTGCGCGCGTGTATCGCAAGCATCGCACCTGAATCGCAAATCGAGTTTCAGACGACTCGTCGACCTCGCGAACGCGGGCCGGCATCGTGAAGTCCAACTTTGTCGTTACGGTCGGATTTGTTTCACTGCCGATCGCCATTAAGGGAAGCTGCGGAGGATTTTGCTCGTAAGCACGTCGTTGGATCGTCACGAACAGCATCAATGTGCAGACGACGGCAAGAATCAAGTATTTCATGTCCGACTTCCATGTCGTAAGGAATTGTGTTGCCAGGCACAATCAACAGACTGCCAGGTCAAAACGACGTGGGCGAGTCTACATTAAACGCGCTTTCTGGTCGATACACGGCGGATTCCAATAAACTGGCAAAATGTGACGGTCCCCCTCGCTCCGGGCTATGAATGGATACGAGGTTGGTCTCTGCCGAATTGGAGCACTTGTTACTTCACCATCAATGATTGGGCGTTTCGTCTTCACTCTGAAGGAGTGCCCTCACCTGCTCCCAATTGAAGACCTGTGACAGCACTGGCCAAGCTCTAATCAATCGAATCAGGGTGGCCCAATCGCGTAGAATGGCACCGATTCCAATTCCAAAAAGCAGGAATGCAAACCGGATGTCCTCGTTTGCGAGAAAGAAAAATCCACCACTGACTGTGGCGACAAGGATCATGAGATGCGCCGGAAGGTATAAGCAAATCAAGCCCCCAAAGGATGGAGGCTTCTGGTGAAAACGTTGATACTGAACAAGCAAATTGCGTTGAAAATGGGTAAGCAACATGGATTGCAATCGTTCCTTGATAGATCGGTCAGCAGCGAAATTTGCTGTGAGAGACGATGAAAATCGGTAAGGCGATAGGCAAGTTCACGTGTTCGAAACTCGACGAAACGAGCGAAAGACGAAATTCGCTCGCGATTTCCCCGGACATATTACGGATTGCCAAGCGTGCGTGTACATTCGAGGTGCCTATTCGGACAAAATCATTGATCACTTGCCAAGTTTCGATTCCGAAGTACCTGTTGCGCTAGCAGCCTGTTGAAGTGACGGGGACTGGCTCCGACCAGATTAAAAAACGCCATGACATCGTAAATACCGATGTGCCTATTCCCCTTACTTTAACAGGCGGCTAGATGACGCGATCGGTGTTCCGCCACGAAGGGTTAGTACCACGAACACTCCCAACCGCTCCGATGATCCACTGTCCGAATTATCCACTAACAGCAATGAAGTGACTGCTGATACCTCATCGATCGCGGCTCCTCCACAAGTGGATGGTTCCACCATTGTCGGAATTGGCGCCTCGGCAGGGGGACTTGAGGCATTAGAGCTATTTTTCAAGAGCGTTCCAGTCGCCTCGGGCTTCGCGTTCGTTGTGGTTCAGCATCTTGATCCGACTCACAAGGCGGCGCTTGTCCAATTGATTCAGCGGTCCACGCCGATGCCGGTGGTCGAAATCGAGGATCAGATGCGGGTCGAAAAAGATCACATTTATGTGATCCCTCCCAATCGAGATCTGTCGATTTTCAGTGGCAGGCTGCACCTGCTTGAGCCGGCCGAGCGTCGCGGACTAAGGCTGCCAATCGACTTCTTCTTTCGTTCACTCGCCCAGGATCAAAAGGAGCGTAGTGTTGGCGTGATCCTTTCCGGTATGGGGTCGGATGGCACGCTTGGACTGCGAGCGATCAAGGAAATGGGTGGGACGGTCTTTGCACAGGCCCCCGGGTCAGCCAAGTTCGATAGCATGCCTCGCAGTGCGATTGATGCCGGGTTCTGTGACGTTATCGCTGCGGCCGAAGAACTCGGTCCGAAACTCGTCGCCGTTCTTCGGCACCTGCCTGGCTCCAGGAACTCTGCTGATCTGAGTGTCCGCGATGCGGATCGAGTGGGGTTGGATAAGGTGATCGTCTTGCTGCGCGAGCAAACGGGTCAGGACTTTTCACAGTATAAGAAAACGACGATCTATCGCCGAATCGAGCGGCGGATGGGCCTGCATCAATTGATCGGAATCAACGATTATGTCCGATACCTGCGCAATAATCCTCAAGAAGTCACCCTGCTCTTTAAAGAACTTCTAATTGGAGTCACGAGTTTCTTTCGCGATCCGCCAATGTGGGAACAACTCAAGGAGGAGATCTTGCCCGCTCTCGTGGCAGGACAACCTCAAGGAGGACAAATCCGTGCCTGGACCGCGGGATGTTCGACAGGGGAAGAGGCTTACACGCTGGCAATGATTTTTTATGAGGTTCTCGACGCCGCGAGCCCCCCTGTTCCATTGACGCTGCAAATCTTTGCAACCGATCTGGACAAAGACGCAATTGACAGGGCCCGCGCGGGGATTTTCCCGGACAATATCGTGGCGCATGTATCCGAGGAACGTCTTCAAAAGTTTTTTGAACGCGATGATCGCGGCTATCGAATCCGCGGTGATATTCGCGAAATGGTCATCTTTGCGCCACAGAACATGACGATGGACCCTCCGTTTACCAGGCTCGATCTGGTGATTTGCCGCAATGTTCTGATCTATCTTGAGCCCAAATTGCAAAAGGAGCTGCTTCAGCTCTTTCACTACTGTCTCAATCCGCGTGGAATCCTGGTCCTGGGAAATTCGGAAACGGTGGCGCAGTGTCCCGACCTGTTCGATTCCCACGCTGGAAAAACGCGAATCTATCGTCGACTTGACGATTTGATGCGCACCAGTCGCGTCGAACTTCCTTCCACGTTCGGTCGTGTTCGGACTACGTCGGTCGCGACGTCCAACGCACCCGCGCCGGTCACAAATCTACAGACGTTGGCGGACTCGTTGATGCTCAGCAGCTATTGTTCGCCCGCCGTGCTGACGACGGCATCGGGTGACATTACGTACTTTGGCGGAAAGGTGGGGAAGTATCTTGAACCCGCCGCGGGAAAGGCGAACCTCAGTATCTTTGCGATGGTACGTAAACGACTGGGAGGGGCGTTGCACGCGGCATTTGCCAAATCGGTTCGAGAGAAAATCCCCGTCACCATGAGCGACGTGCTCTTGGAAGCAGACGGCCGAGAGCAATCGGTCAAGATCACCGTTCAGCCGGTGATGCAGCCATCGGAACTCAGGGAATTGTTTTTGGTGCTCTTTGCCGACATCGATGGCGTCATCCGTGATCAACCAGGCAGTCAAGTCGAGCAAGTCTGGGCTTATGCCGATCGAATTGCCGAGCTCACGGAGGAAGTGCAGCAAGCTCGAAGCGAGTTGCAGGCCGCGCACGAGGAAATGCAGACGTCTCAGGAGGAACTGAAATCTGCGAATGAAGAACTGCAGTCGACGAATGAAGAGCTTCAAAGTACCAATGAAGAACTGACCACATCGAAAGAAGAGATGCAGTCGATGAACGAAGAACTGCAAACTCTGAATCAGGAGTTGCAGGCCAAAGTCGACGAATTGTCGGAAGCTAGCGATGACATGAAGAATTTGCTGAACAATACCGAAATTGCCATTCTGTTTTTGGATAACAATCTCAAGGTTCGGCGATTCACAAATCAAACGACGCGTATCATTAAATTGATTCCGAGTGATGCGGGCCGTTCGATTACCGATTTGGTCTCGGTTCTGGACTATCCAACGATGGCCCAGGATGTCAACGATGTGCTGCGGACTCTTTGCTTTCATGAATGTCAAGCCACGACAAACGATGGCCGCTGGTTCACGGTGCGCATCATGCCTTATCGCGCACATGACAATCGAATCGATGGAGTCGTGGTCACATTTGTCGATATCAGTGATTCGAAAAAACTCGAAATGACATTGCGTCAAACACTGGCAGCATTGCAAGATCGCTGTTCAGGACAAACAATAGAGCTTGAAACGGCCAAAACATTGGAACTGCTGATTCAACAGGCACAAGTTGTCCTCAATAAGAAGCTAACCGATCAATCGATTGAACTTTCTGTTCTTAAGGCAGACCTCAACACGAACAAAAAGAATCAACCATGACCCTGGAGCCGCGACCGGAGGGGGCCGACCTGCGTCGCCGAGCAGAATTGCGTCTTCCCAATGAGACGCCGCACGCCAATTCGCTTCGCTCGGGCGAAGAGACTGAACGATTGCTGCACGAACTACAGGTTCACCAGATTGAACTGGAAATGCAGAATGAGGAACTGCGCGAATCGCGATTGCAGTTGGAAAAACTGACCGCGCAGATGACTGACCTCTATGACTTCGCCCCGATTGGTTATGTCACCTTGGGCGTGGATGGCGTCATCAAACAAGCGAACCTGGCGGCGGCGGAGCTCATTGAAACTGAACGTGCACAAATGGTTGGGCGAAAGCTGGCTTCGTTCGTGCTGGATATGGATCGCAGGGCATTCAAAACGAAGTTCATGAGCATTTTTGACGAGGATTGTCCGCAGACCTTCGACGTGTGTCTCAAGCAAAAATCAGGTGCCGTAAGGATTGTACAAATCCGGGCGACTCGCACGCCCGATGCACAGGAATGCCGCGCCGCGCTGATCGAGATCACGGAACAGTCACAGGCGCAATCGGCTTTGCGTGAGAGCGATCAACGCTTTCGTGCCGTGATCGAGGCGCTCCAGGAGGGGTTCACGCTCGAGACTCCCGATGAGGGGGTCGTGCTATGCAATCAGAGCGCATGGCGAATTCTGGGACTGACTCATACGCAGTTGATGGGACGTCTGATGGTGGACCCACAGTGGCGAGCCGTCCATGAAGACGGGACCGTGTTTCCTAACGATGAATTTCCCGCCGCAGTCACGATGCGTGATGGAATCGCCCAGAGTCAAGTCGTTATGGGATTTGATAAGCCGAATGGAGACTTGGTTTGGATCTCCGTCAATTCCGTTCCGCTGAATCATCAATCGCTACCCAGGACGGTGGCCGTGACATTCACGGACATTACTGATCGCAAGCGGATCGAAAAGGCGCTAGCGGCCAGTCAACTTCGCATGGAACAGCTCTCACGACAGCTTTTGACAACACGTGAGACCGAATTGCAGGCGTTGTCGCGCGAGCTGCATGATGAAATTGGACAGTTGTTGACAGTGATGAGAATGAACCTGCGAAGGACGCAGTCCCTCGTCGATGACGAGATTCGTGGACGACTCGATGAGAATATCTCCTTGATCGATCAGGGGATCGGCAGGGTTCGCGATCTGTCGCTCCGGTTGCAGCCACCGCATCTCAAAGAGTTGGGGCTTGTCGCCGCGTTACACTGGTATCTAAGGCACCAGGGGGAACTGACGGGAATCGAGATTCATCTGGCGGTGGGAGACACCGAAATCGACATTCCGAAAGAACTGGGGTTTGTCTGCTTTCGAATCACGCAAGAAGCGATCACCAATGCCATTCGCCATGCCAATATGGCGCGTGCGGAAGTCGAATTGCGACGCGATGCCAATCAACTGGTGCTGACAATCAGCGATGATGGACGCGGGTTCGATGTCGATGCGGCATTTGAGCGTGCCGCTGTGGGGGGCAGCCTGGGCCTGATCAATATGTCAGAGCGTGCACGACTGGCAGGAGGTGACCTGAAAGTGACCTCCGCACCCGGTGCCGGAACGAAAATCTATGCCTGGTTCCCGTTCCTTCCGCAAGATTGACCACACGGATTGCCGACCTCGTCTGGCAGAGAGACTGAACGTTGAGTTGCCCCTTGTTCGTGGTCTCACAGTGAGACGGCGTCCTGTTGAAGCAAGTCGATGACGTCATCGGGTTCTCCCTCCCGAAACTGACCTCCCTGCAAAATCAGGGAACAGGTATACAGTTCGTTTTCCAGAATCCTGGGATGGTTTGGTATTCCCGGCTCGCGTTAGGAAAGGCGAGCCATCAAGTGTTCGTTCGCGACATGCCGTCAGGATCGTCGTTTCGAATTCGCCTTGTGGATCTTCGAACCTGAATTGCGCCGATGCGCTTATCGCGAGGCCAGCGGGCCTGTGGGCAAAGCTCGGGAATCTGTCATGTCAGGACAAGATGGTTGTCCCACAAGGTAGTCGTTCATAGGCCGGGGACTGACTCATTTTCATGCGGTCAAGAGAAGGCTTACCTAGTCGATGCAGTGTGGAATTTAATTTAATCGGGAATATATGCCTGCCCCCTCTCTTCGAGCTGCGAACGTTTACTCCGGCGAGTCAATGTTGTGATGGTAACTCTGAATTGGCGGACTCAAAAAGTTCGGATGTCGGGTTACGGAACGGGGAATGCACTGATCGTCGTGTGTTGACGCATTCCGAAACCGTTCACAGGCCGGGGACTGGTTCATTCTCCCGCGGTCAAGGGAAGGATTACTTGAGTCGATGCCCTGTAAATTCCAGTTTAACCGGGAAAATCTGTCTGTCCCGCTGTCTTCCGACCGTTAACGGTGACACGCAATCCGGTCGAAAGTCGGGATCGCGACGATGCAATCAACGAATGGATGTCTCAATGGAATGATCGGGCCAATCTTTCACTGCCAATCACGATCACAGCCTGCTGAAATCACGGGACTAGCTCAATACGGATTTGAAAACATACAGATTCGAATCGGTACAGATTCGAAAACGCCACGACCAGGTGAACACGAAGATGCTTGCCCCCTGATTTCAATAAGCTGATAACCAAGCGAGTGAAGTATGGACCCACATGCCAAAGCGATTCTCCATACCCTTCCGGATGATCGCCGCCAACGCAGTACCATGGTGGGTGTCGTCTTGTTTACCGTGTGTCTCTGCGCGTGGATGATTTGCGTCCTGACGGTTGCTCTGGCGCCCATTTGGCTGTCAGTTTTTGCATCAATTGTGAGTGGATTCGCCATCTCGACATTGTTTATCGTCGGCCACGATGCTTGTCATGGAAGTTTGGTTCCCTCTCGTCGCCTGAATCGAATCATTGCGACCTTAGCATTTCTACCGGCATTGCACCCCTTCTCGACATGGAAAAGAAATCACAATGGGATGCATCATGTTTGGACGAATCTCAAGCACGAAGATCCTGGTTACGCGCCGTGGTCCTTCGACGAATTCCGACGGCTGCCGCTCATCAGGCGGTTGATGGAACGCGTATATCGCACGCGGACGACGGCTGGGTTGGGGCTGTTCTATTTCGTAGAAGTCTGGTGCAAATATCAGATCTTTCCTGGGCGGGCTCACGGTCCAGCGAACCAACATGAGTTTCAACGAGATCGTTTGCTCGTCACCGTCTTTCTGATCGGGCAGTGCGCCGGAATGTACTTGATGGCGAGTGTCACCAATCGACCATCGCCGGTGTTGTTTACGATCTTTGCGATTGTGGCTCCGTATGCCGTCTTCTTTTCGTTGATGGGATTCGTCACCTTTCAACATCATACGCATCCAGAAATTCCCTGGTTCGATCAACGTGAGGAATGGACCTATTTTCAAGGCCAGGTCCGGGGAACCACGCACATTCAGTTTCCACGCTTCTGCGATGTCATTCTGTTGAACATTCTTGAACATTCTGCCCACCATGTTGACCCGTTGATTCCGCTGTACCGCCTTCCCGAAAGCCAAAACGCTTTGGAGGACGCCTATCCCCAGACCGTCAAAATCATCGCCTGGAATCCGCTCGTCCTCTGGAAGACACTCAGTTGCTGCAAGCTTTACGACTACGAACAGCATCGCTGGCTCGACTTTGCAGGAAAACCAACAACAGCAAGGCAGTACATTGCGGGCTCGTCGTTGGCGCCGTCTTGCAAGGACCACGTCAAGATCGCGAGCAGTGTTGTCGCGTGCGATCTCGTTCCGAGCGGGGTTGATCGCCTCTAAGTGCGGGATTCATCGACGTCTCGCGGGATTCGCCTTACGTTTGTGTGATCCGCGACGGCTGTTTCCACGTTCTAAGTCTGCTGCCGATTGACGGATTGCAGGCAACAACGGCAGACGCCGTCGGCCTGTCACCAGAAAATTCACGAACGGAATTGGGTCATGTCCACGCAATGGGAATATCAGACGCTGAAGCTGCAGACAGAGTTCGGCTACACCACCGGAACCGATTTTGATTCGAGCGGCTTTCAGGTCAAACTCAATCAACATGGCGAACAGGGGTGGGAACTCGTTTCCGTCTGCCCCATCGAAAAAGTCCGAGGGGGCGCGAAATTCCTGATTGCGGTCATGAAAAGACCAAGGTAATCCTTGGCAGAGTAACCGTCGATTGATGCCAGGGAGATCTCAGGCCGGGGATGGCTCATGTCCCCACGGCAACGTGAAGGATTGCTTTGGTCGAAACGATGTGGGTTCCGATGACCCGGGAAAATGCGCCCGTCCCTTGCCGTCGAGATGTGGCGCGGCGGTCATCCCCAGACGTGAAGCATGATTCGGCCGATCGTCCGGCGCATCGTGTCTGGCGGTGTCGTTACAAAGTAGGCAATCAGCGCAACGACGGCGCAAGGAATGGCTTTTTCGAGAATTGTGTCGCGCATCGTTCGTGTTCCCCGTGGCCCGAAGGAATCACTGAACCCTATTTCGAAAATATGACCGATTTGATCGCGCTCGCCAGATTGGCTTCGGATTGCGCAGAGTTCCGAAAAACCCGAGCCATCAATTAGGCTTGTATCGCTTTCTCTCGATTTTCGAGGTTTCGCGGTGCGTACGTTTAACGGTTCGCTTATCGCAACGTCGACCGTCTGGTGTGCGAGTAGGAGCCTTCAAATGTCGAATCACTCGATTATGGATTGCCCTGGGGTTGTGGGAATGCCCATAATTGCGGATGGCAATCCGTCGTTTGGAACGTGACCGCCCACTTCGATTACGACGTTCCAGTATCTGTAATCACGCCGCCCATCGAAACGTCATTGCGGTAGCCGCCTCTTGAAATCAAGGACGGCCACAATCGTGTTCATGATGTCATTGCGTTTTTAAATCGATGCGGAGTCAGCCCCGCTTAATCAACTTTCCACGTGTGGTCTTCGGGCAACTGCGCCGTAAGGCACTTCGAATATTTTGGGATTTGCAGATTCATGGTCAGAAATTCATCACGACCTCCGGACGATACGACGTCCAAACCGCCCGCATCGTCGAAGTCAGCTGCGGCAAGAAATGGTCGTAAACCGCGAACCGTCAAAAAAGGGGACACCGTCCCCGAACTCCGGGCATCCGATATCGCCAAGTTCGAGGCAGGGGAATCGGTCAACGCCGCGCAAGACGCGCTGGTCGAAGCCGTCAAAGACGTTGTCGACATCACGATCCCGCATGACGCTGCCTCACTGGCCCGCTCCTTGCAAGCGATTGTGGAAGGAGCATCTCCCGATGACGCGGCATTGTTGCGACAAGTGATGCAGCAGGTCGCCGTTCCCGAGTCCAGCAAGGACGTGAATCCCGACGCAGAGTTGGCTGAAGACTGGCGAGACGGCGGGTATCCCTACAAGAACCTGCTGTCGCGGAAAAGTTATGAAACCCAGAAGTATCATCTTCAGGTCGAACTGCTGAAGTTTCAGGCCTGGGTCAAGTCCGCAAAACAGAAGGTTGTGATCTTGTTTGAGGGCCGCGATGCGGCCGGCAAGGGAGGAACCATTAAGCGGTTTATGGAACATCTCAATCCTCGCGGTGCCCGCGTTGTCGCTCTCGAAAAGCCCAGTGACGTCGAACGGGGACAATGGTACTTCCAGCGCTATGTGCAGCATCTTCCGACCGCCGGCGAAATCGTGATGTTCGATCGATCTTGGTACAACCGCGCGGGCGTCGAGCGAGTCATGGGGTATTGCACAAATGAGGAATACTCCGAATTTATTCGCCAGGCGCCCGAATTCGAACGGAATCTGGTTCGTAGCGGCGTGCATCTGGTCAAGTTCTGGTTCTCGGTCAGCCAGTCTGAGCAGCGACGACGATTCGAAGAACGAAAGGCCCATCCGTTAAAACAATGGAAACTGTCTCCGGTCGATCTGTCATCGATTGATAAATGGAATGACTACACACGAGCGAAAGAAGCCATGTTTTTCAGTACGGACACGGCGGATGCGCCGTGGACCGTGCTGAAGTCCGATTGCAAGAAGCGGGCTCGTCTTAATGCAATGCGATATGTGCTTCACCGCTTGCCGTACACGAACAAAGACATCAAAGCGATCGGCCCGCTTGATGCATTGCTCGTCGGCAGGGCCAATATCGTCTACGAGCGGGGTGAGAATCCGGCGGGCGTCCCGGTGATGTAAACGGTTGTTGACACGCGATGGATTGCCGTCTTCGAATCGTCCGTATCGCACGCCCCGGAAAAACAAAAATGGCGGTGTGGATGCGAACGCTGCGGATCGCCGATACCATGAAGTGCTTTCGGATTCAGAAAGAACTCCCACCCACGCCTTCCGGGTAGAAGAACTCATCCCGTCATCATGATCGGTCAGAAACAGTCCGTCGTCCGGAAATGGGATTTTACCGTCGGACGCCTTCCCTGGTGGAAGCGATTGACGCCACCTCAATTGTTCGTGGGCTCCTTTGCGCTGCTCGTTGCATTTGGCACGATCGGCTTCAAGTGCCTGCCCGGACTCTACACTGGCGCGCCTCTGACCTGGGAAGAATCGCTTTTTACGACGACAAGCGCGGTCTGCGTGACCGGGTTGATTGTGGTCGACACAGCCACTCGTTTTACGCCGCTCGGTCAGGCTTATGTGCTCTTGCTGATTCAGTTGGGCGGGCTGGGGGTCATCGCCTTTACCAGTCTTGTCATGGTGATCCTGGGCAAGCGACTTTCGTTGCGGCACGAGTCGCTGGCGAGTGCCTCTGCGAGTGCCGCCACATCTCTCGAACCGCGACAACTGGTGTTCGATGTCGTTCGCTTTACGATCTATATCGAAGCGGCCGGTGCCGCGCTGCTGTATCTGATCTGGGTCCCTCGTCTGGGTTGGCGTGGAGCGATCTGGCCGGCCGTATTCCATTCGATCAGTGCCTTCTGCAATGCGGGTTTTTCGACATTCTCGGATTCGTTGATTGGCTATCAGGAATCTCCCGCAACACTGATTGTGATTTCGGCCTTGATCGTGGCAGGCGGTCTTGGTTTCTTGACGCTCGAAGAGCTCGCCCCATTTGTTCAACCTCACTGGCATAAACAGAAGTTCCGCGTATCGATCAACTCGCGGCTGGTACTGATCACAACCACGATCCTGGTTTTCGGTGGCGCGGCCGCCTGCGCGATCCTGGAGTGGAATCAAACTTTGAAAGATCTGCCGACCGGGGACCGTCTGGCCAATGCACTCTTTATGAGCGTCACGGCGCGAACGGCGGGGTTCAATTCCATCGACTATGCAAAGGCTTCAGACAGCACCAATTTCTTAACCATCCTGCTGATGACGATCGGGGGTTCGCCCGGGTCGACCGCGGGGGGGATTAAAACGACGACCTTCGCGTTGCTGGGCTTGCTCGCCTGGTCGCGGATGAAGGGGGACGATCCAATTCATATTTTTGGACGCTCGCTTCCCAAAGATACGATTGATCGAGCCGTTGGCCTGAGCGTCATTTCGTTTACCACTGTCACAGTCGGAATTCTGTTTCTGGCGGTGACGGAACGCGGAACGGAAACGGGAGGTTTTCTCGATCGGATGTTCGAAGCGGTCAGCGCGTTCAATACGGTCGGTGTTTCAACAGGCATCACGGCCAACCTGTCTTCGGCGGGCAAGGGAATTATCATTACATTGATGTTTGTCGGTCGCGTTGGGCCGCTCAGTGCTGCGGCAATCCTCGCCCGCCCGGCGAAAACGATGGCACGTTTTCGCTACGCATACGAAGATGTCATGGTCGGATGATGCTTTACGGCAGCGTGCGCCAGAGATAGGAATGAAATGAAAAGGTTTGTGGTGGTGGGCTTGGGAAACTTCGGCAGCAGCATTGCCGAAGCGCTCTATGGTCAAGGGCATGAAGTGATCGCCGTCGATCCTCGTCCAGATGCTGTCGATCGTGTCGCGGCGGTGGTGACGCGGGCGGCGGTTGCCGATGGAAAAGATCAGGAATCGCTCAAACGCATCGGGGCGAAAGGCGCCGACGTCGGCATCGTCAGTACCGGCGACGATATTACCGCCAGTATTCTGGCCGCGATGGCGCTGCGCGATCTCGATGTCAAAGATGTGTACGCCAAAGTCATCTCGCGCGATCATGCTCGCGTGATGGAACGCATGGGGGTGACGGAAACCGTCTTTCCAGAACGTGACTCGGCACTGGCACTCGCCTCGCGCTTGTCGGGTTTGGCCGTGCTCAACTATGTCCGCCTGGGAACGGGGTTCAGTATTCAGGAAATGGCCGTCCGCGACGAATGGATTGGCAAGTCGCTGCGCGAACTGGAGCTTCGCAAACGATACTCCATTTCAGTGATTGCCCTCCATGATATGCTGACGGATGAAATCACGTCGGCCCTTGATCCCGACGCACGACTCAAGGAATCCGAGACGTTGCTGGTCGCGGGGCAGGACGAGTTCCTGGCACGCGCGGCCCGGCAGTCGTAACGGGCGTAACTCACCCGCAGGCTTCACGTCACTCTGTAGTGTGGACTTGCGAATGGACGTCTCGATCACGTAACCGGAATGGCCGTGCTGGAGTAGGGGCTCGGGCCTTTCTGGACGGAACCACCCGTTGTGCGAATTGCCTCACATTTGCCTGGCCTTGTATGATTGGGCAGTTACCGCGTCGATTTAAGGGATGGATCGAGCATTCATGAAAAAGAAACAGGCAGAGTCTGGCGAGATCGAAGCGGTTGCTCAATTGCGGCAACTGCTGTCGGACGTTGGCCTGCGGACGACGGCCGCAAGGACGGCGGTGCTGCGCTGGTTGCAACGTTCAAAAGCACCCGCCACCCATGCGGAAATTGCGTTGGATCTCGTTCCCCTCGGTTTTGATAAGGCAACCGTCTTCCGAAACCTGAACGACCTTTCGGACGTGGGGCTCGTGACACGTTCCGAGTTGGGTGACCGTGTCTGGCGATTTGAGCTTCGGAATCCAGCGCATACGGACGTTCCACATCCGCACTTCGTCTGTATCGATTGCGGTCGAATCATCTGTCTACATGACCTGGATTTGCCTCATTCGGCGAAGAAAGAGTTAGCCCCCGTGGGAAAAGTGACCGAGATTATGATGCGTGGGCGCTGCGTCGCATGCGGCTGATTGTTGTGTGAACTGCCGCACGAAAATTCATGCTGCGCGGAAATCGTCGAAATTCCTTTTTTTGCATAAATTTGTTCTTGCACTTCGATTGCATTACGCGTAGGTTCAGTCAGGATCTCGTGGAGTTTCCAACCTGAATTGACACGTCGATGAACTCGCAAGAAGCAGGCCAACAAGCCTGCGGGCGGTGCTCATTAACATGTTGAGTCCGAACGGTTGCGCCACTTGTCGAAATTCAATCGGATTGATCTGCCTCGGGAATGATGTTGTGTTTGGCCGTCTGACACATCTGGTTGCTCTAGTCGCCATGGTGGCCCACATTTGGGTCAACCTGATTGTGGCGCCGTGGCACCATTTGGTCGCGCATCAACTGCCCGCCGCCCACGCCGGTGATCACGACCGAGCCTCGCGTGTTGAACATTGTCATTGCCATCACCATGTTCACTGCAAGCCCGCTTCGACTGCGACGCGGTCCGATCAACAGTCGTCGCAGGTGCCGATGGCTCCGCACGATGACGATAGTTGTCCCGTTTGTCATGTTCTGACGCAATCGTTTGCGCAGATCGAGATTCCGCCTGTTCTGCCCACGCGTGAGAGTCGCGAACAGACTCCACCCGTGTTCGTGATCCAGCCATCGCTGGGGGCGTTGATCGACCCTGTATCGCGCGGACCACCATTGGTCTGATTGCGTCTATTCTTTTTTGCGCCAGCGCGCTGCCCATTCGTTTCTGGCAACGCTAGCTGCGCCTCTCTTGCTTCGTCGCGGCATCATGACGTCGATTGCGGCCGCATCATTGCGCCACAAGATCGCTCGTTCGCCTGCGCATTTATCGATTTATCATTCGCCTTGTCTGAAGGACTGTGTCATGTTGCGCCCAAAATCGGTTCGTGGATTTACGTTGATCGAGCTCTTGGTGGTCATTGCCATCATTGCCGTTCTCATCGCCCTTTTACTTCCTGCCGTCCAGCAGGCGCGAGAAGCGGCACGCAGAACCCAGTGCCGGAACAATCTCAAGCAAATCGGTTTGGCACTACACAATTATCATGACATTTCGAATTCGTTGCCGCCCGGTTGGGTGGGAATTACGAATGGAGCGTCCGATATTTATGGAATAAATGGCTGGGGTTGGGCATCGCGAATCCTGCCTCAGCTCGATCAAGGTCCGCTGTTCAATCAGTTGAACTTCAACCTGAAAATGGAATCCACAACCAACGAGACAACACGCTTAACACCTCTTGCCGCCTTTCGGTGCCCTTCCGATGTGGCGCCAGGAACCACCTGGACAATCCAGGATGCGGGTGGAACCGATCTCGTCAAATTGCCCGTCGGCAATTACGTTGGCGTGTTCGGTACCAGCGACATCGACGATTGCGTGGGCCTTCCGAATAGCCCCTGCATGGGTGAGGGCGCGTTTTTTCAGAACAGTCGCATTCAATTTCGTGATTTCACCGATGGACTCAGTAACAGCATCGTGGTCGGAGAACACAAAACTCGCCGCGATGTCGGATTTAACTGGACGTCGACCTGGGCCGGTGTGGTCGCCAACGGTGACGACGCCATCGTGCGGATTCTGGGCACGTGCGATCACACGCCAAACAGCCCCGCGAATCATATCGACGACTTCAGCAGCTACCACGTTGGCGGGGCAAACTTTGTGATGGGCGACGGCGCCGTTCGCTTTGTCAGCACAAACATCGATCTTGGCGTGTATCAACACCTGGCCACGCGCGCTGCAGGGGATCTTGTCGGCGAATTCTAATCAAAGCCCGCTTCGATGTCCTGTTACGTCCTGAGACCAATCTCTGGACGTAACAGATATCCGGTCGATGTGATCCCGGTGTCAACGTAGCGATGGCCATCGCGTTCAGGAGGCGCGTTGCGGCTTGGGGGGCGACGCGGGTCTTTCACATCGATCAGGTCGAGGAAACCAGTTTTACGTCGAAGATCAAAACGCTGTTCGGGGGGATTTTTGCGCCTGAACCCGTCGTCCCGTAGCCCAATGCCGACGGAATGATGAGTTGGGCCACTGTCCCGACCTTCAGCAAGGCAAATGCTTCGTCCCACCCTTTGATGACCGAGCCCGCGCCAAGTGTGAATGTGTAAGGTTCTACATGGCCGAACTGCGGGTCGGTGCTGGAATCGAACGTTGTTCCCTTGGTTCCATCCGAATTCAGGACGTACCCAGTGTAGTCCACGCTGACACTTTTCCCGGCTGTCGGCACCGCACCGGTTCCCTGGGTCGTGATGACATAGTTCAGACCCGACGCGGTTTTCGTCGACGTCAAACTATTGTTGGTCAAGTATTTGCTGATGATGGCCTGTTCGCTGGTGATCGTACCGGTCCCGGTCGCAGAGTTACCACGCGAGTCGGAACTGGTGACGGTCACCGTTGTCGTCTGAGCGGTCAGCGGAGCAGTCGCCAGATTCAATGACCAGTTTCCGGCGGAAGGCGACGTCAGTTGGGCATCGGTTCCCAGCGTATACGTCTTGCCATTGACGGTGACCTTCAGAATCGGTCCATCCGTGGAATCGTATGTCCCCTTAATGATTGGCGTTGTTGTCGCCGCAGATTGAGAGGTGACGGTCGGCGTTGCGATTGTCGTGCTCGACATGACGACATGTGCGTGTTTGTATGTTGGGGTCGTCGAAGTTGACGAAACAGAACCCTGCCACTGATTCACGACAGTCTCGCCGCGCCGCATACCCCTGATCGAGACTGCACCCTTGAAGTCATTGGGGCCATCGGTGGACGTGAGCAGATTGATGACGCCGTCACGTCGCATATCGAATGAGACCGAACCGCTGAATGTCGAATCTTTTGAGTTGATCGTGCCGTCGCGACCCATTCTGACCATGACCGAACCGCCATACGTTGACCCCGTCGACGTGAAGGTGTTGTTCCTTCCTGCTTCGAGGTCGCGCAGGTTGCCGTTGATCGTTGATTGATTGACGATCAACTGACCGACTCGATCCGTGACGTTCCCTTTGACCGTCGTGGATTCGAGGTCAAGCGTATCCCCTGACGAGAATCCCAGGTGGACATCGAGATTGGAGTTCACAGTCGACTGGTCGAGCTTCACCGTGTCGTTGTGTCGTCCGCCGCTGATGCGAACCGAATCGGCGATGACCTTTGTCAGTGTTAACGAGTTGTCCTGTCTGCCAATACCCAGATTGATATTCAGCGATGACAGGGCGGCCGTGCCGTCGCCCGTCACGGTGACCGTGTTGGCATTCCGGTTCAATCGCATGGAGATTGCCGCCGGGCCAGTGATAGTTGCGGTATATGTTGTCAGCGTCTGGTTACCAACTTGGAACGATGTGCCGTTCTGACCGGTCAATACAACTTGCGTCCCCGTATAGGTGATACTGAAGTTGTCGCCCGTCGACTGACGGCCGCGAGTGACGTCGGTCAGATCAATCGAATTGCCATTCACTTGGACGGCGACGAGATTGGTCAGGAGCCGTCGCGATTCGAGAAGCTCCACTTGGGAAACCACCGCACCGCTGCGTGAGCCTGCCGTTGAGTGGATCGATTCCATCCGTCGACGAGGCTGACGATTTCGTGATCCGAGCAACCACGCAGCAACTCGCTGATTCCAATTCCGCAGCATTGTCTGGTCTCAAGCTATAGAGTGATGGCAGGTGCGAAATCATCCGCAACCCCATTCAAGAATGTTCGCCAGAGCGTAACCGACTTGGGATGGTCCAAGCAACTTAAATAATCGGAGATGAACGCAGAACATTGCATGAAATGATTGGAATTGCCTTTGAATCTGTCCGTCCTGCATTGGCCGTCGCAGAAGTTGCAAAGAGTTGTCTGCCGAATCGCCTGTTGAAGTAACGGGGACTGGCTCGGGCCAGATTAAAAAGTGCCATGACATCGTGAATGCCAAGGTTCCTGTCCCCCTGACTTCTACAAGCTGCTGAAGTGATTGCGTTGTATCGGATACGCTAGGATTCTTCGCACTATGTACATCCTTAAGGAAAAGATGGTCTTACAGGCGGTACCGATGTCGAATGTTGCAAAGTCGGCAAAATTCATTCGCAGGGGCTGTTGGTCAGCGGGGGCAGTGGCCGTCTGCGCGCTGGGACTCATTCTATACCAACAGACCAATAATCAATTGACGATCACGAATCATCTTGATGTTCCCGTGACGATTGAAAGCGTCTTGACTCAGGTGAGTGACGACGAGCCGGTGTCCGCGTTGCCGGTACTCGTCGGTGGTCAGACGGTCGCATCGGGACAGGCGTTTCGAAGTTCTTTTCGCGGTCAGCCTCACGCGCGGCTGCGGATCACTTATCATCTTGGTGATGGCCCAACGTTCTATCATGAGTATGGGACAATTCGAACATGGGGTTTCCGAGTCTTGATGACGTTTCAAGACAAATCCGCTCCGCATTTGGTCGTTACAGCCAGCCGTCTTCGTGAATGGATCGAGGTCCACCGCAGTTGGCTGCCGTTCCATGGAAAGTGGTTTGATTAGTAAATGAGTTCTCATTGTGACTGTCCGCTGGAATGACGGAATGGGTGGTCGATTGTGCTCAATAGGCCTCATCTCTCACGTACACAGGGTTTTTTGGAATTCCGAGCCGGGTATCAGAACAGGCTCCATTTTCTCGTTTCTTGAACCGATAACGAAGCGCTTCGTCGGATTCTTCAGCAAACGATATCCTGTGATCTGATGAGCTTGCAGAATTGCCTCCGTCGATTGGGTTTACGACGTATTGTTTCACCAAGCAAAACATGACAGCGTCGTGATGACTGCGGCTTTCCTTGATGTCAGTCCATGGTTTGAGTATTCGCTTGTGACGTGTCGGTCGTTAGTGATAACTTTTGCGGGCGATCCCCGCGTTTCAGGAACTTCGAGATTGGATTGAGCCACGTTGCGTGCTTGTCACGATCTCGGCATGTGGAGAATGTTGATGGGTATTACGAGCTATCTTGTCAACCGAATTCAAAAGTCTGCTGAAGAATACAAAGGGCATTGTACCCATACTTTCTCTCAGACCCTCGAACCCGTCTCGTCGATGATTGGCAAGAGCAAGAAGACGAAAGACGGAATCTGTCAGGCTCTTAGCGAAATGTGGATCGTCTTCCACGCACACGATGGATCGATCTGGAACTGGCTTTGCCCCGATGGCAAAGTGAACTCTTCGGCGCTGGCGAACGTCGCGTACAACTTCAACTATGGGACGTCCATGTTCGAAGGCAAAGGAAGTGCCATCACCGATCAGGATCAGAATTCGGATCTGTGGTTCCTGCAGTATGGAATTCGCCGCCGAACCGATATGAAAATGTCCAAGGTCAATATGTCCGTGGGCGGGAAACTGCAAAAGGTGAATGTCGCGAACCGGGCGACCGCATCGGCGGATCGTGGAGGAGGTTCGCGAATGGGACAGGGTAAGGCGTTGGGGAATGCACTCATCAGTGGCTCGATGGTCAAGAACATGGGGCTGGGTGATGGTACCTATCGCATGATCGGCATTCATGGTTCAGTCGGTGGACATTGCATGTGTGCCTTCGTTGGCCAGGACGTTTGTTTTTTTGACCCGAACTTCGGTGAGTTCTACTTCCCCAAACGCGATGATTTCGCGAAATGGTTTGGAGACTATTTTTGGCCGAAGTCCTTCTATGATTGGGCACTCTCCAATAAATTCGAACTCCGGGATTACGCACGCGCCGTCGGTGCGGGTGCAAAAAACTTCAGCGGCAAATTCTGACCGAAGTTGGAAAACCGTCTGAGCGTTCATGCTCGATTTTCATCATCCGTCGAAACCTGATTTGATCCGCCAGTCACGCGTCGGGGCAGGAATTCCGCCCCGCACATGACTGGCGTGATTGTCGGGTTGCAGGTTCCACACCGGAACGAAGGTCTCTAATCACGATTTCGGTGTTTGAGTGGTCCGTCGCCGACCGAAAATATTTCTCCAAATTTGGGGGCTGTACGAGCTCTTTTCGGCCAGCAGCCCGTTGAAATCCCGCGGACAAACACCTCGAAATCGATGAGTCGCATGCGGGGGTTCGTGCACTGACTGTCCTGACGCGCCTGGGGTTGCGGTGGGCGAAAGTATTCGACGGAACGGACGATTTCCTTTGAATCGGGTTTGCGGCAGTCGTGACGTACGCAAGTGTGGCGAACTTTAACGATTCATCTTAACGCACTGAACGAAAGCCCTGTGATATCACGATCCTGTAAGACATAGTGGACAAGCAGTTCCTAAAGTCCGGGCATCGTGGGCAGGTGGGGCATTTGTCTCTCTTCGAGGCGGATTGGCAATCTGACGTCAGTTTAGGAGCCGGGGCGTGAATAAAGGATTATTCCTTCTCAAGAATTCGGTGGTCGCGCTGGCCGCCGTCGGCGTCGTTTGTAGCCCTCCACCAATTTTTGCCGGACCAGCGACGCAGGCGCAGCCCGTCGTCAAAACCTTGCCCGCGACAACGATTCTCGACATTCGCCTGGAAAAGTCTGGGGCATTCGTGGGAAGGGTCGTCGATCATTCCGGTAACCCCGCGATCGGCGCAAAGATTGTCGTCAAACAGGGCCGGAACGAGGTCGGGCATGCGGTGGCTGATCAGCATGGCGCGTTCCAGATTCCCGCGATGAAGACCGGGATCTATCAAGTCCGCTCGGGCGCGACCGAGGGGCTTTACCGTTTCTGGACCGAACAAACGGCCCCTCCGACAGCGACACCACAAGGGCTTCTGGTCCTTGGCGAAAACGGTGCTCGCGGTCAATTCGGCTCCATTGGCCCGGCTGGAATTCTGATGGTTGCGACGGGGGCCGCACTGGTGGCGGTTGCCGTGACGGCCGTGGCGACGGCCCATGGCAACAAAGACGTCACTGACGACAGCGTGCATTGCTGCGTGTCTCCCTGAACGACACCAGGCCTGCTTGTGCCGATCCGTCCGCGGCCGCGAATCAAACTCCGGCTGCAACTCACACGGCGGATCCACCTCGCGAGAAGGCTGAATGAGTTCGAGAATCCGACTCACGACCGAGACCTCTTCTTCGGAAAGATGTCTCGAATTGAAATAGAAGGATCGATGACGATGAGAAACTTTCTTCAACCCTGCATGGCGTTCATTTCCCCCTGGGTGATCGCTGGAGGGCTCATCGGCGGACCGTCGGATGCCATCGCCGACGCGACGCAGCAATCCAAGCCGCGTAAGGCGGTACGAGTCTCGCGAAGGACGTCGCGCGTTGACGATGCCATCGTGCAAGTCAGCGGAACCAGTACCGACGAAGACTTCTTTGATCGTGCCCTGTTGCCTGCGAGTTCGATCGTTCCGTTCGAGGGAACGTCCTCGCAAAATTGCACGACCGGCACCAATGGACTGAGCCAACAGCAATGCGTGCCGGGTGGCATGCCAGGCACTACGCCGGGGGCCATGCCACCTGCGACAAATCCGCAACCAACGCTCGATACCCCGAGCGGACTTTCTGATCCGGATTCGGTATTTCCTCGATCGCCCGAACCACCCTCGCCAGCGATGAATCCGATTACATCGCTGTCCGCTGGTCAAGGTGCATCGACCGCCGCCAGCTATGTTCCGGCATTCATGGGGGACTTCTTCGGTCAGGGAAGTACCGTGATCTGTAACAATGGCAATGCGTACGGCGGCGACGGAGGTGGTTTTCTGGCTGGCAAGGGAAGTGTTTCTGTTGCCACGTCGACCCCAGTCGGGATCATGAAACTCGCCGAGAATACCAGCCCCCTGCCCCGTGATCGCGTCTTCTTGAGTTACAACTACTTCTCGAACGTGAGGCTGACGCCGGACGGCATTCCCGTGAATCGCCTGACGCCGGGGGTTGAAAAAACCTTCTTCAACGGAAACGCCTCGGTTGAAGTGCGGGTCCCCATGGCATTGACACTGGGATCCGGCACGACAATCGGACAGGGGTATGATACGAACCAGTACGAACTGGGAAATCTGACGACCTTCTTCAAAGGTCTGCTTTACCGGGACGAGCAGTATGCCTGGTCCGCGGGCTTTGGAGTAGCCGCGCCCACCGCCAATGGCACCACGCTGTTTGATGCTCAAGGAGCGACCGTCGCTCAGATCAACAATCAGGCCTGGCACGCTCTGCCATTCCTCGGCTGCGTGTATACACCCAACGATCGTTTTTTCGCACAGGGGCTGTTCCAATTCGATTTTGCCACCAATGGAAACTCGGTTTATACCCAGAATGATTCGCAGGTCCTGCAGAAGGACGGAATCCTCACCGACCCCGCGTACATGTTCACGAGCTTCGGTGCTGGCTATTGGATGTACCAGTCCCCAGACCCCACCTCGAGGCTCACCCGAATCGCGTTGTTGACAGAGCTGCATATCAATCGAACCCTTCAGTCCACCGATTCTGTCCAGGGGACCCAGGTGAACACCGGTGTGCGGCAAGACCCATTCCGAACGGTGAACGCGCTTGTGGGAACAAACATCATGTTGGGACAAACGAACTCGTTGCTGCTGGGTTACGTCTTTCCCATGGATGGTGGTCAACGCGTCTTCGACGGTGAATTCCGAGTCCTGTTCAACTGGTACTTCGGCGGCGTTCCCAATCGAGCCACTCGCGTCCAGTTCTAACCCGGACGTCGCCAGGGCTCTGTCGTGGTCTGTTCGTGTGAACCTCCCGGTGGCGGCCCCCTGCTGTCGCCGGTAGCCCAGGTTCAAAGAATCGAGCGAAAAGAACGTCGTTCCCGTTGCGGCTCCGATTCCCTGCCCCCGCAGCTCAACAAATTGGCTTGCGGAATCGTCATTCCCGTCGCGGATCGACATGCCTGTTGCATCAGATAAGTGGCCGAGCCAGGCGAAATTTGGGCGGCAACGGTGGGTAAACCGGATGTGCATTTCAGCGCCATCCCCACCGACCGTGATCGAACCCTCACTATTCGCTCTTCTCTCGGTCTCGACAGGCCAATCACACTTGACGACATCCGCCCAGAGACGCTGTGATACAGGGACTTGAATACGCCTTCCAAGTCCGAAATCGTAGGAGACTGGTCGATGCGACTTGCACATCTTTTTGTTCCGATTCTGCTGGTGACGTCGGTTTTGACGGTCACCGGCTCTCACGCCGCTGAAGACATGTTGGCGCTCGACACTCCCTTTATTGGCGCGAAGGTCGAACCGCTGGCCGACGCCGTGTTCGAAGCGAAAGAACGAACGAAAGAGTCCCTGCCCAAGTTCGGACTTGTCGTCCGTTGTATTGATGCCGGCGGTCCCGCGGCGGTTGGGGGATTGAAAAAGCTCGACATTCTCAATTCGATCAATTCGAAGCCGGTGAAATCGATCGACGAATTGCGTGCGGTGATGGATAAGCTGCCTAAGGGAACTCCGTGGACCATCGTGTACCATCGGCTGAGCAGCCCCAAAGGCGACGTGGCCACTTGGAAGCGTGAAACGGCGACCCTGACCGCGACGACCGCTCGGCAATATCTGGCAGAGTCGATGAAGTCGACGCATGACGAAGCGTCCGGTGCGACGTTCATCGAGTACTCGCACTCGCCCGAACTTGGCGAGGGGACGACCGTCGTGCCGTACATTGTGAAGGCGAAAGATGGAACGGTCGCCATGCGGATGCGAATTCAGTACTCGGCCCGCGATTGGATGTTTATTCAGAAGTTCGTAATTAAAGTCGACCGCGATGATTCCGATTATTTTGACGCGAATGACGAACACAAAGTCGAACGGGGTCACGCGGCGGGCATGATTTGGGAATGGATGGATTACCCTGTCACAAGCGGTCCAACCGACTTGCTGCGACGGATCGTGAAATCCAAAAAGGCCGTCCTGCGATATGAAGGGAAACAGACAAAACAAGAGCGTGAGCTCGACGATGATGACCGTCGTCGAATCATGTTCGTCCTGATGGCGCGCGACCTGATCAAAGCCTGAATGTCGACACGCGGTCCACGATGCGTTTGATCCCAGCGGGAACGATCGCTTGAGTGCCGCAGGACGCCGACCATGCCAAGCGTATCCCATGGCAGGCGAAACGTCTTGGGACTCGTGACGCTGGTGCTCGCGTGCCTTTGCGTGGCGGGTTGGGTCAGCAGCATCCGGCAGGAAGTATGTCTGTATCTGACGCAGAAGGACCGAACCCCGTTCATGGTGGTGTCCAGAGACCACTATCTGTGTGTCGTCGTGGCCCACCATTCGATCCCACTTGAGTCCCGCCTCGGGCCGTTGTGGTTGGGATGGCGAACCGGCGATTCCACGCCAGAATCCAACGAGGCATATTGGACGTTGGTGAATTTCGATTCTCCCGAAATTAAGAAGTCGCATTGGTACCTCGGGCCACTCTGTAACCGTCCACAGACTGAAGAGAGGGGGACAGGCACATTTTCCCGGATCAATTGGAATTCACAGTGCATCGACGAGGGTAAGCGTTCCCTTTACCGCGGGAAAATGAGCCAGTCCCCGGTCTGTGAACGGTTACGGCCAATACTGCTCGGAACCAACACCGATACGACCCCAACGTATCAACTGACGAATTGGTTTGTTGCCGTTCCATATTGGCTCATTGGTGTTCCGCTCACGATACCGGCCGGATGGTTGCTGCTTTCCCAACCGTTGCCGCGGCCTTCGCAATCCAAAGCACTAACAGACTGTTGAAGTGGCGGGGACTGGCTCCGACCGGATTGAAAAACGCCATGATATTGTGAATGCCGAGGTACCTGTCCCCCCTTACTTCTACAGACTGCTGGTGCCTTCGCTTTCGTCTTCGAAACGCCTTGCGGAAATCCATTCAGCGAAAGTGGAGTGACCCATGGGGAACTTCTTCCACAGCCGACGGCGACGTTTGGGAATCCTGTTTCTCCTTTGTTCCGGTGCGTTTGTGGTCGGCTGGGTTCGCAGCCTGTTTCTGGCGGACCTGCTTGTCACGTCGATGGGCCAGCGATGGATCATCAATGTTCGATCCGATCAGTGTGGACTTGGAGTGATTGCCGCGGCCTATGGTTCTGACAGTCCTTCACTGAGTGGCTCGTGGTCGTCGCATCCCATCGATCCTGCCAGCTCATCCGATCCGATGTCCGAGGTGTCGGTCCCGGTGCGTCTGGATTTGCCAGGCTTTCATTTTGGGTGTTCTGGAAGCGATCTCTCGAAAGACCGCTACTACGCGATTTGCTTTATCTCGTATTGGCTGATTGTGATCCCCCTGTTGCTCATCACGAGTTTTCTGCTCTTCAGTCATCGTTCGACACGCAAACCGAGTTCGCTTGTCGAGGTCCCGGCGGCGCCTGAAGTCTCACAATAGCTTCGGCTGAACTTTCGTGCGGGAGACGGCCCAGTCTTCGGGTTTGGTTCCGGTATGCAACGCCAGTCGGCTGGCCCAGGGGGCGGCATTGGTTTCGTCGAAGTTTGTCCCGCCGCCCATGACGTTGGCGCCGCGATCGGGAACGCCAAAGGTGCCGTAACAGGCCTGGCCGTTGCTGCCGCCGTTGAACAGTCCGGGCAATGCACTGGGATTGGGCACGTGCTCGTCCAGAAAGACCGCGATCTGACAGAGATTATCGTTGTGACTGACCCCGATGTGCGGCAGGCCCAACGCATGGCCGACTTCATGAACCACTGTCGAGTATTTTTTTGCTTCGTGCCACGCTCCGGTGTTGTCCTGGCTCCATTGTGATCGTGTCTTCACGTCGAGCGCATCGTACTGGTCGGCGTCTGAACGGAAGGCCCCGCTATTCATATTGGCGTCGGTCACACCCAGTCGCGTTTTAGCGTCCTGCAAATCCAGGTTGACGACATTGATGGAGCGATGCGCACCCGCGGCGCTTCCAACAATGCTGACGTACAGATGACAGTAGATATTCGGACGGACGCTGCGACTGCCCTGTTTGACGTCGAGCGCCGAGAAGCTTGCCGGGGGAATCAGCCAGAAACGATCGTTCCACTTGGCGCATTCTCGTTTGAAGCCCGTCGTGAAATTGGTCCATTCCGGCTTACCCCAGGGGCGGATCAAGAACATTTTCGGCGGAGTGTCGGCGTCGAAAAACGGGAGCCGCAGCCAGGTGGGAAGGATATCGGGCAGGATCGGATTCAGATTGATTTTCAGGACCAGAGTCAGTGTATGATTCTGACAGCCGTCATGCAGGATCAAACTGGAATCGTACGCGACGGTGAAACCGCCGCCACTGCTGGCCGTACAGATCATCTCGGTCGCCAACCCCGTTTTAGGATCGGTCTTCGTGGTGCGTGGGACGGAACCGTTGGCGAAAAGGGCGCTGACCCAAGTGGAACTGACGGGAACAGCCATGATCGCATCCCCCATTCTGAAAAGAGGCGTATTTCGAACTCGCCCGCTGGAATCTATTGTCCACCCGTGCCCGCGAAACGTTGCGTAAATTCCGTGGGCATCCACTCGTTTCTCGTCGTCGTTTTTCTCGTTACCAAGCTCCGCTTGGTGACCCCTCCTTGGGTGTCGCTTTCTGTCGAGCTGGAAAGTGGTCTGGGACCTCGCATGTAATTCCTATGGGGAGGGAGCGTTAAGCGTTACCAAGCGGGAGCTTGGTAACGAGGAGAAGGCGCGGGGAACGCGAGAGGAGGAGGAAACCCGAACCAGGAAAAACGCCAATCATGCCGATCGTGGAGAAGTTCTTGTCTTTGAAGGACTTCCATGATGCTGGCGAACGGTGCCGTTCGTTTGCAAAAGGAGTTATGTCGTCTCCCTGAGGAAGGCCATCGGGACCCTGCGGGTGCACAGTGGAATCGCTCAAGCAGAGTTTGGATGTTTGCCGATTTCCATAGTGTCACACAGCGACCGCGGGACTGAATGCCGCGACGACGCTGAACCAAATCCAGCAGGGGCTGGCGGTGCCCGTAGGCCAAACTACGGATTCTTTCGCCTTTCGCGAATTTCCCAACGAAATGTGCTCACGTTTGAGTGCTTGATCTTTCCTTGGGTCGGTGTGCCGTCGCTTTGCGATGCCCGTAATCACGCCCCTGTTCGGAATCTGTGTCATGTCGGATCGTACTTTCCTGCGCCTGGTGTGCGCCCTGGTTGCCGCGACGTTTGCCATGTTTCTGACCACCACCGTCACGATCGCGTCCGTGTTAATCGCCATTCACTAACGCGCAGTCAGAACGAACAATGACAGGTCGGGCGGCCGGGGCTGGACGAGCAAAACGCTGGATGCCGCAGGGTTTCGGTAAAGACTTCCTGCTCCGACCGCACGAAGATTGACGGATGATCAGACGCTCGCCGCACCTCGTGTTCAGTTCCATCATTTTAGCTGAGGGGGGCAATCCTGAGATTCGCTGATCATCTTGATCATGTCGATCGCCTTGTTGTGGAAGATCCCATTTCTTATGGACTTATGTTTGCATCCCACACGATGCTCATGATGCGCAAGATGCTCATTTGAGCGCCTTGATGCATCATGCGGGAGCAGCCTGTGGAACTGGCGGGAGCGGGCTCCGTCTTCCACGGCGGGGACGGATTGACGTTCCCGCGTCAAAGGAAAGACTGGCTTGGATCGAATCACGGTAGATTCCAATCATCTGGGAAAATGGATTTGTCCACCTCACTCTTCACGTCACGAGATCATACGATTTGTACCGATCGCGTCAGGGCCAAACTGGCTCATTGTTCTAAACGTTTGGAAGACTGGTCGCAGAGCGTCACGGGTTTCAAAAACAGTGAGGGGCATCGGGTGTGTCGTTCAGGGGCCAGAGAGCGGAACAACCCCCGTTCGTCGGCAACACGTTTTGGGGTGACGAATGCCTCGCATGGTGTCGCGCGGTTTCCGCGATCAGAATGCGTCAGTCCGCAACGTGTGAGCGATGAGGCTGCCGCGCGGTTGCTGGTTTGGTGACGCTGCGAGTCTTGCAGAGGGCTAAGAAAGAGAAACGGCAGTCGCGAACGTACGAGGGCGATTCACGAGAGAATTGAGAATTGAGTGGTGATGAAACTGGAGCAGAATTTTTTCGCAAAGCCCGCGATTCAGCTCGCGCAAGATCTGATTGGCAAAGTCATGGTCCGTAGGATCGGGACGGAACAGTTCCGCGCGCGGATCGTGGAAACGGAAGCGTATGTCGGCGCACACGACTTGGCGTGTCACGCCGCGAAAGGGCGAACGAAGCGAACAGAAGTTATGTTTGGCCCTTCGGGCCGCGCGTACGTCTACCTGATTTATGGCATGTATGACATGTTCAACGTGGTTGCGGCCGAAATCGATGATCCGCAAGCCGTTCTGATTCGCGCCGCGGAGCCATTGGATGGATGGCCCGTTGATCTCTCGGGACCAGGCAAATTCGCTCGGGCATTTGGCATCACGCGCCGCGACAATGAGCTGGATTTGACCGGGGATGACTTGTACTTCATTGATGACCCGCACGACCGCCCGCAGGTTTGTGCAACGCCGAGGATCGGCATTGATTATGCGGAAGAGTGGAAGCACGAATTGCTTCGCTTCGTCGACCCGGAAAGCGATGCGCTCTCGAGTCGAAAGTGGCTCAACGAACGCCGGTAATTGGACCCGTCGCCGACGTTTTTCGTCAGCTCTCCTTTCTATTCCTCGTTACCAAGCTCCGCTTGGTAACGCCTCTGAGGCTCCCGAGCCCCTTTCCGGCTGGTCGGATAACGAGATCGTATGAGGCGTTACCAAGCAGGAGCTTGGTAACGAGGAGCGAAGATGGAGGAGCGAACGAAAAAATGAACAACGGCCTGTAGGGCTGGCAATTCGAATGCAAAGCGGATTCGGTTCGAGTGAATGGTCGGCCCTACAGGCCTTCAAGGAGTTTTGTGGAACTGGACCCAGCCCGTCGGAGTCCTGCGGCCTCCTTTGGACTGGGCTGGTGGAATGGCTGGGCCTTTGGCCCGCAGGAACCGCCACGGTTGGATCACCTTCTCTCGTTACCAAGTCCCCGCTCCCCTCTCGTTGTTCCTCGTTACCAAGCTCCGCTTGGTAACGCCTCTTGCAATCTCGGTTCCTTCTGACCACCACAACGTGGTGGAGTGAACAAGCCCAGGGGAACGATCGTTTCGATCGTTCCCCTGGGTATGACCATCGTCAAGAT
The DNA here is from genome assembly GCF_000255655.1 of Schlesneria paludicola DSM 18645. Lineage (NCBI taxonomy): Bacteria > Pseudomonadati > Planctomycetota > Planctomycetia > Planctomycetales > Planctomycetaceae > Schlesneria > Schlesneria paludicola. Next base: position 1,418,459 of record NZ_JH636435.1, on the reverse strand, counting down.
TTTGCCCTGTCAGGGCAAAAGGACAGTCCAAATCGGATCATCGATCGCTTCCTGCCGCCCGTTACAGGGCGGTGAATCTTGTGGAGATCTGTTACCTAGGGCCGCGATCGAAGCGATCACAGCCCTGGGCTTTCACCCGTCCGCCCGCTGCGGGGCGGAAGAACGAGCTCACACTCGACGGATCGAATCTCGCAACGGGGCCGCGCGGGATTGGCGCGGAGAACATAAACGCATCGACGTAGGTGTGCGCGACGCAAACCAGCTTCAATGGAGCCGCGCTGGTTTAGCGCGGAGAACACGACGAACAAGCAAACGCGGGTGACGCCGCAAGGGGCTTCAACGGAGCCGCGCTGGTTTAGCGCGGAGAACTCAAGCTGCCCCTGGCTTCAATGCTCTTTGCGCGTCGCTTCAATGGAGCCGCGCTGATTTAGCGCGGAGAACGGGACCGGGGCAGATGGTGATTTCTACCTCGACGCCGCCCTTCAATGGAGCCGCGCTGATTTAGCGCGGAGAACAATGGACTCGGTCCGGTCACCACGTATTACGAGCACCTTCAATGGAGCCGCGCTGGTTTAGCGCGGAGAACCCCAGCCGTAACGACGAAAAGGCGGATGGCCGACTCGCTTCAATGGAGCCGCGCTGGTTTAGCGCGGAGAACTATTTCGTCGAGTCGTCATGCGGTTGCCCCTGGATGTCGCTTCAATGGAGCCGCGCTGGTTTAGCGCGGAGAACTTACCACAACTGGAGTGTTAGACTTAGCCACAATCCGCTTCAATGGAGCCGCGCTGATTTAGCGCGGAGAACGCACCTGGTCGGATCGTTCGTTCGGAAAATAGCCGTGGCTTCAATGGAGCCGCGCTGATTTAGCGCGGAGAACGTGAATACCATTCGGGATTCGGACAGACTACCGCTCGCTTCAATGGAGCCGCGCTGATTTAGCGCGGAGAACAAGGAAGCTGCTATGGAACGGGGAACCGATCGTACAGCTTCAATGGAGCCGCGCTGATTTAGCGCGGAGAACGAACCTGTCCTGGAAACGCGGCGGGCCCGGCAACTCGCTTCAATGGAGCCGCGCTGATTTAGCGCGGAGAACGTGGCGTGTACATCACGTGTCGATCGGCTTGATCGCGCTTCAATGGAGCCGCGCTGATTTAGCGCGGAGAACTATCAGTCGCTCTCGGCACTGGAACGCAACCTGCCCGCTTCAATGGAGCCGCGCTGATTTAGCGCGGAGAACCTCTCTACTGCTGTTAGTGCAGGAGAACCGATTTTCGCTTCAATGGAGCCGCGCTGATTTAGCGCGGAGAACTCACGCGGAGGACGGTTCCTTCAACCAGGGACGACGTGCTTCAATGGAGCCGCGCTGATTTAGCGCGGAGAACCAGAAAGCAATAAAAAGTATTGCTCCGGAGTCCATCGCTTCAATGGAGCCGCGCTGATTTAGCGCGGAGAACGACGCCTGTTCGTTGGACTTCCCATGCCCATGAAACGCTTCAATGGAGCCGCGCTGATTTAGCGCGGAGAACTCGTCGTCAGGGTTGTAAACGCGAGGGGCAGCAACCGCTTCAATGGAGCCGCGCTGATTTAGCGCGGAGAACGTACCGGATTGTGTCCATGATCAACTGATCCCTCTGGCTTCAATGGAGCCGCGCTGATTTAGCGCGGAGAACGGCATGACTCCAGAAGAGGAGTCGGCCATCGAAAAGCTTCAATGGAGCCGCGCTGATTTAGCGCGGAGAACAAAACTTCGGTGCCAGATCGATCGTGCTGGCACACAGGCTTCAATGGAGCCGCGCTGATTTAGCGCGGAGAACGCTGGAATCCGGTGAACCAGAGATCAGTCAGATGCCGGCTTCAATGGAGCCGCGCTGATTTAGCGCGGAGAACGTACTCTTCCGATCTGAGCCGATACGCGAAACGTTGCTGCTTCAATGGAGCCGCGCTGATTTAGCGCGGAGAACCTACTACACAACGACGACGACTCTTCCGAATCAGCAGGCTTCAATGGAGCCGCGCTGATTTAGCGCGGAGAACCAGAACACCGGCCACTTTTTCGTGTCCAAGCATTGACGGCTTCAATGGAGCCGCGCTGATTTAGCGCGGAGAACGAATCAGCGTGCCGTTTACCGCAGTCGTGGCAACATTGCTTCAATGGAGCCGCGCTGATTTAGCGCGGAGAACAACGCTGCGGGAACGATCGTGAACAAGTGGAGAATCGCTTCAATGGAGCCGCGCTGATTTAGCGCGGAGAACCCACTGGCAGCAAGACAGCTTGCTGCCAGTTCTCTTGCTTCAATGGAGCCGCGCTGATTTAGCGCGGAGAACCAGATGAGTGCCATCTCTGCCCCCCTGGCGGTGATGGCTTCAATGGAGCCGCGCTGGTTTAGCGCGGAGAACGGGCACACCATCTTTACTTAACTCCTTACCAACCAAAGCTTCAATGGAGCCGCGCTGGTTTAGCGCGGAGAACTCGTCAACTCGTAGACTCCCACCAGCGTCATCATCCGGCTTCAATGGAGCCGCGCTGGTTTAGCGCGGAGAACGTCCGATGTACTCGCGAAGAAAGGGTCCCGCAACACGCTTCAATGGAGCCGCGCTGGTTTAGCGCGGAGAACCTCGCAGGCGAGCACCTTGCACTTTCCCACAACCGGCTTCAATGGAGCCGCGCTGGTTTAGCGCGGAGAACCTCTTCGTGGTTCTTTATACGCTTTCGCGTTTAATAGCTTCAATGGAGCCGCGCTGGTTTAGCGCGGAGAACCGACTGGACTGGCGCCACGGCAACTGTTGAGTTTGGCTTCAATGGAGCCGCGCTGGTTTAGCGCGGAGAACTCCAAGCTGCCTGCGAACATACATACTTCGGCTCAGCTTCAATGGAGCCGCGCTGGTTTAGCGCGGAGAACCTTGACCGTCGATCAGCTTCGTCGCGGAATTGTTGGCTTCAATGGAGCCGCGCTGGTTTAGCGCGGAGAACGAGTCGGCGTCGGGGTATGTCGAAGATTCGATCCGAGCTTCAATGGAGCCGCGCTGGTTTAGCGCGGAGAACCCGTCCAGTATGAGCCGGGCCACAAGCCAGACAAATCGCTTCAATGGAGCCGCGCTGGTTTAGCGCGGAGAACTAGGGCCTCGCGTACCATGTCCCGCCGATTCTCCGCAGCTTCAATGGAGCCGCGCTGGTTTAGCGCGGAGAACGCTTGATCGAATTGACGATGCAATCAGTTCCGGTCTTGCTTCAATGGAGCCGCGCTGGTTTAGCGCGGAGAACAATATGCGGGTTGTCGGACTGACCGCTACTCCGTTTCGCTTCAATGGAGCCGCGCTGGTTTAGCGCGGAGAACCGTCTCGCAGGGCAGGTTTGACCCGAAGTGCGAATCGCTTCAATGGAGCCGCGCTGGTTTAGCGCGGAGAACAGTGTGACACATGTCATCGAAGGACGAGGACGCATGGCTTCAATGGAGCCGCGCTGGTTTAGCGCGGAGAACTGCCAATGTCAATCTGCGGAGGGTGCCCGTCCGCCTGGCTTCAATGGAGCCGCGCTGGTTTAGCGCGGAGAACCGCCCGGGGTCTAAATCTTGACGGGGTGGGCGGTTGTGGGGGCTGTTGCGAGAGGTTGTGATTTTTTTGATTGAAAATCGGCATCTTTAACAACAGCCTTTCTGGAAGGCGTGACAGGCCTTGTGGTTAACGGCTTCGAGCGATCACGGGGTTTCTTGCGGCACCGTACCGCTCGAACAATCGATCTGTCGGATTTCACTCGAATTGCCAAAGATCGTCATCGTCAACCGAAATGACTGTTTGCGAACGGCGATCATATCCGTGTGCGACGCAATTTCAAAAGGATCGTCCACTGCAGTCGCGAAGGCAGGTGATGTCTGCGTGTACTCTGATTGAGTCATCAGTGTGCGGTGAATGGGGTGTCCGAGTTTGCATGCGGGGCGTTCACCGCCGAAGGCAACGCCGGATGGCGTCCACGATTTCATGGCATTTGTAAATCTCGGCGGAGCCAGTCTTCGTGATTTCGAACGGCCGTCACACGATGACGGCCGTCCGAGTGGGGACTGCCATTCGTGAACTGCCCCAGAACTCGACGCACTCGTCGCCGCGCGCGCCTGCGGGGCCCAGATCCACAATCATCACTCGGTCGACGTCCAAGTTGAGGATGTCCCAAAGCTGCTCTTTCAGGGACTGACGTTGCATCGGACTGAGTTCGCAACGGAAGACCGAGTACTGCAGTGGGGTGCCAAATCCACAGAGCTTGCGGTACGTCAGGCGCAGCCGCTTGGCGTCGCAGACGTCATAGCTGACAAGATACACGTTCTTCATGATGGTTCCCTTGATCTTGTTCTTCAATCAGACGCCTGGGCAAATCGTCCCCAACGGGCGGGATCGGAGAGGGACACAGACCCATTTTCATCGGCATGGGGTGGCTTAGTTGCAAATGCCTCGCGCTGTGTCTCGTATTCTCTGTGATGAAAACGCGCCAGTTCCCAACCCGTGGATGGAGAGCTGCAAACAATCGTGAGCAGGCAACATCGGCAATCATCTCGTACAAAATCCCGGGTACGCGGCAAGCTCGCCCAGCACAACACGTGAGAGCAATCGCGCCTGGACCTCAAGCACTCGTCGATAGCTGATCTTGTATCCAAAAATTGGATGCGTGATCTCTTGTTCCATCCGTCGTTCGAACGCAGCGATTACCGCCTTGCGACCTGGCTCGGTCAGCGTGACGGCACCCGCTCGCGACAAAAAACTGGACTGCGCAATTTCCCCGTTGTTGATCAGCATCATGACGGTGGAATCACCGATCAGAGGACGAAACTCTTCCGCGAGATCCAGGGCCAATGACGGCCGGCCGTAGCGTGGCTTGTGAAAGAATCCCAGCAGCGGATCAAAGCCGACGGCCTGCACGGCGATCGTCACTTCTTTCGCCAGCAGTGAATAGACGAAGCTGAGCAGCGCATTGATAGGGTCACGCGGGGGACGTCGATTTCTGCCGCGAAAGTCAAATGTGTCTCCGCCTTTCAAAAGCTTTGCCAAGCCGGAGAAGTAGATCTTGGCGGCCATTCCTTCCAACCCCAGCAGTGATTCGGCCGACGGCGCTCGTTGGGCCTTTTGCGCCCATTCTGCCAGTTGCTCCAAGTCACGGGATGATCCGTTTCGGCTCGCCAACGTGGGATCGTGATCGGAAGGCTCGAATACAGGGGCGTCTTCTGTGACGGGAGGTGTCTCGTTTGGTGGTGCTGCCGCGCTGCCGTTGTTTTTTGCGTGGGCATGCCGCCTGAGCATGGTGCGGCCGTTTTTGATTTTTGCCGTGATGAATCCCCTGGCCAGGGAGAGTGACGTCTCGGGATCGGCGGCCGCGGCGAATTGAGCGATTCTCAGTTCGATGTTTTTCCGGACGTGTCCTGTTGTCATGGCGACGAACCAGCCGCCGTAGCTGAAGTGGCAGACGGGAATGCCTCGGTCAACGACTTCTCGCAGCGCCTGCGCCGACATCTGCACGTTCCCAAACAATGACAGTTGTGAGACTTCGATGAGGGGAACGCTGACCAGTTTGGCCTCGCGATGACGTACGACCAGACGTTCGCCATCTTTTCCCACGTACGCCCCCTGCTCTTTGATATAGAGCGGCAAGGCGTCATCGCGCGCGGGAATTAGTTGCCGGATTGCCGGAGTGCCCAGCGCGCCGAGAGGCCTACGAGGAATGGGGGGTGTGTTTGTCGTAGAGGCGGCGTCTGCCTGGTTGTCTCGGAGAAGGAGATTCGTTTCATCAGGCAGGCAGATTCCGACCAGGGAACAGCGTGGGCATTTGGGGCTGTCGACCAGCGGCAGCGGGATCTGTTCGGTCCGTCCCATTTCTCGCAGCCGCCGGACGAGTTCACGGGTTCTGAGGATCAACGCGTCGTCAAACGGTACGGTGACACGATGCCGGGACTCGATGTAGTAGAGTTCGCCGGAATCGCATTGATATCCATTTTCTCGCAGGATCAAGCCTTGCGCACAAAGCTGCACGCGTTCGGGTTCCCAGGCCTGATGTGGATTCGGCGGAATCGCACCTTTCTTATATTCGACAGGCGTGACGGATGAACCTTCCAGTTCTAGCAGATCGAGCTTCGCGACCAGCCCTTCCCGGTATGCGGACAACGTCAACGCACGCGTTTTCAGTAACGGTTCCGTTGCAGCAGTCTCGTTGTCGCCCGCGGAGTCCTGGCACGGACCCTGCGCCGCAGGGATCGGACGAGCCGACGGCCGATCGACATTGCGATGACCGAAAGTGCCTTGTTTGGTATCGAGATTGTCGGTGAATTCCCCTTGGACCCATTCGAGATAGGCCAGTCGCGGGCAGTAGGTGAATTCGTTCAGCATTCGAACGGGGATGAGTTCTTCGTCAGTGAAGAGCAATTCCGGTTCGTCATCTCCCAAAAGAATCGCGGCCAGATCGAGGGATGAGGTAGACAGTGACGGCATAGATCACCTGATTCATGGTGGATCGTCATCCATAACGAAGGGGCTGGACCAGAAATCATCGCACGCAGAAACCTCGGCGCATGACAGCGCACAATCGGATTGAGTGCGACAAACAATCAAAGCAATTCAAATGCGACGAATCGCGTGTTTCGACAATTGAAATGCCGTCATTTGGACCACGGACCACGGACCACGGACGAATGACGGGGCGAATCCGAAGCCTGATTCCAATCGGAAGCACGGGTGGTCATTTCGGACCAGTCCGCGAGTGTCGTAATTCTTCCGTCCCGAATTGCCGATGGACCGCGTGGTCATTAATTCGGGTGAGCCGAGACGCGTTCACTCTCGGAACTTTATTACTCTCTCGAAGAAACACACAAACTGATGACAATGGACGTGACCCGAGTCAGAACGTGTCATACGACGCGCGCTTGAACAACTTGAATTCGAACGCGGAAGGTCCGAGGGCTAACGCTTCTTGACGCCTAGTTGTCTCTTTGCATGTCGTGGATCTCCCCGCGATTCGAAGTACAGGCGATGCGGAAGCACCGCCTTGGCGGTGGCTGGACAATTCAAGTGACCATTCAGGGGGGACCTTTCGGGACGAACTCACGACTCGTCCAGTCTTGCAAACAGGCCGAAGCCCCGAAATCGACCGCTTCCGACGACGATGGGACCGCGGATCGGAAATGGGAAGCGAATCTTGACGTGATAGCGAGGTGATTGATTGAGGTTCTCCGGAGGCAGATATCGTGACGCCAGATCCACGCCAGAGTGAAATCCGACATTGCGACATTCGAGTTCGGTCTGGGTCATGAGGTCCTCTGCGTAACCTGCTTGCCGGAACGCTTTTCGAAGCAGCGAATCCAATCTGCTATCGAGGCGGGCGAGGTATCGCTTCTGAGTCTCGGCGTCACGCACGTCTTTGAGCTTACGACGTAAGTGATCTGGGTCGTCGTAGCCGGGAAGAATTACAGGTGTCACGGTCGACCATGTTCGGGCCTCGTCAGTGTACTGTCTTAAGACTGCGTCGGAGGTGGGAAGGATCGTCATGAGTCCCGCGACGTTGTTGTGATGAACCAGTTCTGTACCTGCCATTGCCTGCAATGCCCACTTCGCTTCTTTGCTGCAGTGCGCCGGTGCTGCAATCAGGACACGACGAATTGCCTCGACTCGTTTCAGTGCGTAATTGATGGTGGGCAAAGGCAAATACTGAAACCGATCTGGGCTTATGCTGCCATTTGATGGTTGTGAACCATCGGGCACCTTACCATGAACAAAGACATTGATCCGTTCGTCGGACCAACCTTGATTGTGCGCCACTTCTGCGACGGCATGACGCAGCATTCCAGCGATGTCGCGAGTGCGGCGGATTGGATCAAACGATTTCATGCCGCTCGCATCTGGTTTCAAGATCGTGAACGCGGCAAACTGCCGCCGTGCGGGTTCCATCGCGCGGCGATACCCCATAATCCGAAACTTCGACAATGGGGGCACTGGTTTAAAACCATCTGGACCAATTCGTTCGAGGAATGCCCGGTGTTTGGCGTTCAATGCGGCGAGCGTGCCATCGATCGGAACACGTAAGGAAGTGGTGCGAGATCCTTCAGAGGGATGCCAGACTTCTCCGTTGAGTTGGGCCACTTCTGTGCTGCTGAGAAGTTCTGCATTTCCGGCGACCATATCAATCCCCCATCCCAAATGGGTGACGGATCTTGCCGCCGCCTGAATGACGTCGAAGTACTGACAGATCCCCTCTTCGAAAGGAAACAAGAATCGAATCGTTTCCTCGAGCAAGTTTGTAGGCCGAACATCTTTTTCGACCCGATATTTGGCCATACTCGATTCGGTGTCACCGCGGGCCCATGCGGCGGTCATCAAGTCTCCTGAGTTGTTTGGCACATACGTCCGGTAACCGAATCGTTCGTGTTGAAACGCAGGCGTTACGATTGATGGTTGAATCCGTTCCAGCCACTGGAGGGCTGGGGTCGCAATCTCCGCGAATTGTTGTTCGCTCCACCGTCTGGCCGATGCCGAAACCAATGCCTGGAAAAGCCGTAGTGGCGATGGTGGCCACTCGGGATTATCGTCTGGTCCGCGTCCGTGAAATTGCGGTACTGGATCAAGGAATCGCAGCGTAAGACAGAGTACTGAAGTCATTCGGCCCCCTCCGTCGTGTCGGCGGTTGCCGCATTTCGTCGGCCGCGAGAGCGGGTAGGTTTGACGTCGCCTTCGCCTTTGATATCCGCGCTGGCGAGCTTTGAATCGAATGTCACCGTTTTCCCTTCTCCAACTCCGAATGCCTTGGCGACAGCGGTCGCGTACTTGAGCGCTTCAGCGTTTGTCAGTTTCAGCGGCTCACGTTTTCCGTCGGCGTGCACCAATTCAAATTCGCGAGGTTTGGACCCGGGGACAAGGTTACATCCCTGGCGAAGGTAAGTCGCTGGATTGGATGTGAATGCAACGAGTGATAGCCCGAGCACGTACCTGCGAAGGGTGACGGTCTTTTTGGGATCACTTCCTGCGGAAAGCAGACGCAATGCACCAAGGCTTAACGTGGCGTCCCGTCGTACCCCTCCAGATGCAATCACGCCGCCATGCGAGCCCGTCGCGGGAACGTGGACAAACCCGCGTTCGGCGTAGGCGTCTTTCTGTGACTTGTCTGTTGTCTCGGGCAGAAGATTGTCGCCGATATAGTCGGTTGAGGGATTATATTGGGCAGATCGCTTGAGACGCTTCACATCAAACGCACGGATTGTCGACGCAATTAATCGCGGCAGCTTTGCCTGGGTGTCTCGAGAATCCCAGACTCCGAAGACCAGCGAAGTCGGAGCGATCTTTGCCATCGGCTCGGCGTCGCCTTTGAGAACGGACTTGAATGCGTCTTGGAGTTCTTTCTGCAACGGCGTGCACCGCACGAGTGCATCCCCCGCGCGATGGCCGGCTTCCAAAATGCTAATCGACTTTGGTCCGGCCGTGACGGAGATCTGTGGTATTAGATGTGCAAAATCAGGTTTTGCAAACATCGGCTCGATACGGTTGGCCTGCGACCCGATGCTGTCAACCAGACAGATGTTCTTGTCACCTTCGGGTGGATCGATGTTGTAGCCACCGGGAAACACTTTTTTGTCCTCGGCCGCCGCGTAAGTTGCCGGGAACAGGACACCATCGGGGCCTTCGACAGGTTCAAGAAATTCACGGATGACGAGAGCCGCAAATTCATCGGTCGTCAGCCAGGCGTCAAATTGTGAAACGTCACTCATCGGAGTCTCCAGTAAACGGAATGGCGGGCAGAAAACTTTTCAGGTACTTCGTGCGATACAAGAGCCGAAATTCGAACTGATCTGATCCGGGAACGGGCAGTGCATTCGCAGCCGCGGCAGACGCGATGCTGGCCGGAAGTGGTCTGTTCCAGACGACATAGAGAAATCGATTGTCATTTGAAATCTGATGGGGGCGAAATCGTTGGAGCCCGATGAACGCGAGGAGTTCCAAGGCGGGGCGAGCTGTGGACTCGATTCGCGTCAGAGCGCTTGCCGCGAGTGGGTCGAAACTGAATCCCACATCAATGGCTCCCCCTTGGCTTCCAAGATCGGAATCGAAATTGAACGGTAATCCGCATCCAATCGACGAGAACTTCAGGCAGTCCTCATTTCGCCACGAATTCTGTTCCAGGTTGTCTTTCATTGATGTGGCGATGCCGAGCACGGATTGTTGACCAGCCCAGGTTTTGAACCGACTGCCGCCCGCGGCATCGTCGACGAACCAATCCAGTCGAAGATCGAATGGGGCTTGAAGAGCGAGAGGTGCCTCGCGCAGGAGCTTCCCCAAATCCTTGTACTCGTCCTCAAGTCCCGCAACGTTCTTCCGTTCTTTCGCTGACATGGACGATAGTTCTTTGAACCGAGCATGTTCCGTCACAGTCATGATGTTCGTGAGTTGGCATTCCACGAATGTGTTCAAAAGGGTTTTCAGGTCGCCCTGACAGGCGAGGCAGAAGCGACTCGCATCAAACCAACCTTCGACCCCGGGCCAGAGGCATTCGGCAAGTTCAAACAATCCACAGCAGGCAAAAAACTGCCCTGGATTGGCGGGATTCAGGTTGACCTGAATGGAAGGTGTCGCACGGGGACGCACCGGGGCTCGCAGCGTTTTTGTTACCGGTTCTGGCCAGATACCTTCTTCAGTGTTGCCAATCGGCGTGGCATCGATTCGCCTTGAATCAAGAGCGTCGGCCGCACGCAAAATCGATTCCAGATAGGCCAAGCCCCAGCGTCCGAAGGTGCGCTGCAGCCGGGCAAATCGTGCTGGGACTTCCGCCAGAACAAACTCGATGATGTCTGATGAGGATTCGCTGTCGTTCGCCTCGGAATTTGTGAAATGAGGTCGGCCGCGACCGTGATGCGTGCCAATCAAATGCAGAGCGAGATCGCGTTGTTGATCGTTCAGGGTTGCGAGCTCTTCGACAAATTCTGGCACACCATGCAGATCGATCAGAGAACCAAATTCATGACGATAGCGTTTGAGATTCTCGGGAGGTCGCCCATGGATGGTTTTGCAAACAGGCGAATTCGTCTTGTCGTTTCCGGCTCCTCGCTGCCAGACGGCTCTTCCTTTTCCAAGATCATGCCAGACTGCTGCAAGCTCGATTGCGCGAGTCAATTCCTCGGTGAATCCGAGACCACGACAAATCTTGCGAGCATAGAGCCGTACGCCTTCGAGGTGCTTTTGCAGGATGGGCCATTCCGGTGTTCCAGCGGTTTCCTTTTTTGAGGAGATCAATTGCAGAACAAGATACTCCTGCAGGCCCAGGCCGTCAGAATCTTCTTCCACCATGCCTTGGAGGCTGAGGCTGAATTCCAAATGTGCCGGCGGAAGCTTGTGTTCTCGAAAGAGCCGAGTAAGTTCGCGATACCGCTTGTTTTGGAGGTTGATCTGGCAACGAACGTCCTCAGAAAGACCTGGGATTGGTGAAACCGGGATGAGCCAGCTTTGACCCTCCGAATCGGTGCTAATGGTGAATCTCAACCGCGAATTCTCGATCGCACTGGCGAACACGTCATAGTGACGTGCTGCAGAATAGGCTTCTGCACCTTCGAGCGTGCCGTCCGACGATAGTCCCCCAGCCTGAGGTGGTAATACGACCGTCCGCCCGGCCAAAGTGACGACAAAGCCCGTACCTCGCTTCGCGACGATGTCAGAGACGTTTTTGTCGCTGATGAGCGAGCCATCGGGCTCGATGATCCAGAGCGGAAGATCGGGGGTTCGCGTCGCAATTTTCTGAAGCTGATCGTAAGCACGGCCCTTGCCATAGGTGGCGACTCGCAAAAGTTCGTGTGGCTTGAGAGGGACGTGATCAAGCAGTTCTTCGATGTCTCTTGTCGAGACTCGTCCAGCGGTCAACGTGACTTCGTTGCGCCAGGCAAACTGTGTCTCTGCCGTATCGTCGTTTTCGATTCCGTGAAGATAGGGTATGACGGGCGGACGACCTGGAAGTTTCGATTTGATTGTCGTAAGAGCCCAGGCATCAAACAGGATCTTGGACGTTGGCAAGATTTCTGGTGCTGGAGCGAATGCCGCTTCCTTCTCTTGAGAAGTCAGTTCTCCAATGGCCTTCGGGCTGGCGTTGCCGTGGAGATCGCTCAAGAGCTTGAGCGTTTTTGCTCGGCGTCGATCGAGTTCGTTCTCTGCTGACATGTCGGTCGGGTGGACGACATGGATCTCAGAGTCGGGCTGAGATCCAAAGCGGTTCACGCGTCCGAAACGCTGTGCCATACTGTCGAATGTGGACAGATCGCAGACGAGATGATCGGCAGAGATGTTGACCCCGACTTCGCCCGCGGACGTGCAGACGAGGAAGACTGTTTCATTCGAGCGTGGCGCCTCGGGAAGAAATCTCTTGAAGAGTGGTTGATCTGCGAGTCGATCTCGTTCGAGTCCGCGTAGCGTACCGGTGAGTTGTTTGACCTTCTGGTGCGCGGCTTCCAATCGAGTCACAATTTTGGCAACGTCATCGATTCGGCGTACAAACACAATAATGGCTTGCTTCGAGTCCTTGTACTGCAAAGCCAATATTGCGATCTGATCGGCAACTGCTTTCTCGTCTTTCACTTCGTGCAGTCGAACAGTTTTCTTTGCACACAGCCGACGCCAGACGAAATGGATGGGTTCGGTCGGAGTGGCGGGCTGTTTTGGAGGGGGATTTTTTTCGGCCTCGGTCAGCGCAAACGTCTCTGCACTTTGGCGTGGCGTTGCTGTCAATTCCATGACGTGAAACTGGCGAAACTCTTTGCAGCGATCTTGCTCCTTTTGGATGGAAACGAGGCACGCTTGAAACGCCGGTTCCAGATGTGCCTCATCATGGACGAGCAACACGTCCTGTCCCAGAAATCCGGCGTGTAACGGTTTCGACTTGAACCCAAGTCCGTACCCACCGAATAGCAGCCGACTGCCGATCATATCCACGGTGCCAATGATGACCGCAGGTCGAGCCGGGTCTGCGGACCATTCGCGATTGTCCGCGAACTGGCCGCGAAGTGTGCTGATCGCAAGTGGTGGCTCGTCAGTTGGTAGGTCGAGTCCGCAGAGTGCCAGCAATGGCTCGTGAAGTCCCGCTGCCATGAGATTGTTTCGCAGCCGCATGACTTCCGTTGTCGTTTGGTCTACGACCGTGCGTCGATTCACAACATAGACCAGACGACGTGGAACTTGAGTCGGGTGCTTCGCAAGCGCCATAAGCCAAAGTGCGACGACGGATGTCTTTCCGATACCAGTTGGCAGGCTGCATGCCGATGGGAATTTTCCCATTCGGAACCAGTCTTCATAAAGAGCGTGTTGCCACGGGAATGGTCGTTGCGTTGTAAGCTTCTGAAAAGCATAGTCAAACTGCTCTGAATCATTCATTTTAATTGCCTATACAGAGCTTGCCGTCGATCCGATGTTTAGAAGACAAGTAATTGCAGTGGTATGAATGGCACGTGAGTTTGTGCTCAGATGCAGCCGTGGGCGGTGAAAGTGTCTCTCAAGACTGAGTGCACTTCGGTTATGGGAAACGTGCTCTCACATCGCATTTGCGACAGGGCAACCGCACGGATACCTGCCGTCCTCTGGCAGCGAATCTGCACGAATTCGCGTCCGCGAGTTCGATCTGGCACGCGATGACAAGAATGTTACGGAGGAAGGAACCTTCCTCCGTAATTTGCAATCGGCGTCAACTAGCGGCTAGCGTGGTTTCGGATTGCTCAAGATGGGGGGCTCTCCTTCAGGCAGGTCGAGTCCACCTTTCTTGTTTCCGCGTTTGCGCAAAAGGATCAATCGGCGGAGCACGTCTTCAATTGAAAACGCGTGGCAGCCAGCACTGAGTCGCTGAAGTACAGCCTTCGCGAAATTCGTTGCCATCCGCTGGATGGATCAGAATTTCGTCAACTGACTTGTTAATCTGATGATAGATCTGGCGAACTGCTCCATCAATCGGACTGTCTTTAACTCTTGCCATTCTCTTTGGCTCCCGCCCCAACTCAGAATTGACTGAAGGGAGTGCAAATGCGAGGATCAAGAACGTCGGGGGGCGACGAGTTCCGGCTCGGATTTGCCTCACAAGCGACACGCGGCGTCCTGGGGTAACTGCCAAGTAGTCAGGACGCCGCTCGATTTTAATTATTTGTGCATAAAAATGCAACGTAAATGGTGCGTTTAATTTATTTGTTTCCGAACTAATTAATTCAAATATCTAGAACATGCTGATAGGCTGCTGTCCGCGTAGACGTTGCGCGGCTCCATTGAAGCTAGATTTTTGACTGCGTAAGTTCCGTACGTACTATATTTCCGCAGCGAGAGCTGTGGCCCCATTGAGAGTATTGTGCGGTCCATAAGTTCCCTCTTGTCACTGTCATCGGGGCGACCCGGGAGTGTCTGGAAGAAGCTTCGCGAGGATTTGTCGAGTTGAGGTAATGCCGCTCCCCACCCCAGTATCGAGTCAATTTTGTCGAACGCCGTTTGCGCCGACCTTTAGAAGTGAGTGGCCGCCAACGGGTCGAGAAGTCGTCGGCCGAGATCCTGTGAAACCGCTTCGAACCAGGTCAAGCAGTTAGGTGCGCGCTTCGTCGCGATAACGACTCCGCGGTAGTGCCAGATGATCCACAGCCGTTCGCTTACGAGAAGGGCATTGCAAGTTCGCGATGCGATTTCCTTCACCATCACTTTGGTGGAGCGTTTCCGCCAAAGCAGGCGAGCGATTCTGTGGCTAAGGCTGCGAGGTCGGGACGGTGGCCGTCTCGAGCGTCAGCAGGGATTCGTAGGGGTCGCTTTGCAGACCCAGAGCCTGTGCGAAGGCGGGCTCGGTTTTCATGCCGGATTGTTTCCATCGTTTCCAAGTTCTTGCTCCCCTCTCGTTGTTCCGCGTTTCCTCGTTACCAAGCTCCGCTTGGTAACGCCTCTGAGGCTCCCGAGCCCCTTTCCGGCTGGTCGGAAAATGAGATCGTATGAGGCGTTACCAAGCGGAGCTTGGTAACGAGGAGCGAACTGGACTCAGCCCGTCAGAGTCCTGCGGCTTCCTTTGGGCCGGGCTGGTGGAATGGCTGGGCCTTTGGCCCGCAGGAACTGCCCCGGTTGGATCACCTTTTCGGGATGTCAAACGTTAAAGCCATTCCGATGTCACCCATTTGTGGGGACACAAATGGGTGACATCGCGATTCTGGTCCAGATGCCGGGGACGAATCGCCCTTGGGGCTTGCCGACTCTCGTGGCGTCATTGGAGTTTTGAACAACCTGAGTACAAAGCGGTCGTCGAAAGACTATCGCGCGCACGAAAAATACAATTGATCGAAGTCATCACACTCGCGTTGTGACGGAAAATGTCCAGCGAACATGTCCGCACAAGTTCGAAAATATTCTCGGCAATTCCACCAGTTCCTTGGACTTCGTAAAGAATGAGCACACAGTACTGACGAGGGCGCGATGCCGCAGCGAAAGCCAGTTCAGACATCAGAATGACGGCATTTGCGTATTTGGTTGGCGATCAAATCTGCGAAGGCCTGGGCGCCGGCCTTATCAGGACCACTTGCAAAGAAATCCAGTACGATGATCGATCCTTCATTCGAAAATCGATAGATCATTTGGCGTCGGATCCGACGAGCCGCGAGAACAAAAAACCAACACGAGGAAATGACGGCAAAAGGCCGCGTCCAAAAGACTAAAGTTTCCGTCGGAAGTCCCTCGGTGACGAAGCCGACGAGAACCGCCGCGCAACCAAATACAAAAGACGCTATCACATACAGGATGAAAAGGCGGCTACGAAAAGTGATGTAGCCATAGACGGGTTGAAGGCTCACGAGCGGCACCGTTGCTTTGATCTCATTTCGTTGAACCGTGCCAGTGACAATGACCTTGTCGGGATATAACCGAAAGTCGCGCCTGATGGTGAGGTACCTTTCGCGATAGATCTGCAATAGATCATCAGACTCGTTGTCGTTCAACATGAGAGTTCAATCAGGATGTGACGCAGCAGGATGTGACGCAGCAGGATGAGCGTAAGCACTCCATGCACGATATCGCTCAGGCTGCAAGCGAACAAGCACTTGAGCAAACTCTCGTTGCGTTAGATTATGCACGTCATCACGTTATCTGACACACTCAAGTCCGAACATCAAGGCAGTCCAAGACGTCAGGGCTTGGCGTCAGTTTTGAGTGCTCAGAAGTTTTCTTGCTTCACTGCGAAGATGGAAGCGGTGGTGGATCACTCGACTGCGTGTGGCGTCCACCGTTTGGCGATTCGAGGTCGCGGGTTCGCAGGAGGCGTCACCAAGCGGGAGCTTGGTAACGAGGAAAAACGAACGAGGAATTCTCAAGACGGAATAACGAGAACCTGGTTCGCAGGCTAATTCATCGATGGAACGGGAATCAGGCGGCGGTGACGCAGGCGAATCATCACTTCCAAATACCCTTGCTCGGTGCTGCCAGCGACAGTGGCCAATTCGTCGCCGAATCGGTCATTTCCGAAATGGCTGAGCAGCTTTTCAATTCCGAGCTCGGGTGTCTTTCCACCAAAAGAAATTTGCGGTTGGTCTTCGAAGGATGCAAACCAATAGCCGCCCATTTTCTCGACGATGACTTTGATGAGTTTTCGGATGATGTCAATTCCGCAAAGTGGTTTCACAAGGGTGTCACTGACGGGTGTTGTCGTGAAATGCGAAACGCAAAACGTGTTCCCGATGCCCTCATTTGTGTGGCGAAGTCTGTGTTGCCGAAACCTACGGATGGATTGATCAAGCAGCCTATTGAAGCCAGGAGGGCAGGCACCTTGACCGCCGGGATTTCTTGGCGTGTTTTCATTAGGGCTGAGTCAGTTCCTGTGACTTCAGCAGGGTGCTTGACGTCGAAAAGAGTGGTCGTCAAACGTCCAACAGGCAATCCAGTTCGGTCGGCCATCCACCGCTTCCGTGATACTGTTAACGATGATTGGGAATACGTCATCCATACCCTCCTTCTCCATACCTTCTGATCGCGATCGAGATTCGGCTCGAACATGATTCCTGACCGAATATTGAACCACGCGACGTGTCTCGGTGATGCGACCATGACTCGTTGAAATCGATTCAATCGGGCCGAGATGCAAAGTCAGTAATGTGGGGGCAGCCTTCCCAATTGGCCGTGGAATCCGCTATTCCCGATGTTGCCACGTGATGCACGGACTGAAACGTGGTCTCTACCGGAATTCAACTTGGGAATTCCACTGGTCCTGACTTAGCAGCCTCTTGAAGTCAGGGTGACAGCCGCCTTGGTCTTTACGGTGTCATGGCGTTTTTCAGTCTGATGGGGGCCAGTCCCCGTGACTTCAACAGGCTGCTCGATCTGAGATGAGACATAGACGCTCAATCTCGGCTTCGGTATGTTACCTTCTTCGCTCAGGTGCGATCTGCGAGGGAGCACACCAGGACGGGGTTTGACAGCCTGTTGCAGTCAGGGGGACAGGCACCTTGGCGTTGACGACGTCATGGCGTTTTTTAAGCTGGCGGGAGCCAGTCCCCGTTACTTCAACAGACTGTTAAGGAGAATCTGGAATGCAGGGCCTGTTTCAGGGATGGCGGCGTCGGTGTGGAATTGTCACGCTCGTGATGGCGTTTGCGGCTTTGGGCGGCTGGGTGCGAAGCCTGACCGTGTTTGATCATCTCGGGTATCGAATCACGAACGGATTTTATTCGCTCGATTCCAACCTGGGGACGTTCATGACGCGCCGTTCGACGACATCGGCCACGATCAACGCGAATATGTTGAATCTGGCGGCGCCGATGATTTTCAACACCGTTTCGATTCAGCCTGCGACGGGTCCCGTGTCTGCGATTCCGAATGCGGCCACACCGACCATGACGGGCGTCATTCTGGCAGTGGATGCGTCGACGATCCAAATGCCGCCGGTCAACGCCGCCGTGTTTGTCGCTGGTAGCCCCACGATTGCCGCCACGACCGAGCCGAGCACGGTCAGTCCGACGGATGACAATATCGAATCTGAGGAACCGGCCGAGGACTCGGAGCCGGTCTCGTCGGCCGAGCCTGCTGGATTCACGGACTGTGTCGTCAGCAACTTCCAGGTCCAGCCCGTTCCGTCGGGAAACACGACGCTGGTGTTGACCACGTTGCCTTCGACCTCTCCGTTTCGCTGGATCACAAGCCGCACGGTGGATCAGAGTCACTTTCTGAGTGGCATGCCGATTGTGAGCGAATGGAAGTTTTGCGGCGTGCATTACATGCTGTCGCGGATGGACATGACAGACGGCGATGGAGTGATCAAACCGTTGTCTGAAACCATATCGCTGACGGTCCCCTACTGGATCGTCGCGATTCCTCTGATTTTGCTGAGCGCCTACTTGCTGGTCTCGGCCCCAAAACTCAGAGCAAGTCCCGCAATTCCGCCAATCAACTCCGCAACCTCCTCCTGATCGATCTGTAAGATGAGACCGGTTATGAGAAAGGCATCAGAATCGAAAACATGTCAGCAGCCTGTTGATGTGAAGGCGACAGACACCTTGGCAGTCACGATATTATGGCGTTCGTTAATCTGGTCGGAGCCAATTCCCGTTACTTCAGCAGGCTACAAAGTGGATTTGTGGCGACTCACCTGCGAATGTTTTCCCTAAAAGGTTCCTGACACCTTTTAGGCTATTCAGGAGTCTCTGAATAGGCCGAGCGGCATTTTCGTGCGTTCTCACTGGCGGCAAGGTGACGAATCTCACTTGCCGAACGACACGCGTGGCGCGGATAACGTCGATGATCGAAGTCGGATTATGACTCGGTCGAGATGATGCGGTGGTTGTGGAGCGATGCGGCGGCCAAGGCTGCGAGGTCGGGATCGGTGGCTGTCTCGAGCGTCAGCAGGGATTCATAGGGGTCGCCAGGCAGGCTCAGGACCTGTGCGAATGCGGGTTCGGTTTTCATGCCGGATTGTTTTCGCTGCAGGATCAATGGCCTCAGGCGTGGTTCGAGTTTCAGCAGGCGCTGCTCGATCAGAAAATGTCGGACTCCCCATTGTGATTCGACGGGGGTTGATTGGCAAAACAACTCTATCTGCCACCCGTGCGAGTCAAAAGAGGCGACCACCGAGGGTTCGCCGCGTGCCTCGATGGTGCGACATTGAAATTGCGGTCTGGTGCCGAATTGCTGGGTCGCGAACTGGCGGAATTGCGACAGATCGGACGCGCTGCAGGCGACATCAATGTCACTGGAGGGAACTTCGAGCCCGAGAGGCGGCGTTCCAATCACGATGGGCCGATACTCTTGAAGGATCGAGAGCAGGTCCAATTCGTTGAGCACGATTTCATAGTCCGGTCGCATTGGTTCCTCGGCGGTGTCTCGAAAAGTGAGGCGGATGTTTATTGGGTAAGTTTGGGGTAGTGCCCCTGCTCCGAGTACTTCGATTCGTATCGCGTCGCACGCGCTTGTCGGCGCAATGTTGCCTCAGTCCGCGTAGAACGATGTTTGATGGAGTGGTTGTTTCGAAACCACGGGGTAGACACTCTGGTATTGCCGATGTCGCGGAGTTGTCTCCTGTTCATCGGAACCCGTTCTGATAGTGTTTCGAGGCACTTTGATGCAATGGGGCAGGAACAAAAGATGCGGAATATTGACGCTGACCAAATACTTGCCGCAATCGAGAAGGGTGAGCTCAAAGCGATTGGTGACGATGGTGTCATTGTGCTGACCGCGAATGGATCACTGTTTTGGACGATCACCGAAGCGCCGACGCCTCAAGTCTAAAAAGGTCACCGACCACACTGTGACAATCCTGAGCGGAGAGGTATCCGTTGCCGAGATTGACTGTCAATCCAACATGGACGCAGGAAAGATTTCGTCAATCCTGCGAGAACTGCTGGTCATGGTTTGACCGCCGATTGTAATCCGTTTGCAAACTCATCTGGGGCATCACGATGGCATGTTGGCTTCAAATTACCGGAAGAGGGTCTCCGTGATTTCCAATCGCTGTTAACCTCTGCATGGCTGAACGGTGTCTTCGTGGATTGCTCCTGAATAGGGAATCGACACGTGAGCTGAATTTTGAATCCGGGCAACCATCGCAAGTGGTTTTGGGTATGCTTGACCGGTCTTTTAATCACGTTCATTGAAAATATTGAACCCGCTCGATGATCGCCAGCTGACGGGGCTGTGATCGAGTTGGGACCTGAGGCGGAGGCGGTTTGAAAACGTTGGTGAAAACGTACGGTGTGACGGTTCTCGCAGTGGTGATCGCCACGGTCGTCCGTTGGGTGCTGAATCCGCTCCTGGGCAGTGAAGCCCCTTTTTCGACATTCATCATCGCGGTTGTGTTTGTCGCCTGGTGGCAAGGATTCTGGGAAACTGTCCTGGCGATCGCTCTCGGCTTTGTCGCGGCCGCAGTCTTCTTCGTGCCTTTGCCGCTTTCCCTGTTTGAGATCTCCGTTCCGGCGTTCAGTCGGTTTGGAATGTATCTGCTCATTTGTGGTGCCATCGCGACGTTTGGAGAGAACGCCCGGAGGGCTCAACGAAGCACGCAAGACGCCAGGGATCTAGCTGAGCAACGCGCGGAAATGCTTCGGATCACATTCGCCAGTATTGGTGACGCAGTGATCACGACGGATGGGCTTGGCAACGTCAGCTATTTGAATAGCGTAGCCGAGACGTTGACGGGATGGGCCAGTTCCGAGGCATCGGGACAACCGTTGCAAACCGTGTTTCAAATCGTCAACGAAGCGAGCCGACAGGCCGTTCACAATCCTGCTTTTAAAGCGCTGAAACTTGGTGTCATTGTCGGACTGGCGAATCATACGGTTCTGATCGCGAAAGACGGAGTTGAGCATCCGATTGATGATAGTGCCGCGCCGATCTTCAACAAAAATGGCGAGATCGTCGGTTGTGTGCTCGTGTTTCGCGATGTCACCGAACGGAAACAGCAGCAAAAACAATTGGAGGACGCACTGTCTCGATTGGAGTCGACACTGGTTGCCGGAGAGATCGGAACCTGGGAGTTTGACATCTCTCAGAACGCCGTTCGCGCCGACCAAAATCTGGCTCGAATGTTTGGTGTGTCATCGCAGGACGCTTCTGGCGGACCTCTCGAAGCATTTACGCGAGTGATCCATCCCGACGATCATCCGCGTGTTGCAGAATCCATTGGTCGTGCGATCGAAAGCGGAACGAATTTCGAATCGGAATATCGTGTCATCGATTCCAACCAATCGATTCGTTGGGTGATTGCCCGAGGGCGAATTGAGCGCGATGCGACGGGGAAGGCGGTTCGGCTGCCGGGTGTTGTGGTAGATATTACGCAGCAGAGAATGGCCGAAGAGCGACTTCGAGCGAGTGAAGAACGTCGAAGGCAAGCGTTGGACTCTGCGGAACTGGGTGCCTGGCATCTTGACCCGGCGACGATGTCACTTTCGACTGATGAGCGTTTTCGAGCCATCTTCGGGGTCAAGGACGGTCATCTTCCCTACGAGGCGGCGGTCGCTTTGATTCACGAAGAGGATCGACCCCGAGTTCAGCAGGCGGTTGATGCTGCCACCCGTGCCGTGAATCCGCTCCCTTACGAAGTGGACTACCGGGTCATCCTTCCGAATGGCGAACTTCGCTGGGTCTTTGCCAAAGGACGGGCAAACTACAGCCAACGCGGAACCGTACGGCAATTGGTCAGCTTCGATGGAACCGTTGCAGATATCACAGAACGCAAAAGAATGGAGAACGATTTGCGGCAGCTCGCTGCGGATTTGTCAGAGGCAGATCACCGCAAAGATGAGTTTTTGGCGACACTGGCCCATGAGCTGCGCAATCCTTTGGCTCCCATTCGCAGCGGTCTCGAAGTGATGCGTCTGGCGGGGCGTGACCCCGGGTCTGTTGAACAGGCTCGGCGGATGATGGAGCGGCAGCTCACGCAACTAGTGCGGCTTGTCGATGATCTGATGGACGTCAGTCGCATCAGCCAGGGGAAACTCGAACTGCGGACGGAACCACTCGATCTTGCGACGGTCATTCATAGCGCGATCGAAACGAGTAAAGGTTTGATCGACGAGATGGGGCATCAGTTGATTGTGGAGTTGTCTTCACAGCCGGTGATCGTGCAAGCCGATTTGACCCGGTTGGCTCAGGTGTTTATGAACCTTGTGAACAATTCGGCCAAATACAGCAATTGTGGCAGCCGGATCTGGATCACGACGACACTGCGCGAACGAGATGTCGTCGTCACCGTTCAAGACGAAGGAATCGGGATTGCGCCGGATCACTTGCCGATCGTGTTTGATTTGTTCTCGCAAATTGAGCACTCGCTGACAAAAGCCCAGGGTGGGTTGGGGATCGGATTGTCATTGGTGAAGCGACTGGTCGAAATGCACGGCGGGCACGTTGAGGCGCGGAGCGAAGGGACGGGCAAGGGAAGCCAATTTTCGGTGACATTGCCGTTGCTGACGAAGAAGCCGGATATCGAGGTGCCCACCGCGGACAACGGTTCCATCACTTCAACGACGTTGCGGATTCTGGTTGTTGACGACAATCGCGACGGGGCGGATAGTCTCTCGATGATGTTGACGTTTTTGGGGAATCAGATTCGGACGGCCTACGACGGCGCCGAAGCCGTTGTGGCGGCCGAGGAGTTTCAGCCCAATGTGATTTTGCTGGACATCGGACTGCCTAAGCTCAATGGGTATGAAGCCTGTGCACGGATACGCGCGTTGCCGGGTGGCAAGGATGTGATCATTATCGCACTCACGGGGTGGGGCGCGGATGAGGACCGGAACCGGACGCGGGCTGCTGGATTTAATCATCACATCGTGAAACCCGTCGACCCGCAATTGCTCATGAAAATGCTCGCCGAGATTCCATGACGTCGTGACGACGCGGCGTGAGAAGGATAGATCGTACGACGCTGGCGGGTGATACTCGCAGAGCGAGCACGGCAAAGTGGCTGTTAGCTCGCGAGCCGTTCGACGATTCGTTCGGCCATTTCGCGGAGTTTGGGGATCTTCTTCCAGTGGCCGATCTTGTTGTACGACTTGTCGTCAGGGAACGCTTCGTAGATGACCTGGCAGCCTTGGACTATCGTGGAACACGGTTTCGTGCCAGCGAGAAAGTTGTCGGTGACCTTAAGGATCATCGGGGGCAGTTCGATGCCCCACTCGGGCTTGTTTGCCTGGACGACGGTGAGGTCCACCAGACCATGCCGCTCGTCGAACAGATGCGGCACGATGACGGCCAGGTGACCGGACCAGTGGTTGTGTGGCAGCAGGTTCTCGGGGGTGTACCCGATGTAGACATGTGCGCTACCCGACTGATTGAAATCGGCAATTTCCGCTTCCGTGCGGGGGATGCCGAATTGTTCCATCCATTCGCGGGCTTTGGCATTGTAGATCGAGACGCGTACCGTCATCGGATAGGCATCGGGGTATCGCCAGGCGCGAAGGCACCGGGTGAGTAGTGCCGAAACGGTGATGCAGGAGTTGTGGTCTCGGTACCTTTGAAGTTCTCGCATCACTTCCGTGCGGAGAACTTCGATTGAGTTCGAAACATCTTCAATGGACATACGCTGTCCCGTAACCTTGGTGAGCGAGGCCGAACTTACGAGGGAGGCAAATGTGCAACTATCGGCCCGAAATTTCGAACGCCCTGAACGAGCGTGCAGAGATGCCCTACGGCTATTGGGGATCTGGCAGGATGAGTTTCATCCGATTGTTTCAGCTTTCGGAATTTCGGTTGTCAATCTGTCAGAAAAACGACGTATCGGAACTCGTTCTGACGCTTTCTTTTCCATGCCTGAATTTTAGTGACTTGTCAGGCAGTTTCTGCGGAAGGCGACGTCAGCAAATCCGAGTTGTCTGAACTGGCGTGCTCAGGAATATCCTGAGTCCGACGAGATGTGATGTCTACGAATGTGCATGTTGTCCGCGCGGGTTGGTTGTTTGGCGTTCAGCATTCGCCGAGATGGGGGTTGCGTCATCATCGATTGAGTTTGGGGCCACTTGCACGCTGCGCGTCCGATGGGAACGCACTGGAGGGGGGACACGGAGACGCAGAGACACGGAGAGGAACGGTAATGAAATGCGATTGCGGTATGAGTTGTGCGTCGACTGGTCGCGGGACGCATGGCAGATTGTATTCGGTCACAGAGTTTGTTGCGCGCAGGGGCGCGGTTTTGCGGAGGGAAACGGAGCCCTTTAACGGCCTGTGAACAGTGATCATCGTGGAGTCTGCCGATGTGTGCGGAGAAGTGGCTGATCGAACTTAAGCATGATTCTGGAAAGCGAGACCGTCATTCAGATTAAGGTTGGATACGAACTGGTTTTTGATTGCCCGCAACCGACGCCGATGTTGCTGATGCTGAACATTCATTTCAGTCATGCGTATGAGATCGTCAAGCCGGACCAACTCGTCGTCAGTCCGTCAGTCGACATTCAGTGTTATCGCGATGGATTTGGGAATTGGTGCAGTCGGCTTGAGGCGCCTGCCGGTCGCACGAAGATCAGTACGTCGGCCGTTGTTCGTTGCAATGGAACGGTTGATGCCGTTGCCTTGGAGGCGCGTCAGCATCCGGTCTGGGAGTTGCCTGAAGAGACTTTGGTCTATTTGCTCGCCAGTCGGTATTGTGAGACCGATTTGTTAATGCAGACGGCATGGAGCTTGTTTGGCGGCACGCCACTGGGGTGGTCTCGCGTGCAAGCGGTGTGTGATTTCGTCCACAACCATATTCGCTTCGATTACACGAAGGCTCGAGCCACGCGCACGGCTGTCGAAGCCTACAACGAGCGGGTCGGCGTTTGTCGCGACTATGCACATCTGGCGGTGGCACTCTGTCGTTGCCTGAACATTCCCGCGCGGTATTGCACGGGGTATGTGGGTGATATTGGCCGTCCGTACAACCCGGCTCCCATGGATTTTGCGGGATGGATCGAGGTGTTTCTTGGCGGTCGGTGGTACACATTTGATCCGCGCAACAATGATGCGCGGATGGGACGGGTGTTGATTGCGCGGGGCCGCGATGCGGTCGATGTGGCCATCAGTACCACCTTCGGTCCAAATACGCTCGCAAGTTTCTCGGTCATCTATGAACAACTCGCCGACCCAGGTTCCTGATGTGAAGGACGTGTTTCAAGCGTCAAAAGTCACGGTTCAGGGACCCGAGTGGAGACGCTGTTTCGCTGGGCATTTTCGGCCGCGGCTGCCTGTTCTTCATGCAGGATTGTGGAGCTTTGTCGCGGTTCAGTTGGATCGGGTGACGCTCCACACGATCTACTACTCGTCACGGCGGAAGGAATGCATCGTTTGCCCAATTTGGACCGTCCGTTTGCCATGACAGAGCAAAACTTTGCGGCGTCATTCCCAGGGGAACGATCGTACTGATCGCACCCCTGGGCTTGTTCACTCCACCACGCTGTGGTGTTAAGAGAGACGGAAATCGTTCACGCAGCGTCCTCGTGAGAGCAGTGTTTCTCGAAGAACGCAACTTCAAAACGATTCGACAGGAATGCCAGTCGAGTTCAAGGCAGACAAGGCAGCAAAAGTCGCGAGCCTGTTTTCAAGCCATGATAGACTTTTTCGGTTGAGATCGTCGTCTTCTTTCCAAATGGTCCCTCGCCAGTGTTGGGATTGCGGTCGAACAAGGGAAAGTAGCTGCCGCAAATATCGATGCGCAGGCGATGTCCCGGTTGAAGTTGTGCGGCGATCGGGCCCAGGTCGATGAGCAATCGATAAACTTGATCCGGTTGCAAGAGCGTCGGGGATTGCTCTGAGTCGCGGAAACGGCCTCGCAGAATGCCGACGGCCAGATTTTGCGAGAAACCGTTGGGATGCACGTCAATCAATTTTGCAACCCAATCCGCATCCGGGGTGTCGGCCGAAACGAACAGTTCCAGTTGGGCGTCACCGGCAAATGTGAGGGGTTCTTTGAGAGGCTCGGTCGAATAGACCAGCACATCGTTTCGTTCTTCGATGGTCCGTTGATCGACCGGTGCCCACGTGGCGGCAAAGAGATCGCGGGACGACGTGACGGGACAGGCGGGCACTGGGTTGTCTGGATCGGCCCGGAACGCGTCGGCGGGTTCGTCGGCCTGAGGAGGGTGTCGATCCAAGCGGCCATTGCCCTGGCTGGTGTTCGCGCGGCCTTCGGAGTGGAGGTAAAAGCGAGTGGGATCGGTGGAATGCGGTGGCCATGTGGCGGCTTCGTGCCAGGCGTTGTCTCCCATCGAGAAATAACGAACGGCGGGAATCGGCTTGGATGCGGCCGCGGAATTTGGCTTGAGGACTCGATCAAACCATGCCAGGTTTTCTCCCAACGCATCAAGTTCTGCGCGTGGACCGAAATCGATCTCACCGACTTTCGATTTTCCAATGGTGCCGTGATCCCAAGGGCCGAGAATCAACTGCTGAGTTCGTCGCGTTTCTGGATCTTTCGCCTGCTTCTGCATGCGGACGAAATTGTTGACCGATTCGCGAGAGAAAAAGTCATAGACTCCGACGACATGCTGGATGGGCATTTTCAGATCGGTGATTTCGTCCGTCATGTCGAGCCGCTTCCAATAGCCATTTGGTGTCGTGTGTGTCAGCATGCCTTCCAGCCAGGGGATGGGCCAGCCGATCTCGCGATCGATGTTGCTCAGCGGGAGGAAACGAATGGTGTGATTCCAGTCCTTGGTCAATTCGGCATTAGCAGGCCGGACGGACTGTGACGAGGCCCAGCCGGTGATCAATGACAATCGCACCGCGCCGCCCAGATACAGATTGCGATAGAAGCTGCTGAAGGTCGCGGTGGGGGTGATCGTGACCAGGCCGGGCGGATGTTCGACCGCGGCCTGCCATTGCGTGGCTCCGACATACGAACTGCCCCACATTCCGATCTGGCCGTTGCACCAGGTCTGTTGCGTTAGCCATTCGATTGTGTCAAATCCATCCTGCCCTTCGTTGTTGTAGGGGACGAAGGTCCCTTCGGATTCATGTCGTCCACGGCAATCCTGTACGACGGCAATGTATCCCGCGGCGGCGAATCGTTCGGCTGCCGATTTTCCACCGAGTTTGTTGTAGGGTGAGCGCATCAGCAGCACGGGACCGCGCGGAGTGTCGGGCAGGGAATAGACGTCCGTGGCCAGAAGAACGCCATCCCGCATCGGAACTTTGATGGTCTTCCGAGTGATCGTCGGAGGCGTGTCGCCCCAGAGGGTGTTCGGTCCGGCAATCGTCCAGATCAGGAGAAGGATCAAGGCGTGTCGCATGCAAATCCCTGTTCAGAAGGTGTTGATTTTCCAGGCTCGCAGTCTGTTGAAATCAATGGGCGGGCAACTTGCGGTTCACAACGTCAGGCATTGTTGGATCTGCATGGAGTCGTCCTCGTTGTTTCAACAGACTGCCAGAACGAAGCTTCGACTCAGGCAGTGCCCGATGGACGCCGAAGATTGACGGATCATGGTCGGCATTTCGCCAAATCGCAATCCGACCGAGCCTTTCAACCTCAGATTGAATGAGGTCCTTAGGGCGTCACCCTGCAGAAGCAAGAAAGGCGAAACCAGGGGCATCTTCTGTCGTGCGCGAATAGCGAGGCGAGGGTGCTGCTGTTGCTGACCTTCCAGCTTTGAAGCACTCGCGCACCTCGCGATGGATTCGGTGTGACATTGGGGCTCTTGCAAGATGCGACAAGGTTAAACCCTTCGCGACTTTCGCGAGCGATCCTGGATGAGCAACTTGAGCGTCGCGTTGCGGACGGAGGCCACGAATTCATCCGGCAACATCGGATGCGTGACGAGTTCACATTTTGAGTTCGAAGTGGTAGTGTTCTCATTATCACTAGCGTTAGTGGTGTTTCGATGTAGGCCGCTTACGGGAAATGGCATGTGAATTCCAACAAACGGTTTGTGCAACGAGGTTCGCTATGAAAACAAAGTCGCACTCGGTTAAGGCTGGCGAAACATTGGCGTCAATCGCAAAACATGAATATGACGACGCTCATTTGTATCGAGCGCTTGCGCGTTACAACCGAATCGTTAATGCAGATGTCATCAAGGTTGGGCAAGTCATCCAATTGCCTTTGATGGAAGACCTTAAAAATCACTCGAAAGTTGCGCCGACTTCGGCCGGCAATTCATTTGAACATCAGAGTTCGGCGAAAGCATCCGCCTCGTCGTCAACTCGGCCAACGCGAGCCGGTCCAAAGTCTGCTGCGGTCAAAGGGGGCAAATTCAAGGCGACTCCTGCCGTCGTCGTTGTCGTCAAAAAAGCGACTGATGAAGAACTGATGTCTTGGGTTTACTTCGGGAGATTGCCGTTGTCGGGCGGAAGCGTTCCCGTCGATCGAGGACGTCGGTTTCCCAAAGAGCAACTGAAGGACTTTGCAAAGTTCAAAGATTTCATGACTGGCGTTGAGCAAGAGGCTTATAACCGAAAATTGCCTGTGTACGGCAAAGAATCGTTCCCCGTGAAGGGCACCGAGCCGCTTGATGGAATGGGAAACGTGGTCACTCGCAACATGCTCTTGAATAGTCAGTAATCACCAGAAACAGTGTTTCGGTCTTGTTTTTCAACCCCGATTCAAAGTGGCTCGATGCAAATCATTTACGAATCATTTATGGGACCGCTTCCGTCGTCGTATGTCGAAGTGCACCGCTGGGCAAGTTCAGAAGAGGTTGAACAGTGGAAGTCGGCGCCGACACATATTCCTTTGACTTTAAAAGGCGGAGAACGTGTCTTTGTCACATTGCCGGGAGCACCGAAGCCTGGTGGTACAGGTCCATTTCGTATTGAGTTTGCGATTCCGTCGGCGATGCTTCAACCCGCCGGTACCCCTCAATGGCGACAAATCTTCGGACCTGTCGCGAACGCTCCGCTGCTCAATCTTCGAATTGTTCGTCCGTAAAGGTGTTTTGGGGGCACAATCCGCCTGCTAATACGTCTGCGCTTTCCAAAATTGTGACGGCGTTGGAGATCACTCATCACGGTGTGGGCGAATCGAGTGATTGCGAGATCAGGAACTTGCGTAAGCCAACTAAGTTGTCGGTGTTAATGAGATCGACTTTGGCCGACAGCAGTTCTTTCCACGCGAGTTCGTTTTCGGGGGTGGCCCAGAAGCGGACCTGTTGGCCGCGTTCATGAGCGCGTGTGACCAGATCGACCAGTTTCGCTCGTTCGTCGGCTGGCAATGGTCCTTCGCCCTTCCAGGTGAAGAGTGCGCCCCAGCGGGCGCTGATCCACGGCATCAACTCGGCGGCGAACTGCAAATCGAGATCTTCGGGACGGCCGTCGATGCCGACATAGCGTATGGGTTGCTTCGTGATGAGGTCGCGGGCGCGGTTTCCGCTGAGGACGATCGTCACCGCCTTTCGTTCGAAGCGGCGGTTTTGCGTTACAGAAAGGATGTCGGCGTAGCGGGTGAGAGTTCGGTCCAGCACCGTGTATGTCTCGTCGGCGTCTGTTTTGACGTCGATCAAGAGTGAGAAATGGAAGCCTGGACCATAGACCCAACCTTTGCGCGATCGAATTCGTTCGCGGAGTGGATCGAGGTAAAGCGACTCCAAGGTGCGTCCTGGCAGCAGGTCTTTTTCTTCGTGACCGATCAACAGTTGATCGCCCTTCAGGAAGATGTCGGCTTCGACACTGCCGAATCCTTGGTCGAGCGCGTCTTGCAGCGGACGAGCGTGCAAGTAGTCGTTGTGTGCATGGGCCTGTTTGAAGGGAATCACGGCAGACGCGTCATCCGCGACGACTAAGGACGGGCCTCCTGAGGCCATAAGACTGAGCACGAGCACCATCCAGTATGCCCTGGGCTGGCGCGTCATGAGGGACGCTGCCGTGGGCGGGTGTACCGGATCACCTAGCGGACCATGCAGTTGGCGTCTGATGTGGCGCATAAGAAAGGCTCCGATGATTGAATGAAGAGGTGTCAAGGCCTCGGCAATCCGACATGTTACAGCAGCAGTTCGAGCAACTTTGGCAGGATTTCATTCAACGGGATCACGGTGGCAATCAGCGGAACCATCGGAAGCAGGGCAGACACCACCAGTACTGCAAATCCCTTCAAGTCGAACGGGATCAACCACATATCATCGACGTGGTTGTACGCAGTGGCGATGTCCGC
The DNA here is from genome assembly GCF_000255655.1 of Schlesneria paludicola DSM 18645. NCBI lineage: Bacteria > Pseudomonadati > Planctomycetota > Planctomycetia > Planctomycetales > Planctomycetaceae > Schlesneria > Schlesneria paludicola. The sequence continues at coordinate 1,388,428 of NZ_JH636435.1, read as the reverse complement.
GAGCGATTGAACATCCGAAGAGCCAAGCAAGGGCTCGCTCGCCTTGGTTGCGGGCTGGGGATTTTCAATCCACTTCTCATCGAATGCACGATCGTGGCGTAAAACCAGCCGGCTGTAGTTCAGAAGTCCACGAAATCGCAAACGCGATAGGCCACCGGCGAAAGCCAGAAGAGGCATATGGATCACGATGATTGCCAGAATCACAAACACGATGACGTGGTACTTCAAGCGGTCAAGCGATTCATGGCCGTGCAGGATTTCGTAGGCAAACCCGGCCGAAATCACGGCCGACACCGCCATGAGAACGGACGCGAAACTTGCGAGTCCCCAACCAAGAAAGCCCAGACCTCCCGCGTGATCTGGGTGAGTCGGAGTCAAGCGCAGGTCCAGTCGCGAGACACGGAACAAGAATAGCGCCCACAGCGAGAAAATGAACAACCAGCGAATGAGGAAGAACAAGAGAACCGGCAGGCTGACGAGGGCGTACCACCATCCTGCGGGAGTGATCGAACTGTCGAGATGTTCCCAGCTCGAGGCTTCTCCCCGCATGATGATCAGTCTCATGGTGATTGAGATTCCCCATGCCAGCGCGGCGATTGCAAGCTCGGCATAGATTGAGACACGGATCCTGATCACTTCGTTGACGGCAGCGATGAACCGCGTTCTTTCCTGTTCAGGAATGATGGCCGATTGAATGAAATGCCGCACTTGAACAATCAGGCTGAGAGCGACGACGACCTCCGCCAGTTCCAAGACCGGCAGCACAAACAGGAACCGACCGTATAACGCCGGGTCATGCAGCAAGGGAACGTCGACGCGCCCACTGACGGCGTGGCCCGAAGCCAACGACAACAACAGGAGTGGGATCCACGTCACGGCGACGAGAACGACGACTCGTGTCAGTCGGATTGCAAACTGTGTTTCAGAATTCGTGATCCTTCTCGTGAGCAGTTCGTCAAAACCACCTGCCACAAGCGGAAAATCGATCGAGTCTGCGGTATCAGGAGTGGTCGTCACAGCAGTTCCGCTATTTCAGAAGAGGATCGCTCGATCATGATTTGAGAGGACTCTCAATCAGAGAATAGCGCTCTTATGACAAATTCATACGTTGAATACCACTCGTGTCGCGTTGCGCGATTCGCAGGACCTCGCTTCTTCGAGGTTGAGATGCCATCTTCACCGTCTGCAGAAGGAACGGTGGCTGGTTTCACTTGGATGTGAAAGCTCGTGATATTGCAAATGCCGAGCGGCCCCCTTGCTGCTTCACCTGCTGCTAAAGGTGCGAACGGACGAAGGATATTCTTTCGTGTTCGGCATGCGCATGAAATCCATCATCAGATTGAGACGCCACGCGTCTTGATCGTGAAGCTGCTTCTGATCGTGAGAGCTGGTTTGACATCAAAACTTTGCCATCCGGCACATTTCGTAATTCATCACGCTCCACTTCGCTTGAGTCAACGGGTCAGGAACTTGGGGCGGTCAATGATCACGACGCTTGTGAGCGGCCTTTACGACCTCAATCCTCGGCACGTTCGCGAACGATTTCATCCGTCGAGTTCCATCAAGACCCGGAGCAGAGAATCGATATGTCGTCGTTCATGTTGCCGAATCCTGCGATGTCAGCTCAAACGTTCACGCGATGTGTGGTCGTTCTAGGATGAAAGTCCGCTCGCGTGACGCAGGACACTTTGGCTTCAAGCGCTAAGTCTGTCATAATAAGTGCGGAGTTCATCAAGGGAGAATGGTACGCGGTTGCAGAGGTCATGGAGGTTCATGAGTTTACAGCCGATCCCTTTCAACTTCCTCAGATACGAATCGACGGTCTTGACGCGTTTCGTATCATGATGACATCGACAAGCCGGAGTTCGTGGGGCCTGCCATCGCGGTGGCGTTGCCGGACTCAAATTTCGCCAAATGGATTGAATGAAGCATGAAGCAAGCCGCATCTCCTGGATATCGCGCCTCCACTGTCAATCCCCGAGTCCTTGTCGTTGATGACAATCCTGACATCACTTCGACGTTGGCGGTACTTTTACGAGAGGATGGATTCGAGACGTCGGTGGTCCACAATGGTGTCGATGCATTGACATCGGTTGAGAGGTATCAGCCCGACGTTGTCCTGCTTGATCTGAACCTGCCCAGGATGAATGGCATTCAAGCTTGCGCGGCCATTAGGCAAATGGACCTGACGTCCCAACCTGCCATCATTGCCATGACAGGCTACGGCGCGGATCGAGACGTGGAGTTCTGTCTCACGAATGGCTTCGATGGACATTCTGTTAAGGGGCGGCATGTCTCAGAACTGAAGGCCTTGATCCATCAGCTCCTTGCGAGAAAGTGATCTGTCTGGGATCGGGATTCTCGCAACCCGGTATTGCGGAATTTTTGTATCGAAGCCGTTCGATCCCGATCGTTATGGCGCTGTCCAAAGCCGGTTCATGCGTGGCCGCAGGAGTCGCATGACGAGATCACAATCGATCGAAGGCTGGCCGCATTTGCGATGTTCGTTCGTTGATCGATCTCGTTCGATTTGGCGGCCTGTTGAAGTCAGGAGGACTGGCACATGCCATTCATGATGTCATGGCTTTTTGAACTCGTCAGAGCCAGTCCCCCGTTACTTCAATAGGCTGTTGAATGTCGTCAGTGACGTCTGTTTTTTTCAGCTCAACAATGATCTGCAACATGGCCATCGGCCATCGGGGGAAGATCTGTCATGTCTTCTGCCGCAGTTCGATTGCGTCTGAACGGCGAAGATCGGCCTTGAGAATCGTACGCATTTCGTCCAACGCAAATCGATTCAATTCTGTGGTGTTCGATGCAACGCAATCAGAAGGCACGATGAGCGAAAAATCTCGCATGTAGGCGTCATTGGGTGTGAAGAGCACGCGGATGTTCGTTGCGATTCCCGTGACGATCAATCTTTCGGCACCATGATATCTGAGCAGTGTCTCTAAAGTCGTCGAGAAGAAGCCAGAGTGTTTCGGCTTCAACACGAAGTAATCGCCTTCCTCAGGACGAAGCTGCCGAACGAAATTTTCCCCTCGTCCTTCGTCGTGCAGGCAATGCGCGATTTGCGCCCGGAGATCAGAACGCCATCGACCGAAGTTATCGTTCACGTAATGGACAGGAACTCCGATTGACCGAGCCTTTTGAGCCAGTCTCGCGATCGCTGGTGCGATACCCTGTGCCTGCGACAGCAGTTGCTCTCCTTCTGGGAAATCGAAGTCGTTAATCACATCAATGAGGAGCAGTGCCAGGCCACACTTATCAGGCGCATTCCCATGCAAGTCGGGATTAATGGCTGGCATCAGAAACTCTCCGCCATGCGGCCGAACCCATCTGATCCGCTCTGCTTATGGTGTTAGCACAACTTTGATGCAGCCCTCTTTTTTGTCTCGGAATGTCTTATACGCTTCGGGGGCATCGGCGAGCTTCACGCGATGCGTGATGATCGCTGACGGATCGATCAAGCCGTCTTCGATCTTCTTCAAAAGCGGTTTCATATATTTTTGCATGTGCGTTTGGCCCGATTTCATTGTCAGGCCCTTGTTCATGAAGGCTCCGAAAGGAAGCTTATCGGGGTAGCCTGCATAGGCACCGGGAACGGAGATGGTTCCTCCTTTTCGACAGCTCATAATCGCCTGCTGAAGGACATAGCCTCGGTCTGTTGACATGCTGACCGACGATTTGAGTGCATCATATGCGGCACCGGTCATTCCGGCGGCGTGCGCTTCGCAGCCTACAGCATCAATGCATCGATCTGGACCGCGTCCTTTTGTCATCTCATCCAAGCGAACGGCGACGTTTTCCTTCTCAAAATTGATGACTTCCGCTTTTCCGTACGTTCGAGCAAGTTCGAGACGTTCCGCAACGCGATCGATTGCGATGACCCTTTCAGCACCCATCATCCAGCAACTTTGAATGGCGAACTGCGCGACAGGTCCGCAACTCCAGACGGCGACCGTGTCACCGGCTTCGATCCCGCAGTTCTCGGCTGCCATGTAACCCGTGGGAAAGATATCGGACAGGAATAAAACCTTTTCGTCGGGAAGTCCCGATTCGATTTTCAACGGGCCGATATCCGCATAGGGGACGCGAAGAAATTCTGCCTGTCCGCCCGAGAAGCCGCCAAAGAGATGCGAAAAGCCGAATAACCCTGCGGGGGCATGGCCCATTGCGACTTTCGCTTGATCCGCATTCGGATTCGAGTTGTCACAGCAGGAATAAAGCTGTTTTTGACAAAAGAAGCAGCTTCCGCACGAGATGGTAAACGGTACGACGACGCGGTCTCCGATTTTCAAATTGCGAATGGCACTTCCCACTTCGACCACTTCACCCATCGGTTCGTGACCGAGAATATCGCCGCTCGCCATCGTGGGGACGTACCCATTGAGAAGGTGCAAGTCTGAACCGCAGATACCGCTTGCGGTAATTTTGATAATTGCATCGCGAGGATCCTGGATCTTGGGATCGGGAACCGTGTCGACTCGAACGTCGCCAACCTTGTGCCAACAGAGAGCTTTCATATTCGACCTCATCCGCTCGAGTGAAATTGCCATGAGAATTTTGCAGTTGCTTCGATTTCGGTCGGGACAGAATGGTGGAAAGCGGATGGGGATCATCCTGCTTTCGTTTCGCCTCCGAGAATCGTCAGGACCTCGCCGCTGATGTAGCTTGAGTCGACTTCTGACGCGAAGAACACATACGCTGGCGACACCTCATCGGGCTGGCCTGGGCGCCCCATCGGTGTATCCTGTCCATGTTTAGCGACCTTTTCCGCCGGTTTGGAAACGGGTTGCAGTGGTGTCCAAATGGGACCGGGCGCGACGCAGTTCACCCGGATGTGACGATCGGCGAGATTCTGTGCCAGTGATTTCGTGAAGGCATGGATTGCGCCTTTCGTGGAGGCATAGTCAATCAGGTCCTTGCTGCCTTCGAGGCCGGTAATTGACCCTGTATTAATGATTGAGCTTCCCGATTTCAGGTGAGGCAACGCCGCACGAACGAGGTAGAAATAACCGAAGATGTTTGTGCGGAATGTCTTTTCCCACTCTTCATCGGTAATGGCTTCGGGTGATGCATGTGTTTGTTGATACGCTGCGTTATTCACAAGGATGTCGAGCTTTCCGAAATGCCGAATCGTCGCTTCAACGGCCTGCTTGCAAAACACGCTGTGCGTGACATCGCCGGGGATGAGAAGTGCCCGACGGCCTTCTGCTTCAACGGCTGACTTTGTTGTCTCTGTGTCCGATTGTTCGGCAGGGAGATAGATAATTGCGACATCGGCACCTTCGCGAGCGTAAAGGACGGCGACCGCGCGGCCGATGCCAGAATCGCCGCCGGAAATCAGCGCGACTCGATCGAGCAACTTCTCCGCACCTTTGTACCCGCGAGCTTGATACTGGGGTTGTGGACTCATCTCTGAGTCGAGGCCTGGCTTGGGTTGCACTTGTGGTTTCATCGGTGACTTGGGACGTGTATCGGTCGACATTGGCAAATCCTCTCAGGACGCGGCAACGGATTGGTAGAGTTCTGGCCTACAGACTTTGAGGCTGGAAACGAGGCGAACAGAAGTTCTGATAAACGTTTGGCCTGTGAGCATGAATTGTTCCCGAGTCTTCGTTTGGATGCCGTCACCGAGATGAAGGGATGCGATTCACGCAATTTTGCATCGACTATCGTGACCTTCGCTTGACCGCGGGAAAATGAGCCAATCCCCGGCCGGTGAACGGTTACCCCTAAAACTTAGGCATATTGATCGGTGATTGCGGACCTCTCGGGTCGACGATTCGAATCGGGCGTGAGGTCTGCAGGCGACGCCGAGTACAACCAGGTGAGGGTTTGGGACATGTGCAATCGGGAACGGATTGCGCGCTTGGCTTTCGGCGTGGATTGCAATCGATCAGGGACGGTGAGACCGATTGGCCATTAGGGCCCATCTTGAGCAACAGACTCGCCGCATTCCGCTGGAAATAAGACGTATGGGAATTGGTACGCCTTCTGCAACGGCTTGTGAATCAGCAGGCACCACTCTGTCGGAGTTGCGTCTGGGTGACTTCAATCCGAATTCCCATCACAAAGGATCAGTTCCAATGGCAACCACACAATATACTCGTCCCTCCTGGTACACCGATGAAGACGATTCCGCCTGGTCGAAAGTCCAAGCAGCGTTTCGCCGTGATTGGAAACAGACCAAGCACGATTTCGGCGGAAATGAGCCGAATTTGAATCAGCAAGTCGGCGATACGATTTCTCAAGCCGCGGGATCGAAACCGATTCCGCCTGGCAATGCAAAAACGCCACATTCCAACGATGGCAAGCTCGACGCCTACAACGACGACGATGAGCCAGCGTACCGCTATGGGTATGCGGCAAGTCGACACTTCAACAGTGAGTGGGACGACAAGACCGAAGCGGCGTTGCGCAAAGACTTTGGCGACTCAACGGAATGGGAACGCCGGCAAGCGGCCATTCGACGCGGGTGGGCCTACGGCAAGAACAAAGACTGCGGTCCGTGCGACAAATAGTGGAATAGGTTTTGCGCCTTGACGACGTGGCGCTGGCTGCGTCTTGAGGGACAAAACTTCAAAGCTGGAACTGAGGTGAGGTCGGGGGCTCGCGATCACGATTGCGAGTTCCCGTCCTTCTCAGTTTTCAATCCATTGCGCTATTGTTTCTTGGATGGAACTCATCATCAGCACGTGGTCGTCGCAGTACTACGATCGTATTGCGCGTGATCGCCGGTGGCTGTTGCCTCTTCGCTTCAGGTGCTCTGGGCGATGGTCATTGCGACGACCTAACGGCATTTTTGGTCACCTGTCGCGGCATTTCGAGGTGCCTGGTGACTGAGGAGCGGCATTGGATCGTCCTGATTCGACAGCATTTCCCCACTTCAGGGGTGTTCTCTCAACTTGTCGTCTCGTGCATTCGACAATGCCGAATCCAGCATGATGCGGTGATGGCGATCCTAATTATACGTTCGCAGTTGTAGGAAAAAATCTCCATGGCGAAGAAACGTTCGACACATCCATCAGCAAATTCGTCACCTAATGCCAAGGCCATCGATCTCGATCAGCATACGGTTGATGGAGCCGGAGAGTTCTTGACGAGCAATCAAGGCGTGCGGATCAACGACGATCACAATTCGCTAAAGGCGGGGGATCGAGGACCGACGCTACTCGAAGATTTTTTGTTACGTGAAAAAATTACGCACTTCGACCACGAGCGGATTCCCGAGCGCGTGGTTCATGCGCGAGGCAGTGGAGCGCACGGATACTTTGAATTGACGCAATCGATGGCCAAGTATTCGCGCGCGTCGTTTCTACAGGAGGCTGGCCACCGAACGCCGGTCTTCGTCCGTTTTTCAACCGTTGCTGGATCGCGCGGTTCATCGGATCTCGCCCGTGACGTGCGTGGGTTTGCTGTGAAATTTTATACCGACGAGGGGAATTTCGATCTTGTTGGGAACAACATGCCGGTGTTCTTTATTCAGGACGCGATGAAATTCCCTGATCTGATTCACGCGGTCAAACCTGAGCCGCACAATGAGATTCCGCAAGCAGCGAGCGCTCACGATACCTTTTGGGACTTCATCTCACACACGCCAGAAGCGGCGCACATGATCATGTGGGTGATGTCCGATCGTGCTCTTCCGAGAAGCCTTCGCATGATGGAAGGCTTCGGGGTTCACACATTTCGATTTATTAACGCCAACAATGAATCGTACTTCATCAAATGGCATCTCAAGCCTGTACTGGGCATGAAGTCTGTATTGTGGGATGAAGCGGTTCGGATCTCGGGTGCAGATCCGGATTTTCACCGTCGCGATCTGTGGGAGTCGATTGCGAGTGGCAATGCGGCCGAATGGGACGTCGGCGTGCAATTGATTCCCGAGAAAGATGAACACAAGTTCGATTTTGACCTGCTTGATCCAACAAAGCTGGTCCCTGAAGAACTCGTCCCGATCACATCGTTTGGACGCCTTGTGCTGGATCGCAATCCGGACAACTTTTTCGCGGAAGTGGAGCAGGTTGCGTTTCATACCGGCAACATCGTTCCGGGAATTGACTTCACAAACGATCCCTTGCTGCAAGGACGATTGTTCTCGTATACGGACACGCAATTGATTCGCCTGGGTGGTCCGAATTTCCATGAGATTCCGATCAATCGCCCAATCAATCCCGTGCACAATAATCAGCGTGACGGGTTCATGCGTCAAATGATCAATCGAGGTAAGACGGCCTACGATCCGAATTCACTTGGGGGAAATGATCCTCACCAGGCCAAGAGTTCTGAAGGCGGATTTGTGTCGATGATGGAACGGATCGACGCTGCGAAGGTTCGAGCTCGCAGTCGCAGTTTCACGGATCACTTCAGTCAAGCGGCGATGTTCTTTCAGAGCCAGTCGCCCATCGAACAAACCCACATCATGAACGCACTTCGTTTTGAATTGGGAAAGTGCGACACGTTGGCCGTCCGCGAACGCATGCTGTACCTGCTGTCACAAATCGACGGTGGGCTGGCTGACGATGTGGCGACTGGATTGGGAATGCATGTTCCCAAAAAGATCGACGGATACTTGAATGCGAATGTGGGAGCCGACACAGACGCAAAAGCGTTGCAACCGAAGAAGTTCGTCGGCGAGGCCCCCCAATCGCCGCCCCTCAGTATCGTGCTCTCGGCGAAGCCTGGAATGAAAACGGCTCGAATTGCCATGCTGGTGACGCCTGGCTTCGACGAGAAAAGCTTCCTTGTTGTCAAACGTGCCCTGATCGCCGCGGGGGGCGACCCCAAGGTGATTGCACCTCACGCCGGGATGGTTATGGGGGATGAGAAAACGGAAATCGCGGTCGACTTCAGTCTGCCCACGGTGTGTTCGGTACTATTCGACGCCGTCTATGTGGCGGGGGGAACTGAGAGTAACACCATCCTTGAGAGCGATCCGCGTGCTATCGAGTTCGTGGAGGAAGCGTATCGACATTGCAAAGCGATCGCAGCCACCGGAAACGCCGTTGAATTCCTGATGACAACCCGGGTTAGCAAGGGGATTACGGATCATGACGATGCGATCGCGACCGGCGAAGATCGCACGGCCGGACGAGTCGCCGACCTGTTTGTGAATGCGATCAGCCAGCATCGCAACTGGTCTCGCGAGCCGAAACTATTTCCAATTCGTTAACAGCCTGACGAAGTAAGGGGGGCAGTCATCTTCGCTTTGACGATGTCAGAACACTTGTATTTAAGCGAGCCAGAGCCAGTTCCCGTTATTTCAGCAGACCATTAATACGACGAAAACTTCTGTTTAATCTCAACCCGCAAAGTGCGTTGAATTCATGAAACTTCATTCCGAGCGGCCATTCTGGTTTTTGAACAATGGACTGATTCAAAGTTATCCCACGCTGGAAAACGCCGTCACCGCGGACGTCGTTGTTGTCGGTGCGGGAATCACGGGTGGCTTGATTGCAGATCAATTAACTCAGCACGGCCTGTCAGTTGTCATGCTGGATTCGCGCGATGTCGGGTGTGGAAGTACCTGCGCGAGTACCGCACTTCTTCAGTACGAAATCGACACCTTGTTGCAAGATCTTCAGCGGTGGTGCGGCCCCGTCGCGAACGATCTCTATCGGTCCGGGGTCGATGCCTGCCGCTATCTCAAATCGATTAGCGACGAACTGGATTTCGACGTGGGGTTCCGTGAGCGACCTTCGTGCTACTTAGCCTCTTCGGAAGCCGACGTCGCGAAATTGCGTGTGGAGTGTGACATCCGCCAGGCGGAGGGACTTCCGGTTGAGTTTTGGGATGCGGATGTTGTGGAGTCCCGATTCGATTTTCCGGCTCCAGCGGCCCTGTGGTCCCGCAGTACTGCACAGCTTGATCCGTATCGAATGACGCATGCGCTGTTACGACGAGTGATCGATCGAGGGAGTCAAGTCTTTGACCGGAGTGGCGTCTGTGATTTTCGAATTGGAGAGAATGACGTTACGTTTGTGACGGAGCGGGGATCCGCGACAGGACGGTATGGAATTATCGCATGTGGTTACGAAAGTCAGACGTTTCTTCCGACGAAGGTTGCCAAGCTGCAAAGCACGTTCGCCTTTATTAGTGAACCGTTAAGTCATTTTCCGGGTTGGCCGGAAGAATGTCTCATTTGGGAATCTGCACGACCCTATCTGTATTTACGAACGACTCCGGATCATCGCTTGCTGGCGGGTGGCGAAGATCTTGCATTCCAAAACGAGGCACTGCGCGACAGCTTACTGTCAACCCGCGTCGCCTCGATTGAAAAGCGGGTTCGCCAAATGTTTCCACGAATTCCGTTTCTCATCGATCACTCTTGGGCAGGTACATTTGCTGAAACGGACGACGGCTTGCCGTTCATTGGCACCCACGATGAACGACCGGGGCTTCTGTTCGCACTTTGCTATGGGGGAAACGGAATTACGTTCAGCGTGTTGGCGGCACAAATCTTGCGAGACCACTTGCTCGGAAAAGTGCATCCGCTTGCTTCGGCTGTTGCCTTTGATCGGCCTTCGCTGAAGTACGTTGACAAGTGAGGATGACCAGAATGCAGGCTCGTCGATTCCTGAGAGTGATTCACGATGACCGTATGAATTTCCGAAATGGTGATCCGGCACAATCGAAAACGAGCTCAGCGAATTCGATTTGGCGATCGCAATGTTTCATAAAGTTTAATGCAGTGGTGTGATCTGGCGGTGAGCAAAAATTGGCCCGCTTGATGTACCAACGCAATTCGATCAAACGCGGCGTTTCGATGAGGTTGACGACTTGAGACATTTCGGCTGGAATTTCTTTACGCAAGAATTTCATTCGCCGGAATTACAACATCGTTGAAACCAATTGGGACGCAATGGGCTATTCATCTCGCCAGCAATCCGTGGTATTTCGATGGGGGCGGTATTGTTGGGGACGGATCGCGATTGCCATCGCACTCATTCTGGCGTTCTTTGCGTATCATTGGCTGCAAAACATCCGCGAGTATCAAATTGAGCAGCCGCTTGTTCGAAAAATCCAAGCCGCTGGCGGCAAGCTTCAATTTCGAGTTCCACGAAGGGTTTTCCCGTACGCGCTACCTCTGCCCGTCTTTTTTCGTGTGAACGGAGTCCAATTCATCGATTGCAAAATTCCAGGCGAGGTTTTCCCCGTATTGGCGTCTCTTAATCATTTGGAGCATCTGGACTTTTACAATTCGAAAATCGGTGATTCGCGGTTCGGAGATGCCGAACTGAAACTGATGGCAGGACTGAAATCCCTTCGCTCAATCAATGTCGTCCTCTCACAAGTCACCGATGATGGGCTGAAAGAGTTGGAGTCGATGGACCGTTTGGAATCACTTGCTTTGTCATCGACAAAGATCACAGATGCGGGACTTCGGCATTTATTGAGGTTGAAGAAGCTCTCACGGCTTCAACTTGCACAAACGGCGGTCAGCGACGAAGGGTTAAAAACGATCTCATCGCTGCACAGTCTTAGTTTGCTCGATCTCTACGGGACACGCATTACGGATCAAGGGCTGAAGAGTCTCGAATTGCTGCGGAAACTCGAATATCTCGACCTGGGTGGGACGGCAATTTCGAATGCGGGGTTGGCACACTTAGGGGTATTGCCGAACCTCGTGACTGTGGGCGTTCGCGGCACCCAAATCGGAGACTCTGGACTTGAGCAACTCACGTCGATCTCCAGTCTTCGGTATCTGTATTTGAATATGGCCCAAACCACGAAAGAGGGACGAGCCGACTTTCGACGCGCGCTGCCAAAATGCGAAGTCGATCCGAATCCGTAGTCCGTGAATGTGACGCAAGTTTGCGATGGTTCTATTGGGGGATCCTCGTATTGCCGCAGTATCACTTCACGTCGAAAGTGGATATGCCAATGATTCGTGCATCGTCCAAGTTTTGATCGAAGCGAAACACATCGTTGACGTCAACGACATCAGATTCTTCCGTAGCCGTCCACAGCCCGAAGAGAGGGGGACAGGCACATTTTCCCGATTCATTGGAATCCGCAGTGCAATTACCAGAGAAATCCATCCTTTTGTCGCGGGAAAATGAGCCAGTCCCCGGCCTGTAAACGGTTACGATTCTTCCGCGAGCTGCTACTTGCGTTTGGCTCTGCGATTTGTTGAGACGGAGGCCTCTGGATTGCGATCCAGGCTGGTCCAAAGGTGTTGCAGCACGGTTATCGTTTCTCGACTGGGGCTTTGGTTGCCGTAGGCGATTCCCGCGTAAAGCTTTGCAGTCGGCATTACACTTTCCGCCAAATCGGGAAAGCGTAGAGACAGCACCTCGGCGAATTCGAGAGGAGTCTGTTCCTCGGCTCGGCCGAGATTCCGTTGGTCGGCCCATGCCGTCAAGGCATCGAAGGAATAGACCACGATGGCCACTGGGGACATCTGCAAATGGGCTCCCGATACGAAGGGGTTGGTGAAGGACGAGAATAGACGCTTCGGCCGTTTTGGAGGCTCGTCAATCGATGGTGCTGAATTGTGAGTTGATTGCCACTGGAAGAGGGACATTAAAGCGTCCCATAGTCGTGCCAAGGTTGCCAGAATCCGTTCGCGGTAAACGATGACTAAGAAGGCCGCCAGCAGGAACAACGCTCCATAGACCATCCATTTGAAGAATGACGCGATCATCGCGAGGAGAGGCCTGTGTCCTGCGACGGGTGGCTGGGACGGTTGTGACGAAGGCCGTGTCACGGACTGTTCTGTGGGCTTCTGCATGCCTGCAGTCGGCTCCGGCCCTGGTTGATTCTTTGGCCCACTTGCGTCTTGGGGCCTTTCACCAGAATTCTGTTTGCCGTTTCCAGACGTCGATTGGTTTGAGGGTGAGGATTTTGATGAGGTTGACTGCGAATCATCTTTGCTCGAAGGCCCGCGCGAGGATTGCGTTTCGCCCTGTTGAGATGGAGACCGCGAATCTCCGTTGGCTGTCGGTGACGGGTCTGATTCGTTCGGCTGCTTCTGAATCGACGGATCTGACGATGGGGGCTTATCGGTTCTGGCTTGCCTCCCGTTGGGATCAACTTTCCCAATGGGACGTCCCGGGCTTTTTCCCTTGTCATTCCCCATTAGCGCGAAGCGGGAGGCTTGTTGAAGCTTTTCATCCATTCGGTCGATCAAAGCCGTCAGCGTATATTCCCCTTGGGGTCTGGGAATCAGCATCGCAATCAGCAGGATGATGCCAGCCAGCAGACTGCCGCCCATCAACCAGTTGGCGGCCATTGTGGGCGGCATGTGCAAATTGCGCTGCCTGAGATATCGACGCAATCCTAGAAAGCTGGTGGCGAGTAGCAGCCCCAAGGCTGATGTGACGTAGACCGTCAAAAGTTGAAACCCGTAGGCTCGCCGTGCCGAGTCCTGAAGGGGAATAAATAACTGGCCGACTCCGAACAAAGGCAGAGCGGTCAACGAGAAGTAAACGACCCACAATCCGGGTGTATGCGGGCGTGCTTGCGAGGCGTCCAGAGGCGTCTGGTGATCCGTTTCGGTGAGATCCTGCGGACGTTCCGAAAGTTGAGCGATCTGCAATAATCCTTCCCCGGACGCATCCTGGCTGTCGTCGATCAGAGTGCAGTCCCAGGTCAACTTTCCGGCACACCACCAGATGACGCCAAGAAGGATGAAGGCGATCAGAATCTGGTCGGCATACGTTGCCGCAAACAGCCCTGTCACGGCGGCCAGTCCGATGCCGAATAGTGCGGCGTGTTGACGTCCTTCTTGAATGGCGATCCGGGCGATCAAAACCGATCCGAACACGAACCAGCCGAGAACCCACAGCATCCGTTCGCGATACCGTCCGGAATAACTGATTTCCAACAGGAAGAAGGCCAGGCTGCCGATGAGCGACATGATAAGTGCCGGACTGATGGCGATCACCAGATAGTCGGCCAATGTCATGACTCGTCGCGCCGTTTTCGCCATAGTCTATCGCATCCACGGTTCGGAACTGAGATTGGCAATATCCGCTTCGCTGGTGATCGTTCGCACGGGGATATGATTGGCGATCAATTGACCAATCGCCGGCCGGTCGCTGATTTCGTCCGGCATGATTAACACGGCAGAGACTGCCCAGCCTTGTTGCCTGAGTGAACCGAGCACGACGGCTGTTTCCATGGAAATCCCCGCCAGAACGGCGGCAATCGTGGCATCGCGGGGAAAATGACTCGATGACTCTTGAACCAACTCGGCCAAGGTCAAACCCGTCGTGAGTTCCAGGCGGGCCAGTGATTCCCGAATTCGATACAAGGTGGATTCTCCCCGTCGTGTCTCGACGATGACTGGACGAAGTCGGTCGTTCGCCTCATTCAATTTGACGGCCTTCATGGCCAGGGAACGAGTTCGAAATTCGTTTCGCATGCCTTCCGTTCGAATTCGATCTGCCGCGTCACGTCCATTCGTCACTAGTCCGGTCTGTTGGCCAAGTTCATAGACGGCATTTGCCAGCGATAAGGCCGTTGTGACCGCCAAGTCCGATCGATAGGGTTCGCCTACAGGGGGATAACTGGACTCGTGAAAATCGAGCAGTACCGTCACACCCGCCACGCAGGATGGTTCAAAGACTTTAGAATGTAGTACACCGGTGCGAGCGGTGGACTTCCAATCAATTCGGTTCAGAGCATCTCCCCGGCGGTATTCTCGCACTCCCGCAATTCGCGAAGGGTCTTCAAACAGACGATGCGTCAGGCGGATCTCTCCGACGGGTCGACGTGAGGCCAGATCATAGCCGGGGATGGGAACGATTCTTGGGAAGACAAGTACATAGTTGGGATGGGTTGCCACCCGAAACCTGCGGTGAAGTCCAAAGAGATCGCCACTTTCGAACAGCGTAGGTCCGAGCTGAAAATAGCCACGACCTTTGAATGTGACTTGGTAACGCAACGCATGAGTGCCTCGACTTCCCAGTTGAAAAATCGCAGTCCGCCGACCGCTCAACGCGATGCGTGGCGGTTTTTGAAGGAGCGCTGCCGATGGGACAGAATCCTCGACCAGCAGCCAGGGAATCGGTAACCGGCCACGATTTCGAAAGTGTACGATCACGGCGACTTTATCGCCGATTTCGGCCGAGACTCGGCTGCATTCCCGCGTGACTTCGACGTTCTCAATCCAGTCATGGGCGAGAAGCCGGCTGACGAGCATGACACCGAGCAGCACGTACATCGCGTAGACCAGAAGGCCCAGTTGAAACGTGATGCCGATCGCGAGCAAAGTGATGGCCCCCAGCAGCCACCGCATCAACATTCCTCCTCGACTCGGTCGGGCATAGTCGGGACAGAGATCTCGTCGAGAATTTCCTGAACGACCTGCACCGGAGTGATCTTTCTTAAACGGCTTTCCGGACGAAGAATGAGCCGATGGGTTAACACGGGCAGCGCCATTCTTTTGACATCGTCTGGCAAGACGAATTCGTTTCCTCGAATTGCGGCACAGGCTTGTGCACCGCGAAAGAGCGCTATCGAAGCTCGAGGACTGCCACCCAACGCCACGTCGTTGTGGTCCCGGGTCGCTCGAACGATTTCGACGATATAGTCACGCACGCGCGGGGCAACATGAATCTCATGGACGGCCGCCTGGCAGGCCAGGACTTCGGCCGGAGAGACGACGGGCGTCAGTCGCTCGATCGGATGTTCGCGGCGCAAGAGTTCGAGCATTCGGGACTCTTCGTCTTGACTGGGATATCCGAGTGAAAGACGCAAGAAAAAACGGTCAAGCTGTGCTTCAGGAAGTGGAAACGTACCTTCGTGATCGATGGGGTTTTGCGTCGCGATCACGAAAAAGGGGGATTCCAGTCGATGCGTGGTGCCGTCCACGGTCACGGAACGCTCCGCCATCGCTTCCAGCAATGATGCCTGCGTTCTCGGTGTTGTGCGATTGATTTCATCTGCCAGGACGATCTGCGCGAACACGGGACCGGCGCGAAATTCAAAATCGGTGGTCTTCGGGTTGAAGATCGAGGCCCCGGTCACATCCGATGGCAGCAAATCGGGCGTGCATTGGATTCGCTTAAAAGAACCGCCGACACTCACGGCCAGGGCGCGGGCAAACATGGTTTTCGCAACACCCGGCACATCCTCCAGCAGAACGTGCCCCTCGCACAGGTATGCCGCCAATGCGAGCAGAATCTCCTGTCGTTTTCCGACGACAACCGTTTCGATGTTCGCCAGAATCTTCCGGGCAACGGGTTTTACTTTCGACATCCGTCGCTCCGTGGATTCTGAGCCGGCCGTACATGACTGCGGCGGGATTGGTGATGGCCGATGGGTATCCGTATTTCGAGATACCGCCGGCTCGACCTTCTTCGGCGGTTGTTGGCGTAGCGATTGTACGGAGCAAGACTCTTATCGAGGATAAAGACGCAATGACTTTAATTGCGTCTCGCAATTGTGACAAGCTCGCGAGTCGAATTCGTCCAAAATACGGAATTGAAATGAATGGCGTTGGGGGGGCGTGTTACGATCGGCGAACCGGCTGATTGTTGTCCACAGTCGAATCGCCGAAGCGATGGAAGTAACCGAACACCACGCCTCAAACCATCGTCATCATGGTTTAAGGCATGGTGTTCGGTGCCCTGATAGTCGCACGTGTAGAGGCACACGACGCGGCAAAAACAAAAGCACTTCGCAAGCCCATTGAAGAACTCGCGAAGTGCTTTGTGGTGCGTGAACGTTGATCAGTCCGAGGCGCCCGTGACGATGTTCCAGTTGACGGGGACTTCGCCGCCCTTGGTTCCGTCGTCTTTTTGACCCGTGTAGGTCACGGTGACTTTTCGGAAGGACAGAGAAACGCTTTCCATCCCGTGCTGATCACCGCCGCAGGAAGGGTTCCAGCTCGTGACAAACACGCCTTCCATTTCCATCTTGTAGTATTCGATCGGATCACCGCCGCTGGACAGGCGAAGGATGAG
Source organism: Schlesneria paludicola DSM 18645 (assembly GCF_000255655.1). Classification (NCBI taxonomy): domain Bacteria; kingdom Pseudomonadati; phylum Planctomycetota; class Planctomycetia; order Planctomycetales; family Planctomycetaceae; genus Schlesneria; species Schlesneria paludicola. The sequence goes on along the minus strand of NZ_JH636435.1, from coordinate 1,371,509 downwards.
CGTCGCTTTTTCGAAGTGCGTTCCATTCATCGTCTTCAAGAAGAACTCAGGGCTGGCGTTGTCGATGCGTTTGACGATCGACAGATCGTGGGTGTCACCCTTGGCGGTGCCTGCCCCCCCACCGAAGTGGACTGAGGACGCGTTTGCGGCACCCCAGGAGATGCTCAGAACGTCGATCCAGCCTTCCTTGCCCTTGATCTTCGATTCGCCCGTGATTCCTTCGACTTCCAGCAGAATGTCAGCGGCCATGATTCGTCACTCCTAATTACTTGAAAGATTGTTTCGACTGTGTTGTTCGACGTGCGTTTGTCGCACTGGGCACGAGAATGATCTGCCCTTGAAGCGAAAGGTTGCGTGCATTTCGCTTGTCTTTTTAAAGACGACCCAAAAAAGTCAAGAATTCTGGGTTTTCAGCCGTCGATTGCTCATCAAGGGTGTTCGTCGAACGATCGAGTTGACTTCGGAGAGGAATCCGTACCCGTTCACAGGCCGAAGCGAGGGAGAAAGGCAAAAGTTCCCAGTTCAATCGAAATCCACAGAGCATCGACGAGAGTCATTCTTCCCTTTACTGGGTGAAATCGAGCCAGTTCGCGGCCTGTGAATGGTGACGAGGAATCCAGACATCGCATCGGCAGGTGACAGATTCACCATCGTGATGAAAAAATCACCAACCGTTCAAGTTCTCTGAGAACCGGCAATTGGTTGGGGTCTCCACCAATCCATGAAGCAACCGCTGCTAATCATTCCCGATTCCGCACCCGCAGCCGATCCAATTGGCGTCGCTTAGCATGGTCGCAAAGAGCGGCACAGCCTTTGCTTATCGGTTCGTTCTTGGTCATCCCGGCATCATGCGCGTGAGGACCACGGGGGCAGAGAATTCCGCGTGGGATTCATTCTCTTTCCTTGTGAGCGGGAGCAAAGCCATGATCAAAATGGCGGTCTGCTTGTCAGGAAATCTACCATCAAATTTGCGAGTCAAAGCTCGGCCGATCAAGAGCGTGTGCCCTGTGTGCTCGACTCCTGAAGCGCCCGTCACGAATCCGCGGATTCGTGGCGGATCGAATCTCGTACCTCGCCTGTGACGAAGAATTATGAAAAGAATCCTCAAAGATACACCGATCGCACGCGAGCTGAACACAGGATCCCAACGTTTTTCGGCTTCCTCGACTCGCAAGACAACGCTCGCTTTTCATTCGTCGTCATTCGCGGCGAATGCCTTATGAAACTTTAAGAAGAGACTCCGTCGGTTATGAGAAAAATGCGTGGCTTCACACTCATTGAACTTCTGGTCGTGATCGCCATTATCGCTGTCTTGATCGCCTTACTGTTACCTGCCGTTCAACAGGCTCGCGAAGCGGCTCGCCGCACTCAATGCAAGAACAATCTCAAGCAGTTGGCGCTCGCAATGCACAATTACGCCAACGACTATGGAATGCTTCCGATTCCTGACATCGGAATCACGTTCGCGCCGCGTACCCCGACGCACTGGGATATGAGTTGGGGAATTTCTCTCTTGCCGCAGTTGGATCAAGCTCCCCTATTCAACCTACTCAATCAGAGCGCGCCGAACGGCGTTTCCGATGCGTTGAATCAGGCTGTTGTCTCCGCAATTCTTCCCGCTTTTGTTTGTCCGACGACGCCTCGAAGCGGGTTGATCCAAGGCATTATTGAAATCCAAACTCCGATTGCGTCTGCGGTTGTCAATCCGTCGTTCACGGCGGCTCCGGGGGATTACCTGATTCCTCGTAGTTTTCAGGATTCGGCATTCACGCCGAGCGAGGTGTTTGGCGCATTCTGCTACGCGAATGGCTCCGGGACGCTCGATCAGACCCGTGCAGGTGCCCGATTTCAAGATGTTACGGACGGACTTTCGAACACCGTGTTGCTGGTGGAACGCGCCGGGTTTCCGACCTTGCTGGTCTCGCAAGGCGGTGTCACCAAAAGTCCCACGAATTCCACTTTACCTGTCGTCGTCCAGAAGCATTTCAATGGGTGGTGGGCCTCCACACAAAACGATCGAGTGCGGGCCTGGAATGCTCAAGGGACGACTTACGGTGCCGGCCCTTGCGTCATCAATTGTTCCAACGATTGGGGTGGGGCATACTCATTTCATACTGGTGGAATGCAGTCGCCGCTGGCGGATGGTTCCGTTCGGTTTTTGAACGCGAACCTTGATAAAGGGGTCTTTCGCGCCTTGATTGGCAAAAGCGATGGCATCGTCGTCGGTGAATTTTGAACGTGGATCTTGTGAAACGGTCGGAGTTTGACCGATGTCGATTTTTGGAAGATCGCATGATCCGATGGTGGACTGTATTCCTGATGGTGGTGCCCCTGATCCTGCAGGGTTGCAGCGACAAACCACAGGGAAATGACTGGCTTTCGACGTACTCCAGCAAGGGATATGTCATCGTCAAAGGTGACCCTGCCAAGGGTGCGATCGTCCGCCTGTTTCCGATGGCTCCCCAGGCAGGTGCGAAATCGCCTGTGATACCGACAGGAACTGTGAATGAAGACGGCCTCTTTGAGTTAACCTCGTACCGCACCGGCGATGGTGCTCCAGAGGGCGACTATTGGGTCACCGTGGAATGGCCCGATCCGACGATGAACGCGACCAAAGGCGGCATGCCTGAAGATCCACCGGATCGACTCTTGGGCCGATTTTCCGACCCACGCCGTTCGAAATTGAAGGCTCACATCTCTCCTCAAGATAATTTGCTGGAAGACATCTCACTCGATTGAGTTTGATTGTCCCGATTCGCCATTGAGATAAGGCCCGACGATGCGGCACAGGGTTTTCGCGAGTGTATTGATACTGTTGTTCTGCGCGTGCCTTACGGGCTGGTGGATCAGTCGCTCGTCGACCCCGTTACCACCGCCGACTACCAGTTCGAGGCAGGTCATCGATCTTGCCGGGCGTCAGGTCCTCATTCCCGAACAAGTGAATCGTTTCGTTCTGATGCGCGGGATGGGCCTATACGATGTCGCCGTGTTGCTCGGCGAAGAAACCCCACAGAAGCTTGTCGGCTGGGATTCTTCTCTGAAGTCGAGCGACCGCGACGCCTACGAGAAATTCGTCGAACGATTTCCGCGGCTGGCGGAGGTTCCGATGCTCGGTGATACTCTTCGCAAAGGAGTCAGCGCGGAATCGATCCTAGCGCTACAGCCGGATCTTGTGATCGGCGGCACTTATATGATCGGCCAAACAGAATGCCTGGAGCAAGTCGCGCAGGCCGGCGTGCCCGTCCTGTACTTGAGTTCCGACGATCCGTTCCATGATCCACAACAGAGTCTAGCGCTGCTGGGCGAAGTCTTTGGGATGCAGCAACGAGCCCAAGAAATGATCGAATGGGTGAACCGCGAAATGAACGTTGTGCAGGATCGACTGTCGCGTCTGGATGGGCCGATTCCATCAATTTACGTCGAGGCGGGAAATTTTGGACCCGGGAAATATGGCAATACGTTTGGTTGCAATCTGCAAAAGCAACGGATGAATTGGGGCAGCATTCTGGCTCAGATCCGATGTCAGAATGTTGCCGAGGATCTTTCCGGTCCTTACGGAATGGCCGTCATTCAACCCGAATATTTGCTGGCGCGCAACCCAGATGTCGTCGTGATCACCGGTGCCTGCTGGGAGGCATTTCCCGAAAGCCTGCACCTGGGATATGCCGCCGATCCAGAGAAAGCTCGCAGCAATCTACGGGATTACCAGGCACGTCCCGGCTGGTCCGAATTGAACGCGGTGAGGGATGGACGTGTCTATGGTTTGAATACACGTCTGGGCAGCCATATCATGAGTTTTGCCGCCGTGCAGCAGCTCGCCAAATGGCTTTATCCTTCCCAATTTCAGGATCTCGATCCACGTCAGCGGCTGCAGGAATTTCATGAAAAATACATGCCGATCGGCTTTAGTGGCACTTGGATGGTCGAACTAAAGGATCGTTGATGTCTTGTGATTCTTCGGCATGCCAATTCAACGATGAATATCGTCGGCGAAGATTGAAACGGCTGTCGATCCTGATTGTCGTCGCACTACTGACGGCCGGTTCGTTCGTTGTGGACCTGATCACAGGCCCCGCGGCTCTGTCTCTGCAGGAAATCGCATCGACGATCTTTCGACCAACGACAGTGAGCAGAACGCAACAGGTGATCGTGTGGTCATTTCGACTTCCCACTGCGATCCTGGGTATTGCCGTCGGCTCTGCACTGGGCTTGGCGGGAAGTCAAATGCAGTCGGTGCTCAACAACCGACTGGCCAGCCCGTACACCCTCGGAGTTTCCGCTGCGGCCGCGTTTGGAGCCGCGCTGGTCATTGTTTTCGGGACGGGGCGAATGGGGCTGGCGTCAACAGTTGCGATACCAGCGGGCGCATTCATCTCTGCGCTAGGATGCTCATTGGCGCTATTTGCCATCGGACGTTCCCAGGGCGGCGCATCCGAGACGCTGATCGTGGCTGGAGTCGCCTTGCACTTTCTTTTCAGTTCTGGTCTCGCGTTACTTCAATACACGGCAACCAATGATGCGCTCAATGCCATTATCTTCTGGACGTTCGGTAGCCTTCAGGGAGCGACATGGCACAAAGTGGCCATTCTTGCGGTCGTCCTGTGCGGAACGTTTGCAGTGATTCTGCCCAAGGTGTGGCAGTTAACCGCTCTTCAGCTCGGTGATGAGTATGCATTGAGCTTGGGGGTCGACGTCGGGAAATTGAAATTGCAGACGATCCTTGTTGTTTCGGTCTTGACCGCGACTGCTGTCTGCTTCACCGGTTCAATCGGGTTTGTTGGATTGGTCGCTCCTCATCTCGCGCGAATGGCGGTTGGTGAAGATCAGCGTTTTTTTATCGTTCTCTCGGCGGGCTTCGGAGCATTGCTCGTTTCGCTTGCAGCGGTACTCTGCAAGACGGTCGTCCCGGGAACCGTGTTTCCCATTGGAATTGTGACGGCGGCCATCGGCTCGCCTGTCTTTGCAGCCATGGCGATCTGGACGCGGAGAACTCGGCCATGACGTTGCATGCGGCCGACGTGTCGTTTCAGTATGGCCCCCGCCGTGTTCTCAATCAGGTGAGTCTTTCCTTTGCCCCCGGCGTCACAGGACTGGTGGGGCCCAATGCTGCGGGAAAATCGACCTTACTAAAATGCCTGTGCGGCGTCCTGTCGCCAACAGGCCATATCTCGTTGATGGGGCGATCAATTCGCGAATATTCACGGCGTGAAATCTCTCAAGCCATCGGGTATTTACCTCAGGCTGGCTTCCATCGCGGGGGGCTGACCGTTTTTGAAACGGTACTATTAGGGCGGCTACATGATCTCAGTTGGCGAATTTCTTCGACGGACGCTCAGTGCGTCCATTCGCTGTTAGAAGAGATGGCGCTGACGAGCGTCGCCAATCGTATGATTCAAGAATTGAGCGGTGGTCAGGCGCAGCTTGTCGCCATTGCCCAAGCCTTGATTCGTCATCCTTCGATCCTGTTGCTCGATGAACCCACGTCGAATCTCGATCTTCGCCGTCAATTCGAGATCTGTTCTCGAATCCAGCAAATCACCAAGTCCCGTGGCGTCATCACTGTCATTTCGTTGCATGATTTAAACCTGGCGGCTCGGTTCGCTGACCATATCGCGGTGTTACGGGATGGCGCGATTTATGCCGCAGGTACTCCTTCCGACGTATTGACTGCCAAAATGATGGCCGATGTTTACCAAGTCGACACTGAGGTCACCCATGACAGTTCGGGCAATCCCACGGTTTTCGTTCGAGGCCCCAGTCTGGGAGTGCCATCGGTGTGATGAAACGGTCAGGGCATAAGACTGTGAAATGCCTTTCTGGCGATATCGTTCACGGATCCGTTTCTGGTTCTTGAGCGTCAGCCCTTAGCCGCCTGTAGAAGTAAGGGAGGCACGACTTGGTCATTGATGATGTCGTGGCATTTTTCTATCGAGTCGGAGTCAGTCACCATTACTTCAACAGGCTGTTCGCCGATGTGACCAACGGACCCAGGGGTCAATAGGATCTCGTTGGGGCGTACGGCTGATAAGCCAGTACCTCTTGCGCCAGCTCGGGGCGATAGTGATTATTCATTTGCATCCACAGATCTTCATCCACGGATTCTTGTTCCTCTAAACGCCGTACAGCGCGTAACATCAGGCGCCACCCTTCTGCGTGTGCTGGCGCATCGCGATGAAATGAGCCAAATCTCATCTTCACGAGTTCGCCAGGCCGCAACCGAGAACGTTGTAGCTTACCGTTCGCAACCATTCGTTCGATCGCCAAGTTGTACAGAACCTGTTGAGGATGCCCTAAGGGATAATCGGGCAGTTCAACTTCGCCCGTGATATATTCGGTTAACGAGACATCGCCGAATACACAAATGATCGTTTCGAGCTTGCGCACGCTTTCATCGCAATTCTGATAATCGGGACCGCTGCCGTCGGCGCGGCCTGGAACAAGATCGGAGTGCCAGCCGAGCAATTGATGGAGCGGATACCAATCTTTGCGAAGCCAGGCGAGCTTGGATCGAATCGTCAATCGCGGGTCTTCTTGCCACGATTCGGGCAGTAATTTAACAAAGGCCTTTGTGGCGGGGCCACCGAGCCGTAGTGCTGTGTCTCGAGAGGCTTGAAAGAGATTGCGTTCCTCAGCGATGATGTGCTGCGGAAATTCGGGGGCAATCGCAATCGTTTCAAAACGCGACTGAAAAATCATCACAAGTCTCACAAGTTGGTCGCATTGCGGATACCGTTGACGAGAGGTCGATTGTCGTTTCGCGTGGCGCGAATCCAGAACTGGAAACCGCTCGCAGTCGCTGCGCTGTGTCGGTGAAAAGAACCCCAGGGATAGCGATACATCGTGTATGCTGGCACGGAATGGACTGTCAAACGCTTTGCGTCAATTTCCGCTTGAAGCCGAGAATGCCGCTCACGGATCAGATTCATGGATTGCGGTTCAACGGCGTATTCGGCTTCTGCTGCTTTCCCTTCCAGAAACTCAATCCCTGAAGGGCCAAAACAACAGGCGATATGCTCAGCCTCGCGCTGGGCATTTGATTGTGCTGGTGCACCGTCAATACGTCCTGGAAACGGTTCATGACACCAGTACACGTGCCCCTGCCGAAAACCCGGGCGGAGCCAGACAAGCGTTGAATCGATGACGAGATGGCCAGCCGTCCATTCCTTGGGCAAAGCATCGAGAAACGTCGTCGCGATGGGCCCCGAGGTCTCTCGTGCGAACCCAAGCCCTGCCGCAAACAATGGCGTTTCATTGCGGGGGTTGAGATGCGCAAGTTTGAGTTCATCCAAGCAAACGACAACCTCACGAGTCTGTGTCCCGACCACCGCAGTCATTCGCAAGCTTCCTTGATCTTTACGCTGACCGATGAGGGAGAGTGGTTCCGTTCTGTGGTCCGCGGAACGTCGAGTCCTTCGCAAGCGGACAACACCAATCTCATCTCGAATCAAGCGAACCTGAAAAGCCGTTTTCTCTTGAAATAGATCGTCAGCGTCTACGGCAAATTGTATCGCCAATCTGAAGAACATTCGATCACTCGTATCAACGACACCTCAGTCCGAAAAGAGAAACTTGGCTCACGTTCGATGGCTGCTCACCAAGAGTGGAGCTTGAAGGCGACGCAAGTGCTGGGCCGGGGCTCCGTCAACGCAACCTCGCGACTCCGACCGAGCATGTATTTCACTCTCGACGGGACGTCAGTCCGACTTTTGGTGGCGAGCGACTATTCCGGCCGCGACGCAAGTTGTATAAGCCGTTTATTGGGGACGACGACCGAGGCAGAGGCCCTGAACACGTCCCCGAGTTTTGCCTGGAAACGATCGGCGTCGGTCCCTCACGATGCTTTCGACGTTTGCGTGATACCGTGCTTTTTTTCTGACCGACCATCCGTGATGCTGTTCCGCTTTTCGCTCTACGGTTTCCTCAAAAATCAAACCTATTTCGAGCCGTTCATCGTCCTGTTCTTCCTGGAACAGGGGCTGCACTTCTTCGAGATCGGGATCGCGATGGGAGTCGGCGCGGCTGTCTCGAACATGATGGAAATTCCGACCGGCGCCCTTGCTGACCTTTATGGTCGTCGTCGCTGCATGATCGCGTCATTTGTCATCTACATCCTTTCGTTTCTCGTGCTCGCCACAGGTACCCAATATTGGCAGCTACTGTGTGGAGTCGCAATGTGTGGTGGTGCCGATGCATTTCGAGGTGGCATCCACAAGGCGATGATCCTGGATTGGTTGCGCGCTCAAGGACGCGAGAACGAACGGACACGTATTTACGGTTACACGCGGTCGTGGTCGAAGATTGGTTCGGCCGTGTCAGTCCTGATCGGTGCCGGATTGGTTTTTGCCACCTCCAATTACCGAATGATTATTTACTTTGCGATCATCCCTTATGTGCTGAACCTGATTAATCTGGCGACGTACCCTGCGTATCTCGATACGGTGCCGAAACAGAAGGTGTCACTGAGGGCGGTCGCATGGCACATGTGGCAAGTGGCTCGCGAATCACTGCACCATCCGGCGCTGCGGCAGCTGACCGCCGAGACGATGGGATTTCAGGGCGTCTATGAAGCTGTCAAAGATTACTTGCAGCCAGTACTGAAAATGACAGCACTCTCGCTGCCGTTGTTCTTAAGTTTTGGAGACAAGCAGCGGTCGGCACTGCTGATCGGCTTGGTCTATTTCTTCCTGCATTTACTCGCAAGCGCCTCATCACGGAACGCACATCGTGTGTCCCGATGGTTCGGAGGTGACGAACGGGCTTCTCTGCGGGTTTGGCAATTTGTCGCGCTGGCCTACATCGTGCTCTTGCCCGCGCTTTATTGCCAAGCCTCCTGGATCGTAATCCCCATCTTCGTGCTGCTCGCCTGCGCGCAAAACATCTGGCGTCCGATGGTCATCAGCCGCTTCGATGCTCATTCTGATCCAAGCATCGGTGCGACCCTGCTCTCCATCGAATCGCAAGCGGCCTCGCTGGCGACTCTGATTCTCGCGCCGCTGCTCGGATGGCTGATCGACTTGGCAACGTTCCTGGAAGCCAGCACCACTGAACGCAGTTTCTGGCCAATTGCGATCATCGGAGCCATCCCCGCGATCCTATTTTCGATTCGCCGACAGACGCTTCCAACGGCCGTTTCAAAACAGGGCTCAGAATAAGGCGATCGTTTTCCGATCCCTCACCAGCCGAATTCTCGCCGCGACCTTTGCAGCACTGCCGGATACCGGCCAACGATGCAAGTCATTGCTGCCAATGAAAAAACCGCTCAGTCGATTCGACTGAGCGGTCAATTTGCCCCCACTAGGGCTCGAAGCCAATTCGAAAAACACGCTGATTTCGCAAAACGACCTATTTAATAGGCTTTTCAGGATGATAACGCATTCGCAAACGAACGCAAGTCGGCGCATAAAACAGCGTCTTTCGACAGTATTCCGGGGAAAATCCGGTCAGAATCCGGTCATCGCGCAGCAGTGGCGAGCACAGGTCAGGATATACCGCCTGAACCGCTGGAACTGCTCTTCTTGCCAAATGCCTCGCTAATCGACTGCCACGGGATTCCGTCATCTTTCACTATTCCGTCCGACGTGTGCCGGAAAATGTTTTGCAGCGCGTGCGGAAGTATTTGCTCTTTGAGGTCTTCTTTGCCCACCAAGTCGGGGTCATTCAGAAGCGCCAAGTAAGTCCTGACAACTATCTCTCTTTCCATCGCATCAGCTTCTAGGTGGGAATGGCTAAGGTAATTTCTCACGAAAAGGCGAAGTGGCCACGCGGCAATCATTGCCATCACAACAAAACGAATCGCCGATGTGACTGTTGAATGCGTGAGCAGCGTCGAAACTCCCGCAGCGTCAATGTCTCCGCTTTTAATGAGCAGCTTCACTTCCGTCGGTATCCCACTCATCATGTACTGCAACCATGGGAGAAGGATGAAAGCTGCTGCAGCATAAACGAGGGCAACTTTGCCCCATAAATTTGACTTCCCTCGGTGATGCCCTGCCCGACTATTCCAAAACTCAACTGCGGATCGAACTGCCAGTTCGTCTTGAAATTTCTTCTGGATCGATTCCATCTCGTCCGCATGACCCTGAACCATCTCTTCGTGTTCTTTGGCCGCCTCCGCCATTTGCGACTTAAGATTCGCAATATGTTCGGCTGACTCTCGCGCCAGGGCCGTAGCGAGATCACGCTGTTCTTGAAAAACACGATGCTCGTCCCCGAGGATTTTCCTCCACTCAGCTTGTAGGGACTTCATCGCCTTTTTCTCGGCAGCCGATGATTTAAAACCTGTCAAAAACTCGACGCCCCTGAACGCTGCGGTCAACATCTGAGGCCGAAGCACTCCGCTAGAATCAGTACTTATCTGCCCAGGACGATGCCAAATCCACCAAAGCCACATCGCTTGCTCTTGGTCTTGATCTTTCATGTCGAGGATAAACACACCAAATCGGCCTCGCGAATGAGAGTAAAGCCGCTTGGTAACGTAGTATTCGACGATCTTGCTTTTGAACTGCTCAATTAAACGAGTACTCACCGTTTCGGTTGAATCACCACTATTCGACCACTGATTCGCCCTTCGATCCATCTCAAGCTTCACTTCTCGAAGATTCTGCAACCCATCCGTGCGCTGCTTGTTCGGGCCAGATTGATCATTGACAAACACCCAAACATTGCACTCTCGATCGATCCATTCGTACATCTCTTTGATTGAAAAGAATTCGTTGACTCCGCCATTTTCCCCAAGATCAAGAGTCAACAGAGGAGCATGCGGTTTCTCAGCAGTCTTTTCGGCCATTCTGATGTCTCGGTTGCTCAAGTTTTTAGGTTTACGGAAGTGCCGTATATTGCGCTTTGGAGCTAACGGTTGTCATCCGCGAAAACCTGTCTCCGAAATTCCAGCAACGAAAACGCCCCGCCATAATGAACGGGCGGGGCGGAAACGATCGCAATCGATTCAGCGAAACACAATGCGAATTTACATGGATGCCTAGAACCAAGGATATGGCGCTTCGTGGCTCATGGCCGCGACCAGCTGTCGCTTGGGTGCTGAGTCAACAGCCTCAAAACGACCGAACCGTTGCCCGCCATGCGAGTAGAACTGAAGTTCGTTCTCGACGGGGTTTGCGAAGTCGACGGATTGCATGGCCTTCGCCAGCTTCAGCAGGGTTCCCTTGCACGGCTGAAACCCCTTTCCGATGTACCTCGGCAACCGGGCAAGCGTTCCCAGGGGATAGTCAAGCTGGTTGATCGAAAGCCGGTTTGCTGCCAAGTCTTCGAAGAAATCCTCGTGCACGTAGACGAGCCCTGATTGGTCGATCGCCGCGCAGCAGACCGTGAAGTCAAACTCGGCGATCGTTTCCTCTGGACCGTCGAAGAACCGGTTCTTGATCAACTGGATATGCTGCCCCTTGAACATGTATCCACGGATGTTCGGTTTGTCATAGATCCTCGTGGAGTTGGTTCGTTCGATGGTCCAGATTCCCTCGGCGAGATCGTCTGGATTGCGGAAGAAAACGTCCACATCGCTGTTGCAGGGCTTCCGCTGGAAGTAGTCGCGAAGACTTCCGCCAGCAATCCAGCCGGTGGGGAGTGCCTGCAAGGTTTCGCGGAACCAGCCGTAGCATTCGGACATGGATTTATCGCTTGGATGAACACAGATTGGTTTGTTTTTCATAACGAGTGACCTTCGTTGAACGTGTGAGTTTTGATCGGTGTAGATTCAGGTAGTCACGTCCTTTTTGGGTGATCGTGACGTCGATTCGCGCATCAGCGTCGAACGGCTCGCCATCTGGTCGTTGCCAGATGATCAGAATGGCGGGAATTCGCGGGACGGTTTCCGCCATGGGTCAACCGCCTTTCGCCGCTGCCAGCTTCCTTGCGTACTTTTGGCTTGCCCGCTCAGCACGGTACAGGTTGCCATTCGCTCGCCAGAATCGTTCGTCCTCACACCAGCCGGACTGAATCGCTCGACACTCTTCCGCAATCTGAAGCGGGGTCGGCAGGTAGCCGGGAGACTTTTGCATCCCCCCTTTCAGATTCGCGAGTTCATGAATCCGGTCGTCGTCATCGTCCGGTACGAAAATCCGCAGTTCATCGACTGCCAGGTCAGGCGAATGAATCGCCAACGGTGCTGTCTGCGCGTGCAGATTCAGAGATACGTGCATGGGGATGCACCTTTCTTTCATCCCGAGAGTGGGGATGAAAAGGAAGCCCGTCGCTCCACGACTGACCCTAGGCGGCTACGAACCGCCCGCACGCCTCGCGGTTATGTGCACAGTTGCAGAGCGACGGACTTTTTCTTTCGTAGATGATTTAGGGTTCGTAGTTGTCGCCGGTGGTTGTAGATACCGGCAGATCATTTAGGACCGACATTCTTGCCGTAGTCCATGGGCGTTGTCAACGGTTCGCGGGATGGCGGTAGGTGGGAAGAAGATCGCATCGCCTCGACGAAGTCACAAATATGCTTTGCTGCCGGGCTTTTGAATATGGGGATGACGCCTTCGCGCCCGATCCACTTCTCAAGCCTCCAGGCTATGTAATTCCACGAATTCTTCAACGTGCCGAATCGAACCCAAAGCGGAATCTCTGCGATTAGGTAATCCTGAGAATAAATCCCGAGCCGAAACCTGCTAGACATCATTCCCGCCATACTTTTCACGGCCGTGGCCAATGCTTGCTCGTAAAAATGGGACTTGAGTGAGAAGACGGCAATCATTCCCGATTCGAATGGGCCATTGTCCTTCACGATTACCTCTCGCTTGCGGTATTCGACTTGCGACAGCTGAAATGAATACTCTGTATCGTCTGCCTCAAACAGCAAATTCACTTTCAGGCCGTGAACAGCCAAACCTCGGTTTCGAAGAATCACGTCAAAACAATGAAATAGCTTGCCTCCATTTTCAGTATGGTTCCATCTGCCTGCCCCATCAAACCCTATCGCTTGAATCCAGACGGTTGCCGTTACTCGATAGGCGAGCCATGCAATCCAAAGCGCGACAGCAGACAGGATAAGCGACAGGAAGTTGAGGTCAGGCATCCAGTCAGACATAGTGCAATCCATGCGTAAGGTTGAACGTCCAATACTAGAACGCATTCTCCAGCAATTTGGATTAAAATCCGCTGGAAAGATTGCACAATTACCAACCAGAGAAGCCGCAGCAATCAAGAAAATGTGGACGAAAAAGCCCAATTGAAGCCACATAGTTTGGAAACAATTGTTTCCAAACTGCCATCAACTGAGTCCCAGGCTCACGCAATCGCCCGCTGTGATGACGACGACGAGGCCCGTGCTCAAGTCTGGTCCGCAGTCGTAGCCGAATCTGGCGAAAAACCAGTTACCCTTGCCCCTCACCCTGAGGGCTGCCAGAATACAGACGAAACGTCACGAATTGTCCACGAGCCAGACCATGCGCGAATTCTTCAGTGGCTGGAAACGCAAGCTGGGCGTCTTGACGCTGCTGATGGCGTGCTTGTTTGCGGCGGCGTGGACAAGGAGTTTAGGAAACCTCGATCTCATCTATCTGAATGGAAAAAAAACAAACCTAATTGTCGTTTCAGGCTGCCAGAAGCTTCAGTTCGCTGCTGGCGGTCGATTCAGTCTGGTTTACCCGAGCTCACAGGAAATTCCGAACCGTCAGTACGGGGTGTACTGGCAGCCCGAGAAGCTTCTTCCAAGTCGATCTATCATTGATTTCTTCGAGTATCCAGCATCAGAGATTAAGATGTATACAGATGAGAACGGGAATGAAGAGGCAATGATTCCGTATTGGTCGATCGTCCTCCCGCTGACCGCGTTATCCGCCTACCTGCTCCTCAGCAAGCCACGGGTGAGAACGCCAGTTCCAGAAAACCGGGTTTGACGAATTCATCAAACCCGGTCCAACCGCCAGCCAGCCGCTACTGGCCAATCATCCCCAATTGGTTTTGAGTGTTCTGAGCGGATTTCGTTGCCGCAGCTTTTTGGCCCTTCTGAGCCGCCATGATCTGTTGCACGACCTGTTGAACGCCTGCCAGGGCTTGCTGCTGTTGTTCCATCGTCTTGAACGTCTCAATCATTGACGCGACCATCGACTGATTGACGCCTGACTGTTGCCCGAACTGCTGAAGTGTCGCTGACGCGACTTTCGCTTGTGCCTGCTCAACTTCGCCCTGATTGAGATTTCCGTTCTCAAAATCGTTCACGACAGACCGGCGAGCCTTCGACTCGGCAACCTTCTGATTTCGTTCGTACGTTTGGCGAGCCCGTCTCTCGGCAGGCGATTCTGGCCCCCCGCCTTCGTGCATCTGATTAATCAGGTCTACGTCTTTATCCGCCTGGGCGTCCATCGCCTTCGAGGCGCGGGCCTTCTGCATTGCCTTCAAAACGTCTTGCTGATTGGTGTTCGCCATCATGGCCTTCGGATCGAACGCCTGAGACAACGCCCCTTGTTCGAGGGCCTTCGCTTTGTCGTGGCGTTCCTGTTCAGCGCGGAACATTTCAGCCTGAGCCTCACGATACTTCGCGGAGTTGGCTTCAATCGTGTCACGCTGGAATTTGCCATTCTCGGCCATGCGAGACTTTTCGCGGTCGAACCGAATCTTGTCAGCGTCACTCAACAGTTTGGCGTCGGCGACCGCCTTATCCGTGGCGCTGGCCTTAGATCGGTCGTTTTCAACTCGCTCTTTCTGGATCGCGTCCAGCTTCCGTTTCGTCTCGACGTCGATCTGACGCAGTTTCTCGTCGTGGAGACGCCCGGCAAACTCCTTATCCATCGCCGCCATCTCGGCTTTGATGGCGGGTTCCTTCGCACCACCAGACCGCATTTTCTCAGCGGCAATCTGTTTTGCGATCGCCAGTTCCTCTTTGGCCAGTGTGATCTGCCGTTCTGCAGCCTGATCCTGCTTTTGGTGTCCCAAGGCTTCGGCGAACTTGTTGTAGGAATCAGCCCGTTTCCGCTCTGCGTCCATGACCTTCTGCATTTGGGCAACGCGATTCTCTTCAGCCTTGACCAATTCGGCGTAACGCTTCTGACGTCCCTCGTGAGCCTTCTTTTCGGCTTCCTCGGTTTCCTTGATGACAGCCCGCTTCCGGTCTTCAACGGCCTTCATTGCTGCCGCGTGCGCCTGCGCTGACTCTTCAGCCGCCTTCAGCGCCCGTTGGTTGTTTTCAATTTCCGCCTTCGTGGCCTTCTCTGGGTCGATTTTCTTGACTGCCCAGTCCGTTCGAGCCAGCTCGCCACCCTTCTTTTGGAGGGCCAGAATCTCGTTGTTGATCCCCTCAATCGTTTTGATGGACGCGACACGCTCCTTTTCTTCACGGTCGCGAGCCTCGTCCGCCATTTGCTGTTGGATCGATCGCAATCGTTCAAATCCTGGGGCTTGCCGTTCCCGCATGGCTTCCAGCCCCGCATGGACTTCCTTTAGCTCACGGATTGCAAGGATCTCGTCAACGTATGCTTGATAGCTCCCGCCAGACATCTGGACAGCCAAGGCGCGGGCGGAAATCACCCCATCATCAAGAGCTTTGTTCAGACTGTTGACGCTATCTGTCAAATACGTGGCGGAAGCCGTCACCGATTCGTCGAACATCTTCCCCAGCCCGGTCGACAAATCAGGAATCAAGTCGATCAGCGCCCCGATCGCTTCGCCGGATTCACCCATGTTGAGAGAAACCGTTGATCCGAGATCGCCAAACGCGGAACTCAAACGATCGAGATTGCTCGAATACTTCTCGACCGTCTTCACACCGAAGGTTTCTTCAAGGTATTTGTTAACGTCCTGAACCCCCCGCGACGTTGCAAGTTCGTCGAGAGTCATGCCCAGGCGTTCCGCTTCGGCAATGAACTTGTCGAACGCCGCAGCCTGTTCCGATGTCTGATTTGTCACGTCCTCGGTGAATCCCTCGAACTTCTTGCCGGTGTTGTCCAACACGAGCTCAAAGCCCTTCCAGGCAGCGATACCAGCTAGAACGTACGGGCCTGCGGTGGCAGCCGCGCCAAGGGTCGCGCTGCCGGTGGCGATTGCGGCCTGTTCGACACCGAACAGTGCAGCCTTTTTGGCTGCCTGCAGGGCGACAAATTTGGCGGTATCAGACGCGGCCGATGCCATGTATCCGGCTGCCGCGCCAGCAGCTAGGCCGTAGAAGCCGTTCGAAGCTTCAGCAGCTTCACCGAAAGCGGCCTTCAGCCCGCTGATCGCCACGGTTCCGCCGATTGCCCATCGTGCAACCGAAGCGCCCTCTTGAATCGCAGCTTTCGACACTTCGCCGAACGTGGTTATGGCAGTCTTGCCAAGATCGGCGAAATTCGTGCTGGCTTCGTTCAGCACAATCGTTTGTTCGGTGAACGACTGATTGAGAACATTGACGGACTTGGCGGATTGCTCCGCTTCAATCGCCATCTCTTCGAGATGCTGGTTGATCAGGTCCAAGCCGTTCGAGACTTGGTCATCGAGATTCAAGGTCATGGTCGCCATTGCGAATCCTTTCGCGTTTGGTGGGAGAGATTGCCGTCCGGAACATCCGGACGGGTGGTTTTTTCGTCGTTCGCCAGTTCGGCAGGTTCTTCCAGCGAGATGGTTGGTACCCACTTACGTGTTGGGTGCGTGATCAAACACACTTGCTTGGCTTTTTTGACTGGCCGATAAACCACCCAGTTTAACATCGTGCTAAATAACTAAAGTGTGTTGCGCACCGCACCTATACCGTATGTAGGCTCCTTTCAATCCCTCGGGAGGACCCGTTGCCGACCCGGCAATCGTCGCCATGAGGTCGCTGATCAACCAACCGACGACACTCTGCCGCAACTGTTCCGCAACAGTTGCGATGTGATTTGGAGTAGTTTCAATCACTGGAATACTCTACAAAAATAGGATTATTTAAGAACTCTCTCTATTACTACTCCAACTATTGCACCCGGTCTTCAGCCTGCCCACGCTCTCCTCCCTTATGCATTGAGAGGTGGGTGCAATAGTGCAATAGTTGCAACAGTTGGAGTAGTTATTCGGCGATGGCCATGAACCGGATGCTCTTCGGCCCTCTGACGGGCTGGTACAATTCCGACGTCAGTTGTTCCATTTCGATCAGCTTGGCCAAGGTTTCGTCGAGTTCTCTCTTCGACGAGTTGCGAATATGGCGACTCAATTCGGATCGTGTCCTACCTTCAGCCCCTGCTGCACGAATGAATCTCATCACCTTCTGACCGCGTGCATCGAATGCACCATCAGCGACATGGTCGTTTGCCAGTTGCTCGATGCGTGCGGTCAGCATCAATGAGAGTTCACAACCCCAACGGGCAGACTCACCAGTGATGGCAGCGGATTCACGATCGCGAGAACACTGCTGAATGAGCGCCAGCTTCTTGGCGTTCTCGACACACCTAACCCATATTTGTGTGCCACGGGATTCCTCGATTCGCCTGTTCGCCCGGACGATCGAGTCGAGTTGAGTGTATGCCTCTCGGGCCTCGGGGCTGATCACCAGCTTGCGGGCTGCTGGGAGCTTTCCCTCGTCGCATGGAACGTGATTGATCCACCAACCGACAGCTTCCCGCAGTGGTTCGGGTACGTCGGCAAACTCGGGTTCCTGCGAATCTGGATCGTTGTCTGAGACTTCAATGATCAAGACGCGGCTTATGAAGCCATCTGATAGGGCTTCGCGTGTCAGAGAACTGAAGAACGACCCGGGCACGGTGGTTGCGAATAGAACGCAATTCGGAAAGAGGATTCGAACGTTCTTCTTTGGATCACTGTAGCAAGGGGCCGTGTATACCGAATCAGCCTGACTGTACAGCTTAAGCAAGACGTCGACAATCTGCGACAGGTGCGGGGAGTTGCCCGGATTCCCAAGGGTCGCCATGAAACGGCCGAATTCGTCGATCTGAAGAATAAGCGATGGACGTTGAGCCAAAGCCGAATGTAGGCCAGATGACGACGCAAGCGAGTCCTTTGCCATTTCGTCTGCACCAACAGAAAGCAGCAATTGCTTGTTGATGCGCCTACTCTGTTCTTTCCCGCAGCCGCTCGCCCCAACCCCGACAACGTAGATGTTTGGGCAGATGCCGCTGGAATCTCTCACCTTCTGGCCGGTGATCGTGGCGACGAACGTTAAGGCACCGCCAAGGGCAAGTTCAGGCTGTCGGCGCGGGGCCGTTCGAAGGTTGAAATCAATGATTTCCTGCATCAGTCCGCCAGGATTCCAAATCTGATCGAGGCTGACACCGAAAACCGATTTGAAAGCGGGCTTGGTTTTGGCAACGGTTGGCGATGATTGGATTGGCTCAGACGTAGCGGCTTCCTGCTCGGTTTCCACAAGATAAAAATCCTTGAAGACGGGTTGGCTACAATCTGCGTTCACCCAATCCCGGAGGCTTTCGACCCAAGATTGGAACGCGGGAACATGTTGGCGGATGAACGTAAGAATTCCGGCTTGCTTGGCGTCGAACTCTTGGTCCGCAAGCTCTCGCTTGGGCGAAGTCCCGCAAGCGATTGATTCAGCCAGTTCAAACAAAACGATTCCGCTGATAAGCCCGTGGTGAGCGCCACGCGTCCGGGCGGCTTCGACTTCGTGACCATCTACATAAATTCCGAAGTGACTGCCGACGCTGGCTTTTTCGCGAGCCTGGGCACGAGCGGTCTTCGCTGCCTGCTCCAAGTCGTAAATCTCACTGGCGACGTCGAACGGCTCAAGCGACGAGCTTTTGAAGATAAGCAGTGTTTCGGCTGCAGATCGCTCGAACGCCACTCGGTAAGCCTTCTCGGCTTCCGGATTGCCGTGATCGTAATTATCTGCATAGAACGCACAGTGGCCGGGCGAATTGCGGAGTTCAATTTCTCGCTCCAACTCGTCCTGATCTGCGAAAACCGTATTACTACAAATGTCGTCAAACTTGCAGTTTGACTCGAAATTCTTATTGACCAATAGCGAAGTGTTTGATACAGTCATTTCAGAAGAAACCTTTCGACCCCGTTCGCTCCACCTTGGCGGGATAGCAGCGAACGGGGCTGTTGTTTTTATGGGTAGGCGGTCATGCGGCCGGACCGCTGCCGCGAAAATCCAGTGAAGTCATCTCGCGGCGGGAAGAATTGGCAGACTCGCGAGTGAACCGGCCCAGGCTGGCATTGAATCGGGAGAATTTGAGAGATGATCGCTGTTGTTTAATTTGTCGAATATCTTCTTCAATTCGTTTCCGGCGAGGATCACCCAGGGAGAGCCGGTTGAGTTCAACGAATTTTGTGGCCAGTCGTTCAGTCTTAGCCCGCCGAGCGGCGTCATTCTTATGTGAATGGAACCGTTTCGCCATTTTCGACTTTTACCTCCAAAAAACCTGACCGGACGCAAAGCCCGATCAGGTTCACTTCCCGATCCTACGAAACGAGCCGCTTCAAATCCCCGACGAGCGTACGCAGCTTTTCGTGATTGGCTTTCTCGTTCGGACTTTGGCCAAACGTCCGGGAACACTTGAAAGTCAGGGAGTCGAGGTTGCTCAATCCAGTTCGAAGCCTGTCGAGATCGTTCGTTACGGCGGACTGATCCAATCCGTTGCGCTTGGATAGGCGACGGAGATTTTCGCCCTCCGATATGCGAGCAACGAGTTTCGAGCGAAGGTCAGAGACTGCGGTTTCCAGCGTCATGTGTGATGCGTCCTTGCATGCGAGGATAAAAAGTGGAGCAACTAGGCGTTGCTCCACTTGCTGACCGTTAAGCCTGGCACTCAGGTACGGCCAAGATTTCGTTAAGCAAGCGGGCCGCTGCCTGCTTGACCGCTGGACTCGGTCCGCGAGCAAAGTTCATCGTTGCCGGGTGGTAAGCCCGGCCGAACTCGTCGCGAGCCAATCGAAGCGACCCCAATTTGCCGGGATTCTTCGAAAGGATTGAATCAGCGGTCTTCATCATCGAAGTGTAGATGCTCTTTGACACGGCGAGGTTTCCTCAAAAAAGGGAGATTGAATTTACGGCCTTGCAGAACACACGACCGTGGTGGGATCGAGGTCGTTAAACCTGAAAAGCTGTTAGAGGCACGAAATCGGGTTGGCAGAATTCTGCAAACCCGATTAACACGAACCGGTCAGACCGCTTGGGTGGCCGGGGCTTCACTTGCTGGCGCAGGCGCGGGGGCTGGCTTCACGTTTTCAGGGCTTCGGGTGTAGTGCTCATTGATCGCCTGATAGACGGGATCGATCGCCTTCGGATTTTGGGCCATGAACAACTTCAGGTTGTCCATTGAGAACGCGACGGGCTTGCCGGTTTCGTCCTCAATGCCATTCCAGTCTTTGATGCAGTCGAGTCGGCGACTCAGATCATTAACCGTTGCATTCATTCTGGATTTCTCGTCGTGCATATAGCCCAGCGAAGCCAGAAATCCATCTTTTAAGAGCCGATCGTCGAGCGTCAGCGGACGCAGAACGATCGTGATTGGTCCGCCTTCGAAATCGATCTGAACTTCACGTGGCTCTGGAATGCGGAGGCGAATACAAACTGACATAACGTGGTTCATCCTTGAAATTGGCTGTTAAAAAAGGCCGTGAGGCACCCCCCACGGCCGCGTATGGGAGAGATAGACCAAACTGGCGGGCGAATCAGATCGCCGCTAGAACCTTCTGCTTGTATGCTTCAAGTCGTTGCCTGACGGTATTCACAAGTTCTCGGTTGTTCCGAAGCACCTCGGCGAGAGACGTGGTAATTTCCCGAAGTGCTTCGGCCCGCTCGTTGCCTTCGCGGACAGAGACGTGGCGAATGATCATTCCTGGGATGTAACTGCCACGATCCCCGTCTTCTGGGGCGATAAACCCGAGATCAAGAAGCCCCTGATGAACCTTTGCCTTTGCGGCATCGGTGTCTTCGATTGCCTTTTGGTACATTTCGTGGAGGGCATGCTTCAGTTCGGTTTCGATGAAATGCTCGATCGAATCGCAGATCGGCTCGATCTGGCAAAGCAACTCACGACTCCTTTTTTGAAGCTTTAAACCGTCCGATTCAAAGTTGGCGCTGTCGTATTTTTCTCCGCTGAGAACTTCAGTTTTCGCATTGACCTCTTCACAGCCTCGGACTCGCGAATCGTCCTTGGGTTTGATGTCGTCAAAAATCTTCACGACATGCTCAGGCAGTCCTTCGGGCATAGCCGGAAATGCAATTCGATCGATAATCATTCGTCACAGTCCTTTGTGAAAATAGGCGACGGTCAAGAGAGTTAGCCCAGGCAACGCCGTCGATCGGGCTGGGCTGGTGAGAGAACGTCGCGGTTAGATACCGTGTTGAGCGAGCACTACGCGCGCGGCCTCAGATTGCCGCTGACGTTGAGCAGGCGAAATCGCTGCGGGTTGCTCGGATTTGTTCTGAGCGGCAACCCAACGGCTTATGGCTTGGCGGCTCGTATAACGCTGGCCCGCCACTTTTGTAGTTTCAAGCCGTACGCCGTTCGCGCCACGATCGGCCCATCGGTAGATTGTGGCCTTGTGGACTTTTTTCCGGCCGGGAAAGCAATCTGTGCAATCCTTCAGCGGAATCAATGCTTCAATTTCTGTGTCAATCGCCATGTCTGCCTCCTGTCATTGTGATTTGCGTTGGAATACTTCCGCACGCGACAGGATCAGACATTAAGAGATCATTGGCCCCAATTGGTGACATTAAGGTTATGTGTCACAAGATGTCACGGATTAGGTTTTTCACCTGAAACTCGTTTTCTTTCCCGAGAGATGCTCTGACGTACGGTTTCTTTTGATACGGTATCGTTGTGCTGTGAGTTCCATTTCTGGGCGATCGCAGAGTCGTCCAATCCGGTTTCGTGAAGACGCAGAAACTCACTATTCCGTTGAGCCGTTGGTCGTGGCCGTGGCTTCCGCTTGGGGCGATCTTCTGGAGCGTCAAGCAGGTTGTTTGCTCGAAGCGAAGCAAAAAACAGCTCAACAGTCGGCTCAACGATTCGAACGAATTCCGAAAGCCTCTCCTTAAGAGCTTTTGTGGATTCTGTCTCGTCGTCACCTAACTCCCTGACGTCGAGTACGCCGCTTTCCACTGCTCCGATGGTCCAAGCATCTTCTATCAAAACTCGACAGTTTTGGTTGGCGATCTTTGCAATCCAATAGAGTCTATGCTTGGTCAATTCTTTCATGATCGACACTGATGGTTCTGTTCTCTTCTTCGCCCAAAAGTCGTTGGCGAGGAGTGAAGCCATCATTTCTTCGAAGAACTTTGACTTCGCCGCAGCGATTTGAAGTCCACAAAGGTCTCTCCATGGCTCCTCAACTGCGACTTCGCCAAGCCAATACGTGCAATCGTCCAACTCATCAGAACGATCCAGCCATTCAATGGAGGCGATTTCGCCCCAAAGCCATTCCAGAAGTTCTGGCACAGTTCTGTCGGGCGAAAAACTCTCCATATTGGAATCAGGGCTAAAAAACGGCTCTAACCCAATCTTGGGAATCGGCAGGGGGA
Source organism: Schlesneria paludicola DSM 18645 (assembly GCF_000255655.1). NCBI lineage: Bacteria > Pseudomonadati > Planctomycetota > Planctomycetia > Planctomycetales > Planctomycetaceae > Schlesneria > Schlesneria paludicola. Next base: position 1,349,110 of record NZ_JH636435.1, on the reverse strand, counting down.
CGACATGAACGTCACCCCAAGGATTTAGGTTTTCTGCTTCCACGTCGTCGGCTCCTGCTTGCCGATGCCTGAATTTAAAAACAACTCGGAAGCGGGTTCAGGTTTCCCGTTTGTCGACTGGCCGGTCTATCCGAGTTGAATTTCCAACGATCAGAATGCCGTTAGCCGTGCTGGCGGGCAACATTCAACGCTCTGGTATCTTTCACGTGAGCGTAGATTTGAGTTGTCCGCTGATCGCTGTGCCCCAGGATCGCCTGGGCGTCATCTAGATCGCCAAGCTCACGGATGTTCGTCGCGCAGTTGTGCCGCAGCCAGTGCCCCGTGAATTTTGGCAACTCAAGTTTCGTGCACCAGTACACGATCGTTTTCGAGAACGAGTCGCGACGGACTGGGAACAGCTTTGCCGACGTATTTGATCGAAGGTACTTTTTGAGGATCAGTTTCGCCTTTGGACCGAAGGCCAGTACGCGAGTTTTCCCCTTGTGACGCATCTTGTGGTCCGCAAGTGTTGCCGACCAGACGTCGCCGGTTGCGTCGATCATTGCCGTCGTGAGCGAGACCAGCTCCCCAGGTCGAGCCCCGGTCAGTAAGCAAAGGTCGATCATGTCCCGCGTACGGACGTTCACCTTGGCTCGCACGGCTTCAATGTGCTCGATCGGAACGGCGACTCTCGGTGGCAGTTCGACGGCATCACACCGACCTTCGAGCAGGGGTTCCAGTGTTTTCAGCTTTTCAAGAACTTCGGGGCCGACGAGATCGTGCGAAACGGCAAATTTGAAGACTTGCCGAATGCGGCCTACGCTCTTGTTGATGTACCGGCGTGACCAGCCAAGCTCGATCATCTTGTCTCGCACTGCTCGAAGCTTTGGCGCAGAGAATCCAATGTCCTCGTCTTCGGATCTTGTCCGTCGCCAAGCTTCCGTCATTCCGTAAAGTTCGACCAAGGGACGAAGAGCCGATTGAAAAGAAGCGTATTCGGCGGTTTGCTCGCCATCCTTCCGATAGTGCTTTTCGGCGTGTTTCATGAAAGCCAATACAACCTCGGCGATCGTGATCCCCATCGTAGGGCTGGCGATTGCCCTGACGGTTGCGCCAGAAGAATGTTGAGCGATCACTCGCCCGTAGGCTTCATGACTCTCGATTGAACCATAGGGGCCAAGATAAATGTCGCGACCGTTAATGGTGACGACTGCCCTGCCGCTGGTTTTGTTGTGCCGGTACGATGGTACTCGTTTCGCCATGAATGCAGCTCCTGTTGAAATCCGGTCAAACTGACTGGAATATTTCAGGCGTTTTGCTGCACTCGCGAACACCGCGAGGTAACGTTAACTCGTTTCAGCTCGAGAATTTAGCGGGGCGGAAAATCAATTCCGCCCCGCCATTGCCCCCACTAGGGCTCGAACCTAGAACCTAATGATTAAGAGTCATTTGCTCTACCAATTGAGCTATAGGGGCTGCGAGGCGGGATTCTAATGTTGGGGCATTCGTTGAGCAAGCGAAGGGATGCGTTACGGGGATAAAAATTGCGGAAGCTGTTTGATCGGCGGAGGATGGGGCTTCCGTGTGTGAGGATTCGACTGGCTGGGAAACTTGATCCAGGCGGGATTACGAGCATCCTTTCGTGTCGCGGGGGAATCCTTTATCGTTTTGAGGATGTCGCTCATTCAACTCTCTTCGTCGCCGGTGGTTCTGCGATTAAATCGCGATCTCGTTCGGACTATCAAACGTGGTCATCCGTGGGTTTATGCGGATGCGCTGCGCGAGCTTCCCAAAGCCAAGCCGGGAACCCCCGCCGTGCTGCTGGATAACAAGAGGGGCCAGGCGGTTGCTCGGGGGTACTATGACCCGGGATGCCCCGTCGCGCTACGGATCTGTGAGACGGAACCCGATGTGGCGCTGGATGATCGGTGGGCTGAACGACGGCTCAAGACCGCTCGATCGCTGCGAAATGTGTTCGCGGCAACGGGGACGACGAACGGGTATCGGCTGTTCAATGGAGAAGGCGACGGGTTACCGGGGTTGGTGGCGGACGTCTATGCCGACACGGCCGCGGTGAAACTCGACGGCGATGGGCCGGTTGGTTTCTGGGACGCTGCCGAGATTGCCGAATGGATGACACGCGAAATCGGTCTGAGTCGGATTTATGAGCGGCGAAAAGAGCGCGGCGCGGGAGGGCGCAATCTGGTGGGGGCGGTTCCTGAACAGCCGGTTGAGTTTCTGGAAAATGGTCTGACGTTTACCGCGGACGTTGTTCGCGGACAGAAGACCGGCTTTTTTCTGGATCAAAGGGACAACCGGCAGCAGATTCGCGGGTGGTCGCGTGCGAGTCGGGTGTTGAATGTGTTTTCGTACACCGGCGGTTTTTCGATCGCGGCCGGGGCGGGTGGTGCGTCGCACGTGACGTCGGTCGATGTGGCTCCAGCGGCGATTGACGCGGCGAATGATCATTGGCTGCGAAATGGATTTGACGCGAGCCAGCATGAGGGTGTTGTCGCGGACGCGTTTGAATTCCTGGCGGATGCGGCGCGCGACCGGCAGAAGTGGGATTTGGTGGTGCTTGATCCACCTTCGTTTGCTCCGAATCGGGAATCGGTGCCGAAAGCGATGACCGCCTATCAGAACGTGATCGAAGCCGGGGCCCGCGTGACGGCCAATCGAGGGTTACTCGCCGCGGCGTCGTGTTCGAGTCATCTCGATCTGCCGATGTTCTTGGAGTGCTGCGAAGAAGGGGTTTCGAAAGCCCGTCGCCGCGGAACGGTGGTCACAATCGGCGGTCAGCCGTGCGATCATCCCACGCCGCTCGCCCTGCCCGAGTTTCGGTATTTGAAGTTCGTGTTACTAAGACTCGACTGACGGAAAGCGGACTTAGGGCCCGGGCTGGATCTTTTGGGACGTGATCTTCGTGAGGGGCGTTACCAAACGGGAGCTTGGTAGCGAGAAGGAACCAACGAGAAGGAACCAGAAGGAGAGTGATCAGGGCCGACGAAGGCGCTAGTGGACAAAACCTCCACAGCGGGGTATCACTCATCTCTTCCATGCACGGATTTTCACACCCCTCCCCTTCTTGGCAGCGGGTATTCGATGATCATTCCGTATAGCACCGACGCTCCGATCTACCATTTCCCGTGGATGACGATCGTGTTGATCGTCGTGAATGGCGTCACATTCGCCATCACAGCGATGGGGTTTCAGAGTCAGGGGTGGCTGCTGACGTACGGAAATGGCCTGCATCCGCTGGAATGGGTGGCTTACAACTTTCTGCACTTCGGACCATTCCATCTGGTCGGGAACATCTTCTTCCTATGGGCCTTTGGGATTGTGGTCGAAGGCAAGCTGGGCTGGTGGAAGTATCTGCTGCTGTACCTGGGAATTGGAGTGCTCGGCGGCGTGCTGATTCAAACGGCGATGCTGGGCTATATCCGAGATGAAGATCTTGTTGCTCGCCACGGGTGGGAATCGGGCGGTGTAAATTCGGATCGCCGTGCATTACGGCCGTTCGCACCACACCAGTGGTTGTGGAGCGGCAATTCGCTGTTCGCGCAGGATGAGGTCGCGCGGGACCGGGATTTCGGTGACGAGCGGGATGACGACGAGCCACTCGGCAATCCGAATGGGGTGGGGCAGCCCGCTCAAGTCCGATTGCCGAATGGGCGCGTGCTCAAGTTTGACGAAGCGGGCGAAGCGGACGGCAAGGATTTGCATTTCTATCACGCGGGTGCGGGTGGCGCGTCACTGGTGATTTATGGATTGATGGCGATCGTGTTGATGTGGGCTCCGCGAAACGAGATTTACTGCGTCTGGATCGGCGGGTGGGTAGGGCTTCGAGCGACCTTAATTGAGTTCGAATATCTCTACTTTTGTGGATTTTACATTGTCATTCAGGTGCTCACCGCGGTGTTCAGCGCCAGTGGGTTTGAAGTGACCGGGGCCGTCGGGCATGCGCTCGGGGCGCTCATTGGATTTGGCGTGGGCGCGTTGTTCGTCAAGCAGAAGTGGGTCGATTGCGAAGGCTGGGACCTGTTCTCGATCCTGCAGGGCAAGCAACCGGGGACGGAGCTGGTGGGCGGCTGGCAGGGTACCTACGTCCATCGATCGAAAGAGCGACGCGATATCGTCGTGGCCCTGGGTGAAGATGTTCCTGACCAGACGAGGTTCGGTGCGGCGAAAACGAAAAAGAAGAAACGCCTCAAGCCGAAGCTGAGGGAGCTCAAATCGCTTGAAGAGACGGCGGATTCGGCCGCGGATTCTTCTGTGATTGACGTTGTGCCGCGTTCAAAAGTGCGACCAGCCCATGCGGAACCCCCGCCGGTGGTGCCGCCCGTGGCTGCTCGGACGAGAGAACTGGGTGGTGCAGATGAGTCTCTCGACCCCCTATCGCGGATTCGGCAGTACTTGTTTGAGGGGGAAATCGGCCGGGCGTTGGGGGAGTTTCGCGATTGTCGTGAGGCGGACAAGTATTTTCGGTTGCCGCGGGAAGAGCTGCGGATGATGGCCAACGAGTTGTTCAAGCAAAAGGCGATTCCGGAGTCGGCGGCCCTCTTGGAAGAATACATTCAGCGGTTTCGAGATGATGCGGACAAGCCGCGAGTCAAATTGGCCGTGCTTTACGTGAAATATTTGAAACGGCCGACGGCGGCGCTGAAGCTGCTGGCGACTGTTGAAGCGGCCTCGCTTCCCGAAGACTATCGGGGAATCTATCGCACAGCGGGCCGTGAGGCGCAGCGGATGATTTCTGAGGGGGCGACGGACGCGACAGGATGAGTGGCAATTGGTGAGATGGTCGTTTTTCGGCCAAATCGGCGTGAAATTGCCGTCAAAGTGAGCGTTGGTCCCCTAGCCCGAAACGGCGTAAGTCTCTAGAATTCCGTTTCTCCAAACTCGTAATCAGGCGCGGAAGGTCCGTGTTGGCGGGATTGGCGTTCTTTATTTCCTTGGAAGAATGTGGCGATTCGTCGCGACAGATTTCCTCGGTGATGCGTCGAAGTGTGTTCGAGCATTGCCGTAAAAGTACATCGGAATCAGCATGGTTGATCGGAATTTACTGCGAGAGTTTGATATCACGGACGAAGAGCTGGAGATGGCTGCCGACATCTCGCTCGCCGAAGCAGAGCATCTGGAAGAGGGAAGTCTCGACCATCTCTACAACCGTCGTGATGAAGGTTACGACGTCAACGCGGTCCTCGAAGGAACCGTCGTTCGCGTCGAAGGCGAAGAAGTTCTGATCGACATCGGGTACAAGAGCGAAGGCATTGTCCCGATCGACGAATGGGAAATTCCCCCCGTCGCGGGCGACAAAGTTTCCGTGCTGCTCGAGGAAATCGAAGACGAATTCGGCCTGATTCTGTTGTCGAAGAAGAAAGCCGACCGCATCCGCGAGTGGGAAAAGGTCATCAGCACCCACAAAGAAGGCGACGTTGTCGCTGGAAAGGTCTTGCGAAAGATCAAGGGTGGTTTGCTGGTCGACATCGGCGTGAACGTCTTCCTGCCCGCCAGCCAGGTCGATATTCGCCGTCCACAAGACATCGAATTCTATCGTGACAAAGTCATCGAGTGTCTGATTCTGAAGATCGATGAATCCCGCCGCAACATCGTCGTTTCTCGTCGCCGCCTGATCGAGCTGCAGCGCGAGAAGATGAAGAAAGACCTGCTGTCGGAAATCACCGAAGGTCAACTGCGCAAGGGAACGGTCAAGAACATCGCCGATTTCGGTGCGTTCGTGGACCTGGGCGGTATCGACGGTTTGCTGCACATCACCGACATGAGCTGGGGACGCATCGGCCATCCATCCGAGATGGTGAAGATCGACCAGGAAGTCGAAGTCATGATTCTGCACGTCGATCGCGACAAAGAAAAGATCGCTCTCGGCCTGAAGCAGAAGGAAAAGAGCCCTTGGGACAACGTCGAAGGCAAGTACCCAGTCGGAACGAAGATCCGCGGGGAAGTCGTCAACGTCATGTCGTACGGTGCGTTCGTCAAGCTGGAAGACGGCATCGAAGGCTTGGTTCACATCAGCGAAATGTCCTGGACGAAACGCGTCAATCACCCGACAGAACTCGTCAATCCTGGCGACGAAGTCGATGTGGTTGTGCTCGGCATCAACAAGGACAAGCAAGAAATTTCGCTGGGCATGAAGCAAGCTCAGCCGAATCCTTGGGACGAAGTGGCGGCCAAGTACCCACCAGGCGCCAGCGTCAGCGGTACGGTTCGCAACCTGACCAACTACGGTGCCTTCATCGAGTTGGAAGAGGGCGTGGACGGCTTGCTGCACGTCAGCGACATGTCCTGGACCCGCAAGATCTCGCACGCCAACGAAATGCTGAAGAAGGGCGATCCGATCACCTGCCAGGTGATCTCGGTCGACCAAGAGCGCAAGCGAATTGCACTCGGCCTGAAGCAGCTGGCTGGGGACCCATGGGAAACCACGATTCCCGAAAAATACCAACCCGGTGCCCAGGTTATCGGCAAGGTTACGAAGATCACCAACTTCGGTGTCTTCGTCGAGCTTGAGCCGGAACTCGAAGGCCTGCTTCACGTTTCGGAACTCTCAGACCAGAAGGTCGAGAACCCCGAAACGTTCGTCAAGGTTGGTCAGGAACTGGACGTCCGTATCCTTCGCATCGATTCGACAGACCGCAAAATCGGTCTCAGCCGCAAGTCGAACCTCGATCTGAGTGGTTCGGAAGAAGGCAAGTCGGGCGATTCCAGCGGGGCTCCAAAGCCACGTACGGAACTCAAGGGTGGTATGGAAGGTGGATCGGGCGGTCCACTGTTCTCGCTGGGTGGAAGCACCGAGAAGGAATAGTGGTACAGCCACGTTATGCTGACGCACCTGCGTGCATTGCCCGCAGGTGCCTTGGCTCGATGATCGCGAGTGGACCGGCTTGGTCGCTCGCGATTGAGGATCCGATCGATTCGAGATAGGTCGATTCGGCAGGTTGTGTTCAGTCGATTGTGTGAAGACCTGCCATCTACGAGCAGTGATGGCAGATTGATCGCGATCTGAAGACGATCTGAAGACGATCTGAACGAAATTGCAGAGATAGAAAACGCGGCGGAGGCATTGCCCCCGCCGCGTTTTTTTACGTCTAGATGGCCAATTTGTTGCCGCAGTTTGCCCGCGCATTACAACTGGCCACGAGACGCAACTCGATGGCCGAAAATGTGATGTGTTTTCCTATCGGCGGCAGACGATTCGCGTCGTGTCCGAAGCTGGTGGAGGCCGCGTACGTCACGTTTTGGCATTCGTCAATGTCTACGCCTGCGGATTTGGTGAAAAAGTCGACCCCTGTTCGTCATCTTCCGCAGGTCCGTTTTTTTGCGCCCGCAGACAAGTTTCTCTGACCGAAACCAGCGTTCAGATCGTCTCGCTCTGAAATTTCCGACTGGTCAAACCGATAAATGAGATAGAGCTGACAAGCAGCCATTGGTGTTGCCACAGGAGGTGGCCGCGTTGTAAGTCTCGAAACTCCTGAATGGCAGACCCCCTGAGATGGCCAAAACAACTCGAATTCGCGAATCGTTCTCCGCGGTGCAAACCCCGCTGGAAACTTATCTTCGCGAAATCAATGAAACCGCGCTGCTGACCGCCGATGAAGAGAAAGAACTCTCACGCCAGATTTCGAATGGCGAGACGGCGGCCCGCGACCGCATGGTTCGTGCGAACCTGCGATTGGTTGTGAATATTGCGCGGGCCTACACGAACAAAGGCCTGCCGCTGCAGGATTTGATCGAAGAGGGCAATTTGGGTTTGCTGCGGGCGGTCGAGGGCTTCGATCCCGACATGAACACCCGCTTCAGTACCTATGCCAGCTACTGGATCAAGCAGTCAATCAAGCGATCCCTGATCAATTCTGCGAAAACGATTCGCATTCCCGCCTATATGGTGGAGTTGCTGACGAAATGGCGGCGTGCGACGGCCAAGCTGAACGATGAACTGGGCCGGGTTCCCACTCAAGATGAAGTGGCCAAAGAGCTGGGGCTTCCCAAGAAGAAGATGAGCATCGTCAAGACGGCGATCCAGCTCTACACGCAAACTCCCCAGACCGACGACGAAGAGAGCGGTTGGATGATGAGCGACATGGTCGCTGACGAGCGTGCGAAGGGCCCCGAAGACGAACTGTTGGATACGGACAATCTGAAGCACGTCTTCCGAATGCTCGATACGATGGATCCGCGGGAAGCCACCATCCTGCGGATGCGATTCGGTCTGGATGATGCCGAACCACGGACGCTGAAGGAAATTGGTGAATCGCTGGGGCTGACCCGCGAACGCGTTCGCCAGATCGAAAGCGATGCCTTGAAGCGAATCGCCAAGGAAATCCTCGGCGAATAGGGAGACTGACGCTCTGTCCTGACAGACTGTTGAATACCGTCTGCAGGTTCATTCGCCTGCAGGTTGCGTGTTTCTCAACATGTCAATTCAGGGTTGAAGCTCCCGTCGTGTGATGTTGGGTTGGTCGATGGTTGCCGATGATGTGAGGCCTGTTGAGGCGGTTGGTACTCCGCCAGCCTCGGTGCACTCAGTCGGCGCGGGTTTGAGCGAATGTGGATTCCTGTGGACGGACGCGTCGGCTGGAATGAACGTTCAAGGCTCCCCGCAGCGGAACGTGGGATGATTGGCGCACCGTCTCCCACTCTGGTCTGCTGATCGGTCACGATGGGCAACGTGAGGGATGCGCACCCTCACGGAATGCCTCATGTGCCGCAAGCTTCTTAAACCTCGCAGCTTTTCATGTGGCCGGGGCATGGCTCCTCGCGTGGACCGTATGTCGCGAACGTCCCCTGCGGAGATGGAGCGGGACTTTTTGATGCGTTTGCGGCCCGATTTCCTGAGCGATTTCGGTGTGCGTTACGAAAATCTTCGAATAGCCCCTCGGAAACGGGCCAAGTCCGGCAGATGTTGCCGGAACCCAAATTGACCGGTTTTTTAACCGGGCCTATACTCCCGGCCCTTTCGTGGCCAAGGGAGAAGATCACATTCGCCACTGCGCGATGTCCGCGCATCGATCCTTGTCATCTACTTATCGTTGTAACACCCTTCGAATCGGGAGCGCCCGTGTCGGGCAGGAACCACCTGTTAACTACCGGTTGGTTACTTGTGGCGTCGGCAGTGATCATCACTGCGGGCGTGATGCTGTCGCGCGCACCGATTCGGGGATCGGACGATGCGTTGGTCGGCAAATCGGTTGCCACCATCCAGATCAAGGCCGATTGGAGTCAGGAATGGACGGACGAGAACGGCACGATTGCGTTGTTTCGTGGAAATTGCCGCATCGAGCAGGGAAATACGCATTCGACTGCCGACAGCATGGTCATCTGGGCTCATCGCTCGGACGACGAAACCGGGAAAGTCGAGCGGTTGTCCGTCTATCTGGAAGGTGACGTCCGGATTGAAGATCTGAACGGCGCGCGGAACGAATCGTCGCACTCATTAGAACTCGATGCGGCCCGCGGTATCACGCTAACTGTGCGTGGACGCACGACCGATCGACCCGGGGAAGATGATCCGCTTTACAAGCGGGCGGTATTGCGGAAGTTTGGCCCGTCGCGAAGCAAGTTGCGTCAGACACAGTTGACTGTTCCCGTTGCTGCGGCCCAGCCGACACAGGTTTTGCCGGGATTGGGAATCCCAGGTGCCGCCGGCACTCGACGGATTCGCGTGTCGCCGCGCAGCATGAGCAGCCCCTTTAACATCCACAGTGAACTGTCCACGGATACGACCCCGTACGAGCAGGTCACGCGGATCACTGGCGGAGTGAACATCCTGATCGAGGGAATTCCGCTCGAAAATGGGATCGACTTGGGTGTGATCGACCTCTCGGCGGATCGTGTCGTGATCTGGACCGACGATTTCCAGGAAATCCAGCAGCAGTCCACCGATCAAAAGTACCAAATCTATCTCGAAGGAAATATCGAGGTACGACAGCGAGACAACGAACGACAAATCGAAAACGTGATCAAAGCCTCGCGCGCCTACTATGACATTCGCGATCATCGTGCGACGATCCTGGACGGCGAGCTCGACGCCTACATCGCGCAGCTCGATACCAGCGTCCGATTGCGTGCGGATCGGATCATGCAGAACTCAGAGAAGAATTTTCATGCCCAGAATGGGTGGGTGACCACCAGCCAATATGGCGTGCCTGGCTATCGCATCCAATCGAGCGACATCTACTTCGAGAGCCGCGACCAGGGGCTGTTTGCGAACGACGCACCACCACGCGTGAATCCGCAAACGGGGACGGTCATTCCTGAAGATCACTACTGGATCACGGCACTCAATACGCAGTTCCTGGTGGATCAATTCCCGCTGTTTAACATTCCTCGCGTCAGCGTGCCGGCCGAAGACATTACGACCAGCACCCCGCTTCGAACCGGCTCGGTGGGATTTGACCGAATCTTTGGAGCTCAACTTCGGACGACGTGGGATGTGTTCTCGTTGTTCAGTTTGAACCGACCTCAGAATCCCGACACGACGTTGTTGCTCAATGTCGACTACCTCAGTAATCGCGGAGTCGGAGCGGGCCTACAAGGAAACTATAAGGGCACGGACGATTACGGCCGCAAGTATTTTGGAACTGGATTCGGTTCGTACTTCAACGACAGCGGAGTGGACAATCTCGGTGCCGACCGCCGTAGTCTCGTGCCGCCGACCACCAATCGTGGTCTGTTCCAGTTGGAACACGAGTATGATCTCGACGACATCAACGCGAAGCTGTTCGGAGAACTCAGTTCCGTCAGCGATCGCAACGTTCAAGAGCAATATCGCGAGCGGTTGTTTGATACGGGCAAAGATCTCGAGACGAAACTTCAGTTCAATCAAAACCTGACAGACAACATCGCCTATACGGTGCTCGGTCGCACGCAACTGAACTGGTACGACAACAATACACAGTGGTTGCCGCGTGGGGATCTGTATGTCCTCGGTGAGCCCATCCTGGGTAATCTGATCAACTACAGCAGCCATTCGTCGGTTGGTTACGGGGTGATGACCCCGGCCGCGGCTCCCACCGATCCGCAAGAAGTGTTTACTCCCCTGCCCTACTATCAAAATGCCAGCGGGCTGGTGGCGCAGTCACGGCACGAGGTTGAGCTTCCGTTCAATCTTGGCGCGTTGAAAGTGGCACCTTACGCCCTGGGTGAAGCGGCGTATTGGGGCGACAGCATGTCGGGCGACCCCATCAGCCGTCTGTATGGACGCGGTGGTTTCCGATCGAGCATTTCGTTCCAGCGAGTCTTCCCGAATTTGCAAAGCGAGATCTTCAACCTGAATGGGTTGGTCCATAAATCACAGGTCGATGTCGACTACAGCATTTCAGGGTCAACCCGACGGCTTAATGACATCCTGCAGTGGAATGAGTTCGACGACAACGCTCAAGAACGTTTTCGTATGCGATTCGTTCAGGACACTTTCGGTGGTGTGCTACCGGTGCAGTTTGATCCGCGATTCTACGCCGTTCGATCAGGGGCGGGATCGTCTGTAACGGCACCGTACGGTGAACTTGTCGACAGCCAGCAGGTCGCGCGATTCAACTGGCATCAGCGGTTGCAGACGCGCGTCGGCCCGCCGAATCTGCAACGCGTGAAAGACTGGATGACCTTGGACCTGGGGGCGTCTGTCTTCCCCGATTCGAACCGCGATAACTTTGGTCAGACGTTTGGGTTGGTCAATTCACGTTACGCCTGGCACGTGGGGGACCGGACGTCGATTCTGGCAAGCAGCCTGTACGACTTCTTCCCGGAAGGACAACAGCTTTGGAGCGTCGGTGTCCTGACACAGCGAAGCCTGCGAGGCAGCGTCTACGTGGGGCTTCGCCAGGTGAAAGGCGGACCGCTCGACAGCCAGATTGCGACCGTGACGCTCAGCGAAGTGCTGAGTCCCAAGTGGGTCGTTTCGGCGACCACGGGGTACGACATCGCACAAAGCCGCAGCGCCGGGCAGGGATTCACGATCACGCGTGTCGGCGAGTGGTTGCTGGTGCATGTCGGCGCAAACATCGACGTCAGCAAGAACAATGTCGGCATGGGGATTTCCCTCGAGCCACGTCTGGGACGCGGCGCGATTTCCTCGACGCAACTGGGCTCGCTGCTCGGGGTCGCACAGCCGCAGTATTGATCCGCGCGTTGTCGAACCCGATAGGATTGAACCTCTGGGGACGGCGTGTTGAATCTCACCCCACTGTGGTCTGTTGAAATCATGGGGCGCTCGATCGACGCTCAAAAATGCCACGACATTCTCTGTGACAAGATGCATGATTTCTCACTCAATGCCTTGGGTGGGAAAACCGTCGTTGCCCTGAATTTACTGGGCCGAGTAAGATTCGTTCGGTACTGTTTGCCTTCCTTCCAGACCACGGATGTCACATGCCTTGTTCGCCCGTCCGGTTGATCCCTTCATGTCGTACCTTCGTTTTGCTGGGCCTTCTCTTTGCCTCACGAACTGTCCTGTCTGACGAAATTGGTGTTCGCGTTCCCGAGGGGTTCGAAGTCACCGAGTTCGCGAGTGACGATTTGGCTCACAACATCTTCTCGATGACGGTGGACTCGAAAGGCCGCGTCGTCGTCGCGGGGGCGGGCTACGTCAAGATCCTGATCGACAGCGACGGTGATGGAAAAGCGGATCGTGCCCAGCTCTTCTCGGAGTTTCCCAAGAGCGGAGCTCAAGGGATGTACTTTAATGGTCGCTCGCTGGTGTGTGTCGGCGACGGTGCCATTCTGCGGCTGAAAGATGCCAATGGTGACGACGTGGCCGATGGTCCGCCGGAAACATTCTTGAAACTGCGTGCGGGGGGCGAGCACGATGGCCACTCGATTCAACAGGGTCCTGATGGCTGGTGGTATGTCATCGCGGGAAACACGGCAGGAGTGAATTCGCGCTATGCGACGTTGGCCACTTCGCCCGTTAAGAATCCGCGAGCGGGCGTGCTGTTCCGCTTGAAACCTGATTTGACCGGAGGGGAACTGCTGGCCGACGGGTATCGCAACACCTATGACTTTGCCTTCAACCCCCAGGGTGACATCTTCACCTATGACAGCGATGAAGAGCGGGAGATCTCACTTCCCTGGTATCGACCGACGCGAGTTTATCACTCGCTGACCGGAGCCGACCACGGCTGGGTCAGCAAGAGCTGGATGCGACGTGACGGTTACTTTGATATGCCTCCCGCGGTGGCGTCGTTTGGACGCGGTTCTCCAACCGGGGTGGCGTGCTATCGGCATACTCAGTTTCCCGAGAAGTACCGCGGAGCGTTGTTTGTTCTCGACTGGACCTACGGACGGGTTCACGCCCTGCCCCTCAAACCGGCGGGTGATACGTGGTCGAGCGAGCCCGAACTGTTCATGAGCGCGACAGGTCAGAACGGATTTGCCCCCACCGATGTCGAAGTTGGGCCGGATGGATCGTTGTATGTCAGCGTCGGCGGGCGTGGCACTCGCGGTGCCGTCTATCGCATTCGACACCGTGACAGTGCGAATGCCGGAAGTGAGCCGAAGACGCTGGAAGCGGTCACGGGCGAGGATCGCTTGAACGAAGTCCTCACGGCAAGGCAACCGCTGAGCAGTTGGTCGCGTGCGAGCTGGAAACCGCTGGCGCTGGAACTGGGGCCGGTGGCATTCAAGAACGCGTTGCTCGATGAATCGCAGGCACCTGCCAACCGCGTCCGCGCGATCGAAGTGCTGGTCGAGATGTTTCAGGGAATCGACACCGCCACATTGAATGCCGTTGCGAAAAGTTCTTCCGAGGAAGTGCGTGCGCGGGCGATCTGGGGGTATGGCCGGACGACGGCGGCACCACTGGATGCCACGGCGTTCGCCCCGTTCCTGGACGACCCCAGTCCATTGGTGGGACGCTGTGCGCTCGAAGCCTGCATGAGCCTCAATCCGAATGGCTTCGACTGGTCCAAACTCGTGGGCGGCCTGGCCAAACGGCTGGGCGGACCAGATCGATTCAATCGCAGTCTGGCAGCGTCGATCGTAACGCGCATGGACGAGCGGCTGCTGTCGACGATGTCGGCCGAAGCCACGAAAGTGGGAACGCGCGCGGTGATCAGCTATGCCTTCGGCTGGCTCGGTCGTTTCAACGACAGTACGCAACGCGTGCGAAGTGTGATTCCCTCGATCGCCGTCGCGGTCTTGAAGAAGCGAGACAATCCCCTCGAACTGAAACGCGACGCGGTCCGGCTGCTGCAAATTTCTCTCGGTGACATGGGGCCGGGTGCCGAAAAGGCGACCGCCTTCGATGGCTATTCGAGCAAGATTGCGCTCGAACAGTTTGAACGCGAACTCGATCCGCTGCGGGTTCAACTGGCGGAAGTCTTTCCCACGGGGGATACCGAACTCGACCTCGAAATGACGCGACTGTTCGCGATGCTGACGACGTATAGTGCCAAAGTCATCGACGCGGTCTGCGGACGACTGACGGAAGAATCCGACCCGATTGACGATATTCACCAACTGGTGTCGCTGGCTCGATGTCCCATGACGCACTCGGTCAGTCAGCGAGACAAGATCGTGCGAGCGCTTGTGCTGCTGGAAGAGAAAATTCGCACGCGCAAGTTGGCTCAAGACGCCAGTTGGGCCGATCGCGTGAAAGAAACGTGGGTCAAGCTGGCGCTCGCCGATCAGTTTCTCGCGCCGTCGATCGTGGGGCATCCCAAGTTCGGCTGGCCGGGGCATACCATTTTTCTGAATCAGATGCCGCCCGAACTGCTGACGGTTGCTCGTGCGGCGTTCGTCAAAGCGATTGCCGAAACGCCTGACTATGGCTGGACGAACGATGTGGTGTTTGCCCTGGGCGATTCCGAGGACCCCGCCCATCGCAATCTGCTGCGTGAGCAGTTTGAGCGGTTTCCCGTTCGCGGAGCCGTGCTGGTTGTGCTGAGTCGCAAGCCGGAAGCGATCGATCGATCGAAGTTCGTTGCCGGATTGGAGTGGTCGCAGACCGAAGTGCAGTCGGCCTGTCTGACGGCATTGGAAAAGCTGGGACCGAGCAGCGAACCGGCGGAACAGGTTGCCCTCGTTAAATCGCTCCGACGCCTGGGAGCCGACGCGTCGGAGTATGCGGCGCGCGAGAAGGTGGTGGCGCTGCTGGAGCGGAACAACAAGACGGTGTTCCCGTTTGAGAAAGGGAAAGCGGGTTATCGGCCTCAACCCGAGACCGTCAAGAACTGGACCAAATGGGTCGAAACTCACTTCCCGAATGAACCGGGCCTGAACACGGGAACGAATGAAGCGGAACTGGCCGATCTGAAACGGCTCTTGGTCGAGACCAACTGGGACCAAGGAGACGTGGCTCGGGGTTCCGAGTTGTTCACGCGGCGAAGCTGTCGACAGTGCCACGGGGGACGGACAGCGCTGGGACCAGACCTCGCGGGCGCTGCGGGCCGATTCTCGCGCGAGGATCTCTTTTTGGCGATCTTGCTTCCCAGCCGCGATGTGTCGGCGCGGTATCAGACGACGGTCGTTTCGACCCATGATGGGAAGACCTACACGGGCCTGATCGTCTACGAATCGGTTGACGGTTTTCTGTTACGCAATGCCACGGGGCAGACATTCCGCATCGAAACACCGCAAGTCGAAGAGCGACGAAAGTCACCGGTATCGCTGATGCCGACGGGACTGCTGAAGGGATTGACGTCACAAGAAATCGCGGATCTGTATGCGTACTTGAAAAGCATCAGTGAAATTCGCACGTCCGACAACATCAAGACGTCTGCGGAATAGTCGGCCCCAGGTTTCCCCCCGATCCGAATCTCTCTCGGGGGAACACGACCACGTTGATCGAGTCCCGCCGCCCCGTAGGTGGCGGCAGGAACCCACACGAGTCCGCGCCGTTTCGCGGGCGGTACCGTTCACAGGCCGGGGACTGGCTCATTTTCCCGCGCCAAAAGGATAGGTTTCTCGGGTTTTTGCACTGCGGATTCTAATGAGCCGGGAAATTGTGCCTGTCCCCCTCTCTTCGGGCTGTGAACGGTGACCGCGAGACGGTACGGCCACATTGATCGTGTCCTGCCGCCCCTGCAGGGCGGCGTTGCCCAGATGCCGGTAACCTAGGGGAGCGATCGAAACGCTCGCACCCCTAGGCTTGTACCCTTCCGCCCGCTACGGGGCGGAGGATGAAGGCGCACGTTGGACGATTGATCCTGGCGATGGGACGGAGGTTTTTTCCGCTGGTTCCCGAGTCACCATAAGATGACGTTCGAGTGAGATGATGTCACGGTGAGATGATGTCACGGTGAGATGACGTTCGAGCGCGATGATCTCACCATCAGTTGACGTCCGAAGAATCCTCGGGCCTGTAAGGCCCGACGGGTACCAGCCCAGGGTTGCGATCGTTTCGATCGCTACCCTGGGTCACAGTCGGCCATTGTCCCGCCGCCCCGTAGGTGGCGGCAGGAACCCATACGGGCCCGCGCCGTTTCGCGAGGCGGTACGGCCACAGGCCGGGGACTGGCTCATTTTCCCGCGACAAAAGGATAGGTTTCTCTGGTTTTTGCACTGCGGATTCTAATGAGCCGGGAAATTGTGCCTGTCCCCCTCTCTTCGGGCTGTGAACGGTGACCGCGAGACGGTACGTCCACATTGATCGTGTCCTGCCGCCCCTGCAGGGCGGCGTTTCCCAGATGCCGATGACCCAGGGGAGCGATCGAAACGCTCGCACCCCTGGGCTTGTACACTTCCGCCCGCTTCGGGGCGGAGGATGGAGCTGCATCTGCACCGACAACCGTCGAACCGCGCATCGGTCTGAGGCTTCTTCGAGCTGACGGACGCATGTAAGCTGCTTCACGTCCGACTGACCGCAATTGCTCGCGCTCATGTGTGCGGGAATTCCCCATCGTCCGCGTCAATTTCTTCGTTGCGCCACGTCGGGGTCTTGGCCGGTGAAGCACGCCTGGCAGTCGACGCGTCCTCGTCCGCTGCAGGTGGGGCACGCGACGAGCGTGTGGACCGGCGTCACGGTCGATTGGTTGCCCAACCCCAGATTCCGCGTTTGACCAACGGCATCCGACCTCACGGCCGTTTTCTTGCCGGCACAGGTGCGGCAGGTGACGGTTTGTTTGCCCTGGCAGTAGCAGCACGATCGATCTTCAAGCTCCGACGTCTTGCTGAACGATTTGTATTCCTGAAGCGACTTCTCGGTGCGATCGAGAGGCATGTAGAGCCAACCAACTCCCTGTTGATAGGCGTCCTCATTCGGTTTGAGGGCGATGATCGTTTTCAGTTGGTCGTTCTTGATCTCGAGGATCTTTGCGCGGTTCAGCATCCGTCCGAGATTCTGTTCGACTTCCTTGGGCCGTGGGTCGGATTTCAGTGCCTGGCTGAAGTAATTTCGTGCCGCCGGATACTTGCGGGCATTGATCGCAACCAGCCCCAGATTGTTTAGCGTCGGGATATGATTGGCTTCGCGCTCCAGCACACGCTTGAGGTGAATTTCGGCATTCTTCGGCTCGTTGAGGCCGATTCCGGAATAGATCAGTCCCAGATAGAAGTCGGCACGAATCTCTTTGGGATAGGCCCCGCTGGCCTGCTTGAGTGTGATGATCGCCTCTTTGCCCTTTTGATCACGGATGAGCTGTGCCGCTTTGACGATCCGTTTTTCGAAATCTTCGGCCGTCGGGTTGGTCGATTCGGGAGTGACCTCGTCGGGTTCTTCTTCGGGCATCGGTTCCTCGGGCACGCTCGCGCTCGTGGATGCGACTTCGGCCAGCGCGGTGTCTGTGTGTGCCTTTGTCGTGGCCTCGGGGCTAGGGCTTTCATTGACCGGCGAATCGGTGTCCGATGGACTGAGGTCCGCGAGCGGTTGTTGGTCTTCGTCGCTCGGTTGTGATTGCGTCATGGGGGACGTGACGTCGAGTTGGGTCGTGTCGACGGCCGGCGCAGTGGATTCCGCTTGTGCCACCGACGAGTCGTGATGCAGGGCGCGCTGTTGCAGGATGGCGACAATGATCAGCATTCCCAGGAGGAGGCTGGCACCACCAATCATGAGCGACATGGTGGATGAGGCCTTCTGTCGAGACCTGGGGCCCGAGCGACGATTCGCGCCAAGTGGTTGGCCGTTGGATCTCTTCGATCGTGGTGGTGCGGAACTCTGTTCGGAAGAGTCGTCAAAGTTGTGCCGAGACGGCTTGCCCATGGTTCGGTCCTTAACACGGATTCTGACGGTTTGAGTTGCGATGGATCGTCGATGGATGTTGGGTCTGCGTGAGCTACTGCACTTGATCGCGGCCTTGGCCACTATCCGAAATGGGGTCGCCTTCACGTGTGGGGAAGATGCGATATTCAAACCCCATCTCGATCGCGCGATCCCGCGCGTAACGAAATTCTTCGAACGAGTCGGGGCGGACGACAAAGCACAACGTGCAACGGCCCGGCGGGAACGGCTTCAACGCTCTGCGGACCGCCTCTTTCGACAGTTTGGAGTCGTCCAGCGGGATACCGGCCAGGGGGTTGGGTTGCGTCACCAACCAGTCAAATTCGGCACCGACGACAACAAAGTCGTCCAAGTTCAAACCCGTTCGTTCCAGTCCGTCGTACTTGTGCCAGACATACAGGCGACCGTAATTCAGAATGAGGGCGATCTCGATTTTGTTCTTCGCGGCGTGCATCACGGGCATTTTGGTTTCGTGGACCCGCGACTGTTGCTCGGCGGCCAGTTTGGCTTCGGCCGCGGCCAGCCGTTCCTGGGACTCGGCCAGCTTCGCTTCGATCGTCTTGGTTTCCTGTTCCAGAGTTTCGACGTCGATGACTGCTTCCGTGTTGGCGATCAATTGTTGATCGACGTCGCGCTGGAGTGCGTCTTGTCGAGCGGTCAGTTCGGCGCGTGTAACGAGAAGCTGCCGATGCGATTCGGGAGCGAAGTCTTGGACGAGCAAATTCTGAGCGTCACGGTTGAGTCGTCGCCGCGCCAGTTCCTCGACGGCCGACTCGAATCGCTCGGTCGTTTTTGCGAATTCGTCTGCGGAAACCGGAATTTGATCAGGGGTGGTTGAGACGGGGCTGGCGCCGGTCTGCTGTAAGAGCAGCACGACCAGGATCGCAATGAACAGCACACCTCCGAACGTATTGCAGATCGTGTCGAGCAACAGTTCGAGGCTATCCTGCTTGGATGCGTGACGACGAGCCATCAGGGAACCGCTCCTCGTTCGGGATGGAGCAACACCTGATCGTCACCGATCAAATCGGAGCCATGCGTGATTTGCTTCTTTTCCAGGGCATCGAGAACCTCTTCGAACGATCGCGTTCCATTGGGGCGGACGAGCACGAGGAAATAGGAGGAATACAGATTCTGTTGATCGATCCAGAGCATCAGTTGCTTGACGGCCGAGGAACCCAGCAGCGTGAGCCCTGAGACAAATCGACGCGGCTTGGCCGCACGACCCATCGGAGCGACGACGAGGTCGGCTCCATCAATCTCGATGATCCAGCCCGTGCGCGTCGTTCCTCGCGGCATGGCATAGATGAGACGATTCTCGGCCTGTTCCTCGCTGCGTTGCCGTTCGAGATCGGCGATGAGCGTTTCGTTTTTTGCGGTCTGCTGTTTGGAGGGTTCGAGTTCGAATTGCTCGACCAAGAGCAGTTTGCGGCGTGTGGCGGTGGACTCGGCGAGTTGTCGCAGACGGGTGCGTTCGAGTTCCAGCGCGGCGATCGCCCTTTCGCGTTCTTCGATGTCGGCTTGCAGTTCCGCGGGCGACGTGGCGGCAACGTCGCGAATCAAATCGTCAGTGGTGTCGGAGGCCTGCTGCAGTTGAGCCAGTTCCGCCTCAACCTGCTGCAGCCGTTCGACGACTTCGAGGGCGAGCACCGTCGAGGAATCATTCGCCTGGGACTGCTTCCGCTGGACGAGATCCAGGGCGAGCAGCAGCGTGACGACGGTCACGATGGCGGTGACGGACGTAATGATGTCCTGAAACGAGAACAGGGAAATCGTGGGGCCGGAACGACCGCGACGGGACATTTACTCGTCTCCCCGCAGTTCGAACGGCATCAGTCTGAGGCGACTGACGATTTGTTTTGAGCAGTATTCGCTGCACGCATCGAGAAATTCCTCTTCACTTTTCTTGAGCGCGGTTTGAATGAGTTGAATGACGAGTGCCGCCACCAGGCCGTGGAGCGTGGTTTCGAAGGCGGTGGAGAGCCCGCCCGTCACCCCGCGGAGCGCGACCTTGATCTGTTCGAAATCGGTCGAGGACGAAAGAACGTTACCGAACCCGCCGATCGCGACGGATAGACCTTCGACCGTGCCGATGAAGCCCAGCACGGGGATGGCCCAGACGAATCCTTGAAGCAGCGAGTAACTCGTTTCCATCCCCGACTCGTCGGTGTCTGCCTGCGCACGGAGGATGTCATCGACATCCGTCACGCGTCCCAGGTTTCGCAAGTTGGAAAGCGCCGTCATGATTCGATGAAAGACGACGAACTGGCGGGGATCGTCGACGCATTCGTGCATGCGATGGAACACTTCGTCCACGGTTTGTGGCGTCAGCACGAATTCGGGATCTGAAGGAACGATCGCCAATTGCAGCGCCCGTTGCTGCATCCGCAGTTTGCTCCATTTCAGGCAGAGAATGGCGATCGACCAGCACGATAAAAACACGATGCAGGCGGGGGTTTCGCGATTGCGGTCGAAGAAAAAGCTTCCGGCGATCCAGTTGTCGTGAAACGGAAACAGCACGGCGTAAAAACCAGCCGTCATCAAGACCGCGAGTGAGAAGGCACACCAGGAATTGACGCGCGTAAACCGGCCACCTCGGAACAGCAACTTCTGTTCGATGTCATCCCGAGCCCAGGAAAGGGCCGGTTCGGACACGGTCGTCGGTAAGGTCTCGCGCATTAGGCGTCTCAATTCGTCGATGTAAATTCGTCTTCGTGTTCTGTCACAACAAAAAAACTTGGGTTGAGGGAGCGGGGATGGACGAGCGAAACACTGGAGACCCAGAGGGTTTTGGAATGGCGTCCAGCTTTGTTCATCCTTATTTCAACGGACTTGGCTTTAACGTTCTGAGGGGACACGGCTGCCTTTGGGCGTCAGGCATACTTGGCGTCGAAGTTTGCGTCCGTCATACACAAGAAGATGACAAATTCGACCCATGCTGCGATCGCGGGAATAAGGGTCAGGCAGAACACCAGATAGAGAACTCCCAACGCAACGTTTCCGAGGTAGAAGTGGTGGATTCCAATACCTCCTAAGAAGAGGGCGAGCAGCGCCGCGGTGACTCTTTCTCGTTTCCGATTGCCCGAACTGCTTCGTTGGCGAACTCCGCATTTCGGACAGACTTCGGCGCGGGAATCGGTTGGTGAGCCGCAGGCGAAGCAATAGACGTGGGTGGTTGAGGTAATCGATCGTCCGTTGATGTCCGCTGAGCTGTTCGACTTCTGAGCGATGGACCGCAGTTCCGCGACCTCGCGAATGGGCTTCCAGTCGTCCATCCCATCTTTCCAGACCAGATCATCGACCATGAGCTGGTTTCCGACGATCATCCCGCGCAGTTCCAGCAGGGTCGTCGGACCGCACTGTTCTTCGCCGACAGCATAGTGCCAGACCCGTCCTGTGGATTTGCTCGTTGCACTGTCGCTGGCATCGTCGTCGGTCGCGGCACGTGCATTTTTCGAGGCTTCGGGCGCGAACAGGTGTTCGATTGCGGCTGCCGATTCCCAGGTATCGCGATCCAGCGAAACCTCATTGGCGCGGCCAAACTGACCGCGCGTGCGCAGCGTCTTGAGCTGGCCGAGGCTGTATGGGCCCAGTACGCGACCGCGGACACGGATGTAGTATTTGTCGTTCTCATCCATCGAAACAGGTTCCCGGAAAACTTAATTGTGATGGTCGTGATGAGCTGTCGTAATCGGTCGATGCCGTGATTTCGGGGCGAATCGTCGGGCGATTTTCCCCGTTTTAAAAGAGACGCTTCGCCTCTCGGTGGACAGCGTTCTCAATTCAAGGGGACTTGGTTGTTAGCGTGTCGATTGCCTTTGGGGACGCAAACACAACGGCCGCTTCACCGACGGATTGAGCCGATGATTTGTCGAGTGAGAAACTGCGATCTTTGACCTTGCCCAAGGTCGTCCAGGTGCGTTGCCCGTTACTGTCGGGACGCGAGGCGGCGACCAGTGAGTATTCGCCGTCGGGCATCCATTTCGTGCGACAGGTCCAGCCGTCACGCGCAGATTGATCGAGCCATCCCACGGCGAATCGCAGACCAAAGACGTCGTGTTCCAGTCTCTGTTGGCGTTTCAGCGCCTTCTCGAACAAAGGCTCGATCGGCGGCAGTTCGGACAGGACCTCTAGAGCCTGTTTGCGTGCCTCAGCGACGGCGGGGCTGATGGGGTCCATCCAGGGGACGGACCGATCGAGCTCGGTATTACTGAGTTTGTCCCGTAGTGGAGTCAGTTCCGGCTCGAGCAGACTGTCACCACGTCCGGCGTACTCGGTCGTTTTCAGCAGCAACAGATATTTGAGGAGCGGATCGACCTTTTCGGCGTTCTTGAGTGAATCGAGGAAGCCGCGAAAGCAGTTCTGCCAACCGTCGATTTTGACATTTCGGATCTCGGTGCGAATTTGTGCTGCCAGTTCCTGGTGCGGTGCCGGGATCGATTTCGGTGTGAGCAGGTCGGAGGGGTTGAAGCCCAGCTTGGTGGTCTCACCGTTGAACCCGATCAGAAATGTGATGTTCGGTCTGTCGCCCAAATTGCCGGTGAGAGGTGTGGGGACGTAGTACGTCTTTTGCTTGTTGTCGACCATGACGTGTCCTTCCCTGATCAGCTTGCTGTTGAAGAGCGCGGACAGCCGCTTTTGCACACCTTCATCGGGGTCCCCATCTTCTTCGAATCGACGCAGGACGGATGCCAGCCAAGTTTCGTACTGCGTCAGCGATTCGCGATCGGGCGCGTGGGGAAAATCGGTCTGGTACGTTCGAATCTCGCGAAGCCGTGATTCCACGTCCCCTTTGTCGGTGGGAGCGAATCGCTTCCAATGCTCCACCAGTTTTTGACGCGCGAAGACGGCGGGCAGCGGGCTCGAATCGGCCGCGGCGTTCATGTTGGGTGTTCGAGGATCTTTAGGCAGCGTCGAGGCGAATTCTCGCAGGGCCGCTTCGTACCGTCCGGCTTGTGCCGTCGCCTTACCTGACTCGGGTAAGATCAATGAGGCATCGGTCAGTTTGTCGAACAAGATGGCCCGGCGCGTGAAATCGGCGGCAGTCTGATGCGCGGCATTCAGACGCGTTTCCAGCAACGTCCCTTGTGAGGCCAGTTCTTTGGAGATCGCGCTGCAAAATGGTCGCAGGCGAGCCATTTCGGCATCGGCGTTGCCGAGCAGCTGATGAATCGTGTCTTTGTCGGTGGATTCTGTGGCGCCCAGGGCCTTGTCCAGGGACTTCAGTGCACCCGTGACCGCCGTGATCGCCTGGCGCGCCAGGACTTCCCGTTCCGCCAGTTCAGTGGCGGCTCGTTTTTGCCAAGTCGCTTGAAGCTGGCCCAGTTCAATTTTCTCGTCGGCTGTTTTCGAGAGTTCCCGTGCGCGCTGCAGGGCGGCTTCCGCGACAGAAGTCTGGGTTGCATCCTGTACTGCGGCGACTTCCGACTTCCAGCGGGCGACCCGTTCTTTTTCGGCCTGTTCGGCGTCCGAGAGTCGCTTCTTGACCGCCAGCCACGCTTCCGATGTGGATTTGGCGGCGTGTTGCTGGATCAGACTTTGTGCGTCGTTCAGGCGACCTTCGTCGAGATAGGTATTGGCGGCGGCGACCAGTCGCTTGGACTTTTCGCCTTCGACTGACAGATAGACAATGCTTCCGAGCAATCCGACGACGACAACAACCGCGCTGGCGGCGGCAAGCATGATCAAGCGGCGGCGGCGATGTTGTGACAGTTCTTGATGATTGAGTCGCGAACGGAACCGCATCTCGACGGTTTGCGGCAGCCTTCGTGGGAGTTGATCCACGGTTCGTCGGAGTCGCTGCAGGACATCGGGCTCGACGTCATCCGTGTCGAGTACTCGTTCGACCTCCGCGACGACTTTGGCATAGGCACGCTCGTCATCCCGCTTGCGATCTTCGTCCTTGAGCCACCCGAGAATCGGCTCGACCTGTTCCACGAGTGGGTCGGCTTTACCGAGCCCGGCAATCTCCTGGTGCTGATTCCATTCGTCGCGTAGCGGGCGGGCGGTTTCCAGATCGAGTGCGGAGAACGCAGTATGCAGTTCGTGGGTCAGTTCGCCGAGTCGCCGTTTGGCGGCGGTTTTTACCGTTTGGTTTGTCCGTCCCTTCAGATCGCGAATCAGCGTGGCGGGAACCGCCTCTCGCCACCCAGCCGCCTGAGCTTCATTCAGGAGTGACTTGAGCGCGGCGGCGTCACCGGCTTTGGCCGCGGCGAGCGATGCGGCTTCGATCTCGCGGAGTCGGGCGCGTTCCATCTCAGCAACATCTGCCTCCCAATGCGGCGAAGCGGGGTCGAGATCGGCTAGTGAACGCAGCACGTCCAATCGCTGCACGAGCGGGGCGCGGGCCAGGGCGAGCAGCCGGTGTCGATCCATCAATTTTTGGAGCGGCTCTTGTTCGGCATACGCCGCATTCAGGGTCGATGCGACTTCGACGAGCAAGGGTTCGGGTGGTTGAAGAAAGCACAGATTGACGACTTCAATCAGTTCATCGCGTTCGGGAAAATCGAGAATCGCCACAGAATCCAGCAGATTCGGCTTCGCTTCGGCCAGATGCAGCGCTTCGGATCGCAGTCCCTGCTTGATGCAGTCATCACACCGCCGCAGTCGAACATTGACCTCATGACAAAGCCGCGAGTACTCCTTGACCAAAGTCGACAGTTCACCCGTCTGCGAGATGACCTCCCGCTGCAAGATAAACCGCAATTCGTCGACGACTTGTTGGATGTCACTCATGATGAATGGAGCCTCAACGCAAAAGAAAAGAAGTTACTTCGCTTCGCGTTCATTAAAATCAATTAGTGGAGCTGTGCAACATTTTTCTAAATGCTGTTTGTTGAGTCGAAATAAAGTATAATTTATGCTCAGCGATTTCAGGCGAATAGTGTTAAAAATATTCTCGGCAGTTATTAACTGCTTATGGCGCTTTTGAAGTTCAGCGAGTTTAGACGGAAGGGCGCTTAATTGAGTCTCTATCTGATCAATTTGATCAGTCCGAGCTTGAGTTATCTTGTCCTCCTTCCGAAGTTTAGGGATCTGCGTGTTAACAAAATTCGAAATTTGTGATTGTAACGCGGCGATCGCTTGTTTCCCCTTGTCTTCATTTTCGAAAAGGTTCTTTAGCGGTTGGAGCTCGATCTTGTGACCGTCGAAGTCACTCAAGTTAATCGTTAGTTCGCTGGAAAGTTCGCTTAAGAGCTTCTTTTTTATTTGCTCCAGAAGCCCACCGGAGTGGAACAGGCCCGTCAGTTTGGCTGTAACGGTGACATTTGGTTCTTCGCCTGAGAATGATATTGTCAAGGTAACTGGTGAGTGTGACTCCAGGTATGACTCAGGTAAGTCAAGTACTTTTTGAACCTGCGAGGTGAGCGATTGCGTGCATTGAATTGGAGTTCCCGTGCTCGCTGGAGTCCATTCGCTTGCATCAATCGGCCACGAATCGTCTCCGCAGGCGATCCATAAATCGGAGATTCGATTTGGTGTCTCCATTCTGTCGTCGGTTGGGATGTCGGAGACAATTCTTATTGCCTTACCTTGAAGTTTATTTCCATCTGGCGTGAAGGATGTGCGGTTGCAAAATGAGATCCGACGTGGAAGCCCCGACGCGTCGTCAACGGTCTCAAGTTGGAGGACACACCACTTAAGCAAGTTGGTTCCGTTGGTGGTAACACGCGATTGAATGTTGTAGGAGAATGTCGATGGTTCTCGTTTTGAGAGCGAAAAGGAAGCGTGCACAACAGTTCCGTTCGGTGGATTGTCGACTATTTCGGTTATTGTTCTGTCATTTGAAGAAAAGTCTTTCTGCAGTTTCCACTTCAACCAAAGCGGCGTTAATAGAGTGAGACGCGGCAATTCTGTTCCGTATGTGCTTGCAAACTCCGGTTTGTCCGCGAATCCCTGTTTGATCATATTGTAGAGCGTGTCTGCTGTGATGGGAGGACTCGAATTTAGCTGAAATTCTAGAATGGGTGTCTTTCTTAGATCATTTGAGAGTTGCCTGTAGTCAACGACTTCTGTACGGGGTGATCGTTGGCGAGTGATTTGTGTCTTGGTGGCAGAGGCTTGAGAGGCGCGTTCCTCAGGGGGTTGTGGTAGCGGAGGCTGCGAATCTATGTCACTCTCAAGTTTCGCATCGTTTGGACTTTCAGCCGCGGGACTTTCAGCGGCGGTGCCACTAGATTCTAAATTGTTCGTCGGCAATTCAGATGCGATGGTAGCGACAGAGTGTGTTTCAGAGTGCTGGTTGTTCTTTGAAGGGGAAGTTCGGATTGTCCAAATAGCTACGCTCGTGGCAGCGAGAAGCAACACGATGAATGAGAGCGACGTAAATAGAAGTCTTCTTTTGATCTGGAAAGATGTGATAAATTTAGCGTGATCGGTGGGGCTGTCGGCTAATTTGTTATTGGTGTGGGCTCGGTGTGACTTGGGTTTCGAATTCGATTTGATACGTTGGGGAGGTGCGAGAGGGGGGATTGGCATCGGTGGTGCGGCTGGTATTCCGTTTACGACTTGGTTAGATGTGGTTTTGGGCCCGTCGAATACGCTCGACGATAACTCGCTTTCCTTCGTTAGAAGGCGTTCAGTCTGATGCAGGTGGCTGGATCGGGCGGCAGACACCAGGTGAGTTTCGTTGATTGTGAGCGATACACTGTCGTTACTGAGATCAAGTCTTAGCGCATTTATATTTCGAAGCGATTCCGTTGCCTCTTTCGATCCATGAACAATCGCCCGCCAGTTGCATGTCGTTCCTGTCGCCAACCCCGTGAAATAGGTGCTGAAGGTCACGTCCCAGCGTTTTTCGCGCGGCAGCAGCGAGATGGCTTCGGCGATGAGGGGTAAAATGTCTTGACCGGGTTCAAACAGCAGAATGACTTGGCGGTCGGGGTCGTTCAGGAATGATTCCGCGACGACGCCAGCCCAACCGGCATCGCCGGTGACCTCTTTCCATTGTTCGCAGACGCCAGTGTGCGGACGCTGTTCGCGTGTGATTGGTTTGGGGGCGACAAGTGTGGGGTCGCCTTCCCATGATTCGCGCATGAAGCCGGATGTTGATAGCAGGTTGGCGGGGCCGCCTGGAAGCTGTTCGGCGGGATTGTCCAGAATGACGTGATGCGCCAGTTTGTTGGGACGCTGCGAATAGTCGAGGCCGTAGTCGGCGATGCGGGAGAGCACGTGCCACGATCGGCCGGTCGCCTGCATTTTCAGATGAGAATAGACCACCGGGTTCCGTGCGGCTCGTTCGTCGCTCGGTGGATAGATTGCGCGGTAGCCGGACAACGCCTCGACGGCGGACGCTAACGGGGCGGGCATTCCCTGCGTGGCCAGGACCGTGCAAAAGCCGCGACTGCCCGGCTTAAGGCCTCGGGGAGCGGAGGTGTAGAGAAGTTCTTGAGCCATGAGCAACTTTCAAATCGCGCTGAAGCGAGGGCTTCGATTGTGGTTTCTGTTTCAGCCCGACGAACCAGCGAGACCCTACGACGATTCCTGTTTGCGTTTGACGGCGGTGGGGATCAGGCCCGGCAGGGCGCGCGTCAATCCGTACAAGAAGGGAACGGTGGCCCAGTAAGGGGCGGCTTCCGAAGGCTTGATGGCGGGCAGGCCCGAACGCGAGTCGATCGAGACTTTCCACCCCACGGCCGTCACCGGGATATAAGTGACGTCTTCCGCAAAGTTCTCGGCGGCGGTCACGATCTCGGGTGATGTCTTCAGCAGCACCGCCCGGGCCAGTTGGGATTGTTGCTCGACCGCGTTGGTGTCGAAGGCGTGAAAGACGTCGTCGGCGTTGGTCGTCGAACGCGCTTTCACCCAGGGATCGGGACAGGGATCGCCGCCCAGCAACTGCCACCAGCGATCGAACTTGGTGAGGATCACCACCAGCGGGCGTTTGTGTTTTTCGGACTGCGTCAGTCCTGCGAAGCGACGCACGCGGGCAATCGCCTCTTGCAGAATCGGTTCCTGCCGCATGGAACGGATCGCCGGGGCCTCGTTTACCGAGTTCTGGCCGATTAGGCGTTGAAAGCGCGCGTCCTGCGTGGGGTCGAAGACGAAGAACAAAACCCGCGACTGTGCCATATGGCGTGTCACGGGGGTGGCGGCCGAGTCTTTTCCTGGCTGAAACGATTCGCCTGCATTGTCATACAGGCAGACGGTTCGCCCAAGTTTCGTGGAACTGCGCGCGTTCCGATGATCGGGCTGGGGTTGCACGGTGAACAGGAACGGGCGGGGATAGCTGACCGTCTGGTTTCCGAAAGAGACCGTGTCGTACAGATCGCCCTGCTCTTCCGTCTTGCGAATCAGGCTGGCGAGGGGCACCAGTTTGTCGCTTGAATCCCCCGAGAAGACGGATTCTTCGTATTCGTTCAGTTGCTGGTTCATGACCGGATCGGCGTCGGCGAATGACGCGCGAAAGACCAATGGCAGGGTCTTACGCAGTTCCCAGGTGAGCGCGGCCAGGAAGTACGACTTCCCGCTGGCGGGGGCACCGAAGATCGACAGAAACAGTGGTTCCAGTTCCAGGAGCGAACGGGGGATGGTGAGGTGGCAATGAGGGCAGGCCAGTTGATGGCAGGGAAACCCTTTGGCGTCGATCGCTTCGCCGCTGACCGTGAACCGGGTGGGTAAAAATCGTTGCGGCTGATCTGGGCCGAGGCGATGATCGCCCAGCAGGTCGGTATGTTCCGCGGTCCACAACAATTTTTCGGGTGCGAACTGTTCCCAGCAATGGGGACAAGTTGTTCGGGTCAGTAAGCCCGAGGGGCGTGTGGAAAGTGAGGTCGCTGACATTTCTCCGGGCCTGTCTGCTGATTGTCGCGGGCGTCGTGATTCGGATGAATGAACGGTTGCGGTTTGGGGGCTGTCAGTCCGGCGTCATTTGACGATCAACCGTGAGTGAGTACTTCGCGTTCGATAGCGATCATTGGCGTTGGGGGCCAATTCCTGCATTTCCTTGGCGAGTTGTTCTGCGAGCGCGCGGCACTGTGCATCGTTCGGGTGCGATCGCGCGGCATCCCAGGCTTTGGTGACATCCTGAAACGCTTTGCCCAAGTCGCCTTGGTCCCTCGCACGCTTCGCATCTTGTCGCAAGGTATTGATCTGCTTGATCGTGGAATTGAGGTCACTCGGTTTCTTTTTACCGCGACCTCGTTGCGATGCGGTTGCTTCGCTTGGATCGCTGCTATCGCTTGAAGGTGGATTTTCGGCGGAGCCATCCAAGTCATTCGATGTGGATTCAGCCCCGTTTGGTGAAGAGGAAGCATGTCGCTCGATCGGGGGGTGACTGGCAGGGGCTTTGTCTGAATCGCCAGAGGTGGTTTCTTGCGCCGTATCATCTGCAGACGTTGTAGGTTCCGCTGATTCGTCTGTTGGTTGTTCAAGGGGTGACGCAGGAGGGCTGACCGCGCACCCTTGGCAACCGGGAAGCGCGGTCATCAGACAGGCCCACATGAAAAAGCAGCAATAACGGGGTGGTTTTGAGACGCTTTCCATTTGGCGAATTCGTTCAAATTCTCTGCGACATCGATCCTTGGCTCGGGCTTGATGGATCTATGTCGAGAGGTGTTGCGGTGTGCGGCGTAGCACCGCTGCTGTATATTAAAATCATGCAATCTCACGATACCATGTCACGTTTCTGATCACAAACGTTTGGTTCTCGCGCGCGAGGACGGAAAGTGGCATTCCGATTTCGCATCGTCTCTTTGAACTTCAGAGTTCCGACACATCGGGAAGCTTGCCTGAAGCTGATCGTTGGTGCTCAACGGATTGAAAAGTTGGGGGGATCGATCGAATCTTGATCAAGAGGACTAACGCAACGATGATTTAAGGTCGTTCAGAGTCCGCTGGTAGATCTTGCTGAATTCCAGGATCTGAGTCTTGCCTGCAAGAGTGTTTTGTTCTGCGGGAATCTGAGTTCTTTGATAAATCACTTCGACGGTTTTCGAGTACAGATCCCAAGCTGGGGAGTTGAGATCGATGAGCTCAATCCAGGCAGGCGTCGTAAATTCGTCCTCCGACTGCTGATGTTTTGGCTTTACAGGCCTTCGTGGGACTCTCGCGAAGAGCGTATCAAGCTTGCGGAGCACCGATCGCTTTTCTGTGGCATCAATTGGTACGGGCAGATTGTTCGTTCTGATCTCGCTCTCCGCGGCGATGCGCCGCGCTGCTTCGAGCAGGGGCGGAAAGGTTGAATCGTATAAGTCGTAACGCTCTGCGATCTTCCAAGGTGTTTTTGCATGATGCATGAGTTGTGTTAGTGCGAGGCGAATCGAATGTTCTGAATCGTGCACATTTTTCCATCTCATTGATGCGTCTGTGTTTGTGCTCATGTCGAGGTCAGACACCGGATTGTCCGCGTATAACTTTTTGTGAATTTGATTGAGGTGTCCTTCGATCACCCCCAAGCTCATTTCGATTTCATCCGTCTTCGGAAGTTTTTGACGTAGCTTGCTCCACTGATTGATCGCCTCGCGCGCCAGGGCCTCGTCCAAGCTGACCTTCATCAGTCGGAGAGTTGAGTCTGTGTAGTACAGCAGTTCGAGCAGTGGATCTTTCACTGCCTCCGATTCTGTATCGGCCATGAAATTCGAGCGCGTGGATTTCGGCTTTCCGCTGACGAAGTTGAAGAGAATCCAGAAGGAAACTCCGACGATCGCGACGCACAGCAGCGCGAGGACGACTTTCGCGGAGTTGTTTGCACGCACAGCGGGTTCTTCGTCGACAAATACCGGCGCGGACGGAGCCGTTCGTCGTACCGGCAGTGGCGGCGGTGCTGAATCGACGTCGCTCGTATCAAACTCGTCATCGCTTTTCGACGAGGATCGTCTGGGGGGCAGCGAGTGGAGTGAATCGAGGTCGAGGTCCGCGAATGGATCATCAGACGCAGTTGGTTCTGGAGCAACTTGCACGGGAGGCGGCGCGGAGGCGAAGGCGATGTTTGTCGTTTGCGGTGGTTCGGCCGAGACTGCGTCATCGGCCGGCGCAGCGGCTGGCAGCTCGGCGATGAATTTGGTGCCGCAGCCTTCCGTGGCGCAGGTGACCTTTTTGCCCAGGATTTTTTCTTCGATTTTGTAGGTGCGCTCGCACTTGGGGCATTTGATTTTGATAGGGTCCATGCCGATCAGTTCCTCTTGAAACGCTCGGGTGAATTGATGCTGGGGCCTCGCAGTGCGCACGCCGTCCTTGTCGTGCGCACCGTGGACTCGGCTGAGTCACATTCTGTCTTGGTCTGATGTCGATTGGGCGTCCGGCGTGTCGAGGACTCGGTCGGAGTGCCCAGTGTGGCGGCGTCCCCAAGCGGGAGCTTGGGAACGAGGATTTAAGCAATCGATCGTGTCCTGCCGCCCTGTTAGGGCGGCGAATCTTGTGAGTTCTTTCACCCAGGGCAGCGATCGAAGCGATCACAGCCCTGGGCTTGTACCCTTCCGCCCGCTACGGGGCGGAGAACCGAGAAAACGTTTTACCGATCAATACTCGCGACGAGGGTTGCGAACGTTTCATGTGGATGTACCAAAAACGTAACTTCAAATGCAGGAGCCTAGGAACGACGAAAACAGGCGTCCCCAAGCGGGAGCTTGGGAACGAGGAATTAGGCAATCGATCGTGTCCTGCCGCCCTGTTAGGGCGGCGAATCTTGTGAGTTCTTTCGCCCAGGGCAGCGATCGAAGCGATCACAGCCCTGGGCTTGTACCCTTCCGCCCGCTACGGGGCGGAGAAGACAACTTTCTGCCGGGCGAAACGCGTCACTGGGGTCGCGAACTTTTCATGCGGGTGAATCCGAAAACGTAAGCTCAAAAGCAGGGGCTTGAGATCGAGGAAAATGGCGTCCCCAAGCGGGAGCTTGGGAACGAGGAAATCGGACGAGGAAAACAAGGAGCGACGAACACGAACGAGACAATCGACAATGCGTTAGCAGCCTGTTGAAGTAAGGGGGACAGGCACCTTGGCGTTCACAATGTCATGGCGTTTTTTAAACTGGCCGGAGCCAGTCCCCATTACTTCAACAGGCTGTCACGCCATGCGTTTGACCGCGACGACTTTGCCGACGATCCGCAGGTCGTCTTCGGGGCCGATGGGGATCGGCTTGTAACGGTCGTTTTCCGGCAGTAACTGAATCTCGCCCTGCCGGTGATGCAGTCGTTTCACGGTGGCCTCGTCGTTCAGCAATGCCACGACGATGTCGCGATGTTCGGCCAGCGGTTGCTGGCGGACAATCAAGACGTCTCCGGAATGGATTCCGGCTTTGATCATGCTTTGGCCCGTCACCTTCAGGGCAAAGTGACGTCCCGAACGAACCGTCGCCGCTTCGACGAGCAATTCGCCCAATTGATTTTCCGGTGCAAACAACGGATTTCCCGCCGCCACGGTTCCCAACAGCGGTATCGAGACCAGGCCGACTGGTTCCGATTCGTGAGCCGATCGGACTACGGTCAGGCTGCGTGATTTTCCGGTCGTGCGACTGATGTAGCCGTTGCGTTCCAGTCGCTGGATTAACTTATAAATACTGGGAACGCCCTGCCCCAGATCGTCTGCCAATTCCCGGAACGTCGGTGACATTCCGTGCTGTTCAATGCGCGCTTCGATCACCTCAAGCAGCCGCCGCTGCGGCGCTGACAATGTTTCCACGATCGGACGTCCCCGTCCTCGCTTCGCCATGGCAATCCGTTGAGTTAAACCCTGCTGATAACGTGCGATCTTGAGGCGGTCTCGCCCGTCGATTTATGGGATACATAAGTATTATTATGGCAAATAAATCCATTTGCAACTGTATTGTCATGATTTCGTGCTTCTTTTTTGTGGGGAGATTGGGGGGTAGACGGGCTGGGGCTGGGCTGGG
>NZ_JH636435.1:1165682-1315818 GCF_000255655.1 Schlesneria paludicola DSM 18645 | reverse complement strand
GCTGGGGCTGGGGCCAATCAACGGGGGGGGTTGTTGGGGGCTCAGCGGTGGGGGGGG
This sequence comes from Schlesneria paludicola DSM 18645, assembly GCF_000255655.1. Taxonomy (NCBI): domain Bacteria; kingdom Pseudomonadati; phylum Planctomycetota; class Planctomycetia; order Planctomycetales; family Planctomycetaceae; genus Schlesneria; species Schlesneria paludicola. The sequence continues at coordinate 1,315,761 of NZ_JH636435.1, read as the reverse complement.
AGACACGGAGACACAGAGACACGGAGGGGAAATCGGCCACATGGAGTTGCGGAACTTGGTAAGGTGCGCTTGAACGTTCAGGGGCGATGGGGCACAGGTTGGCCTTTTTCCGTGGGCTGACGGGGGCTTGAGGGCGAATGCTGTGAGTTGTGCCTTGTGACTTCGGCGAAGCAGCGGCTTTGGCGATGAATATGGGGCTGGCCTTGCCCTTTGAGCGGTTACCTGTGAGGTCTCTTTGACCTTCCGGCGTATAATCATTGGTGAACTCGATCCACTTCCAGCGAGGTTTCTTATGGGCGTCGTCATACTGAGTGCGCGTCGTACGCCGATCGGAAAATTCCAAGGAGTGCTGTCGGGCATTCCGGCTACGGAATTGGGCTCACGCGTCATCCGGGCGGCGGTCAATGATGCCGGCGAGGCGTTCGACGATATCAATCTCGTCATCATGGGAATGGTATTGCCCAGTGGTGTGGGGCAAGCGCCGGCACGGCAGGCGGCGATCGGCGGCGGAGTCGCGCCGCATACCGAAGCGTTGACCGTGAATCAGGTGTGCGGTTCGGGTTTGAAAGCGGTCATGCTGGCCGATCAGGCGATTCGCTGCGGTGACGCCTCTTTAGTCGTCGCGGGCGGCATGGAAAGCATGAGTCGCGCACCCTGGCTGATCGAACGATCGCTGCAGGGAATGGGCGACCGGCGTCTGGTCGATTCGATGCTGCACGACGGGTTGTCCTGTTCGATCACCGATTCATCCATGGGCGAAATTGCCGAACGGCTGACCGCGCGACAAGGAATTTCACGCGAGGACCAAGACGCCTTCGCGTGCGAGAGCCATCGGCGAGCAACGGAAGCTCAGCAAGCTCAATGGTTCAAAGCCGAAATCGTGCCTCTGCAAGTCCCCTCAAAAGCGGGAATCACCGAGATTGACCGTGATGAAGGGCCTCGCGCCGATTGTCGGCTGGAGCGTCTGGCCGGCTTACGATCGGCGTTCATCGAACGCGGAGCGATCACAGCAGGAAACTCGGCCATGATCAGCGATGGTGCGGCGGCCGTCGTGGTCGCCTCTTCGGACATCGCGAAGGCACGCGGCTGCACACCGCTCGTGGAGATTGTCGCGACGGCGACCGCAACATTGGATCCGGAAGACCTGTTTCTGGCGCCCGTTCACGCGATTCGAAAGTTACTGGCCAAGGCAAAAATGCAGGTCAGCGACATCGACATTTGGGAGATCAATGAAGCGTTCGCCGTGCAGGTGCTCGCCGATCAACGTCTCTTGGAGATCGATCTGGAACGACTGAACCCGGCGGGAGGTGCGACGGCACTGGGGCATCCCATCGGGGCGAGCGGCGCACGCGTCCTGACAACACTCATCCACGGCCTGCGTCGACAAGACCGAGAATGGGGCGTCGCAGCCCTCTGCCTAGGCGGCGGCGGCGCAGTAGCCATGCTCATTAAGCGCTTTTAATTTCGCCATCAGCAATGGGTTTTAGCATCGAAAGTCCAGCGGCGAGTGATTTTAGATTCGCCATCAGCAATGGGTTTTAGCATCGGAAGTCCAGCGGCGAGTGCTTTTAGATTCGCCATCAGCAATGGGTTTTAGTATCGGAAGTCCAGCGGCGAGTGCTTTTAGATTCGCCTTCAGTAATGGGTTTAAGTATCGGGTGTCCAGCGGCGAGTGCTTTTAGATTCGCCATCAGCAATGGGTTTTAGTATCGGAAGACCAGCGGCGAGTGCTTTTAGATTCGCCTTCAGCAATGGGTTTTAGTATCGGGTGTCTAGCGGCGAGTGCAATTTTGATTCGATTTCGGCAAAGGGGGCTGGCATTGGAGGTCTCGCAGTCTGTTGAAGTCACGGCGACAGGCTCCGGCAAGCAAAAAATGCCATGAGAGCGTCAACGCCAAGGTGACTGTCCCCCTTACTTCAACAGACTTATCCATGATGCGGTCTGGTGTCCGGGGGCCGGCGGCGATTGAGACGGTTGAAGAGGAGGCTGTGATGAATGATCCAGTGATCCGAAATCCTGTCATGAGAGAGTCTTTCGGAATGGCTGCTGCGGTTCGTGATGCAGCCACGGGCGATGCAGCCTCGGGTGATGCAGCCTCGGGCGATACGGGGGCCGGTCGATCAGCGGCGGCGTCGCGGCAGGTTGGTTTGGGGAACCGTGAGGGATTCGTCACGGCCGAGGATCTGGGGCGGCTGGTCCCTGCCCCGCAGCTTGGGGTGCCGGGTGAGTATCCGTTTACGCGGGGCATTCATCGCTCGATGTATCGCGGGCGGTTGTGGACGATGCGGCAGTTCTCGGGGTTCGGGACGGCGCGGCACACGAACGAGCGATTTCGATTTCTGCTTGCGCAAGGTCAGTCGGGGCTGAGCACCGCGTTCGATCTGCCAACCTTGATGGGGCTGGACAGCGATGATCCGCGATCGGCCGGTGAAGTGGGACGGCTGGGCGTTGCGGTGGATACGATCGAAGACATGCTTGTCTTGTTCGAAGGGATTCCGCTGCAGGACGTGTCGGTGTCGATGACGATTAATGCTCCTGCGGCAATTGTCATGGCGCTCTATCTGGCGGCGGCGGAGGAACGTGGGATTGATTGGAAGACGCTCCGCGGCACGATTCAGAATGACATTCTCAAGGAATTTCACGCGCAGAATGAGGTGGTGTATCCGCCCGCCCCTTCGGTGCGGCTGGTGGTGGATTTGATTGAGTTTGGTTCTCATTCGGTTCCGCAGTGGAACACGGTGTCGATCAGCGGGTATCACATTCGCGAGGCGGGAGCGACGGCGCTGCAGGAATTGGCGTTTACGCTCGCGGACGGACGGCACTATGTCGAAGAGACGTGCCGACGCGGGTTAGGTGTCGATGCGTTTGCCGGGCGGTTGAGCTTCTTTTTCAATGCCCACAATGATTTCTTTGAAGAGATTGCCAAGTACCGTGCCGCTCGACGATTGTGGGCGGAGTTAATGAGGGATGAGTACGGCGCGCAGAATCCGAATTCGTGGAAGCTGCGGTTTCATGCGCAGACGGCGGGGTGTTCGCTGCAGAGCCAGCAGCCCGAGGTGAATGTGGTCCGCGTGGCGTACCAGGCGATGGCGGCGGTGCTCGGCGGATGTCAGTCCCTGCACACGAACAGCTTGGATGAAACACTTGCCCTGCCGACAGAGCACGCGGCGACGTTGGCGTTGCGGACGCAGCAGGTGTTGGCTCATGAAACAGGAGTTGCGGAGCATGTCGATCCGCTCGGCGGCAGTTTTCTGACGGAGACGATGACGCAGCAGATGTACCTGGGGGCCCGCGATTACTTTCGGCGAATTGCGGATGTGGGAGGGATGTCGGGGGCGATTGAGACGGGTTACATCCGGCGCGAGATCGCGGAATCGGCGTATCGAGACCAGCAGCGATTCGATCGAGGCGAACAGGTGATCGTGGGGGTGAATCGCTTTCAGTCGCACGATGAGGACTCAACCGAGATTCTTTCGATCGATCCGCAGGTGGAGAGCGATCAACTGGAGTCACTGCGCGCGATTCGGGCGCGGCGGTCGAATGAGGAGGTGAGTCGCTCGTTGGATGCGATTCGTTCGGTGGCGGCTGGCAGCGAGAATGTGATGCCGGCATTGGTGGCGGCGGCACGTGCGCGGGTGACGGTGGGTGAGATGTCGAAGGCGCTGGGGGATGTGTTCGGGGTTTATCGGTTTCAGGAACAGTAGGATTTGGTTTTGCTCTGTGTCTCTGTGTCTCTTTAAACCCCCCGCTGGACCCGCGGTGAGGTTTGCGTGTGACGGGGGGACATTGGGAGGTGGAGAGACACGGAGGCACAGAGACACAGAGAAGGCTAAGAATTACGGAGAGGGTTAAGAACTTGGGGCTTTGATCTGAGGTCTTGGACTTGCCCATGAAATGTGGGCGCGAGGAAAAGCGAGTATGCTTCACCTTGAGGAGTCCAAAGTATGTCGAAAGAACGTCGCAAACACACGCTCGAGTTTAAGCGTGAGGCATTGAATATGATTGGCAAACAGGAGTTGTCCGTAGCCGAGGTGTCGCGTCGCCTGGGTGTCAGTCAGACGCTGCTCTACAAATGGAAAGCGCAGTTCGCGGCGCAAGGCGAGCAAGCCTTTCCTGGCCAAGGTCAGCAGACGCCCCAGGAAGCGGAGCTGGCGCGACTGCGTCGAGAAGTCGAGCAACTGCGTATGGAACGCGACATTTTAAAAAAAGCGACGCAGTTCTTCGCGAAGGAGTCCAAATGAAATATCAGTTCATTGAAGACCATCACGCGGTGTGGCCTGCCACAGTTCAATGTCGAGTATTGGACGTCTCTCGCAGCGGATATTACGCCTGGCGAAAACGTCCCGTCAGTGAATCTTCACAGCGACGCGAGGAACTGACGAGCCGCATTCAGGCCATTCACGCGATGAAGTATCACGATGTTTATGGAGCGCCACGACTTCAGGCAGAGCTGAAAGCTCAAGGCCATCCCTGCAATCGTAAGACGGTCGCTAAATACATGAGAGAGACATGAATCAAGGCCGCGACGGTGAAGAAGTTTCGCGTGAGCACGACGGATTCCAATCATCCGCATCCGGTGGCTGCTAATGTCGTGGATCGAGATTTCGCTCCTTCCCACAAGAATCAAACATGGACGGCAGACATCACGTACATTCCGACGGATGAAGGATGGCTCTATCTGGCGGCGGTCGAAGATTTGTACTCACGGAAGATTGTAGGCTGGTCGATGTCAGATCGGATCGACAGCCGGCTTGTCGTCGATGCGTTGCAGATGGCTGTTCAGCGAGAACTTCCCGACGCAGGCCTGGTGGCTCACTCGGACCGCGGCGTGCAGTATGCCAGCGAACACTACCAGACTCTTCTGAGGCGAAATCACATCACCTGCTCGATGAGCCGCAGAGGCAACTGCTGGGATAACGCACCGATGGAGAGCTTCTTCGCCACCTTGAAGAAAGAACTCGTTCACCGCGAACGGTATCAGACCCGTTCGCAAGCTCGTCAAAGCCTCTTTGAATACATTGAAACTTTTTACAACCGTGTCAGAAGGCACTCGACAATCGGGTATCTCCCACCCGTTCAGTTCGAGCAGGCCATATAATCCTAACCTCGCGCCCACATTTCATGGGCAAGTCCATCTTGATGTTTTTGAATTTCTCTGTGTCTCCGTGTCTCGCTTCCCCCCACTGGACCCGCTGAGAGATTTGCGTGTGACGGGGACCAGCGGGAGGTGGAGAGACACGGAGACACTGAGACACGGAGAGGGCGAAGAACTACAGAGAGGGCTAAGAACTTGGGGGCGGAATTGTTTCGAATCAGTCGACGGTTGAGCTGTTTGGGGCTGCTTTGGGCGTTTTCGTGGGGGATGGTTGACCCTGGCGCTGCATTGGCAGTTGAGGGGGAATTGAAATTCCAGGATGTGTTGGTTGGGGTTGCTGATGGTGCGGAATTGCAGAGGGAACTGCATCGGCATACGGGGCTGAATCATGCTGTCCGGTTGGCGAAGGCGACGACTCTGACTTGTTTTGTGCAGGAAGAAATTGTCGGGGGTGAGAAATCGGTCCATGGGTTGCTGATTCCCGAGGGGGTGATGCTGGATCTCAACGGGTCGACATTGCAACTCGATTTACGGTCGAACTCGTATGGCGTTCGGTTGTCGAATCGATCAGGGATTCGCAACGGGACGATCAAGATCATTCGCAGTGAAGGCAAAGGTCTGCAGTCGTGCTGGCACAGTGGAGTCAGTGTCGGTGCGGCGTATGGGGACGGCGGGTCGACGGCGAAGCCAGGCCGATTTTCGACCGTCAAGAATTGGTCCATCGAAGGGATCACGATCGATCAACCGTTTGCGGCGTCGGCAATTCAGTTGATGTCGGAAGCGTGTCACGGCGTGATTCGCGACATTACCGTGCTGGATTCGGACAAGGCCCTGTTGGGTGTGGGGCTTGATTGGGGTTCGGTCGGGCCGATCACGGCTGAGGACAAACAGATTCCCAGGATGCGGCAGTTGTGGGAACGGGGCGAGATTTATAGCACTCATCCTCATCATGTCCTGATCGAGCGGATTCGCGTGGGAAAGCTGTTACGGAATCAGGATGCGAATGATGCGGGGGTGCGGATTTCGGCCTGTCACAATATCACTGTGCGTGACGTCGAGATCGAGACCGCGACCACGGCCGTGATGATTGTCGGTGGTGATCTGGGTTACGAGTATGCGCGACAGGATCAACGCGAGTTCGCTCATCGCGGACACGTGATCGAGAATGTGCGAATCAAAAAGGCGCTGCTGTTCGGGCTGGTGTTCAATGGACTGGCGGACAACGTCTGGCGGGCTCAGAAGAATCACGGGTATCAAGCGGTTCGCGACCCGGCTCATCCCGGTTTGGACAAATTGACGGTGAAGAATGTGGTGCTGCACGGCACGAATGATCCGCGTTCGCAGGGGATCTACGCGGTATCGCTCTCAGGAGCGGAGCTGGAGCAGGTCGAGATCAGCGGGTTTGGGATCGGTGTGCATGTCGAAGACTGGGTGCACGGGATGACGTTTCGCGACTGCAAGGTGACGGGCAACAAACGGGACAGGCAGATCGAAGGCGCGACAGAACCGGCCGTGGGTGTTGTGTTCGATCCGACGCCTTGAAGTTTTTGATTTTCTCTGTGTCTCCGTGCCTCTGTGTCTCTTAATCGCCGGTGGACCCGCGGGGAGGTTTACGTGTGACGGGGGCACATTGGGAGGGGGGGAGGCACGGAGACACAGAGACACGGAGGGGGATAAGAAAAGCTTAGTTTACTAGGGCTGCGGTGGGTTGGACGCCGGTGATGTCGGTGTCGGTCAGGCTTTCGCTGCGGCCCTGGTGGGGGTAGGTGAGTTCGGCGTGGTTGAGGCCGAATTGTTGGAGGAGTGTGGCGTGAAGTTCGCCGACGGCGACGGGCTTCTCGGCGATTTTGTAGCCGAAGTCGTCTGTCTTGCCGTAGGTCAGGCCGGGCTTGAAGCCTCCGCCTGCGACGAGTGCCGTGAAGGCGTGGCGATTGTGATCGCGGCCGTCTTTACCCTGGGAGACAGGCAGGCGTCCGAATTCGCCAACCCAGAGGACGATCGTGTCTTCGAGCAGTCCCGTGCGTTTGAGATCCTGGATCAGTGCTGCGGACGGCTGGTCGACGTTGGCCGTCACCGTGCGGATGCGTTCATTGTGTTTGTCGTGCGTGTCCCAGGGGTCGCCATTGATCTTGTCATTGAACAACGCCACGAAGCGGACGCCACTCTCCAGCAGGCGTCTGGCCATGAGGCAACGGCGGCCGTAGGTGCCGGTGGCGGGGTTGTCGATGCCGTACCGAGCTTGCGTGGCCTGGGTTTCTCGGGACAGGTCCATGGCTGCGGTGACTTCCTCGCGGATGTTGCCTGCAAGGGCGTTGTTTGCGATTCGGGCGTCGAGTTCTGAGAGGTGTTTGTAGCGTTTTTGGTGCTGACGATTGAGGTCTTGGAGAAATGAAAGTTGTTCGCGCTGCATTTCGTCTGTCACGCCGGTCGGGAGCGACAGGTCGAACAGGCCTGGACCGTCGCAGCGAAGTGGGGTTCCTTGATAAATGGCGGGAAGGAAGCCCGAGGACCAGTTGCGGATGCCATCGACTTGATCGTACGTGGGGTCGCTGAGGACGACATAGGGCGGCAAGTTTTGGTTGACCGTGCCGAGCGCGTAGGAGATCCACGAGCCGATCGTCGGGCGTCCGACGCGGGGCTTTCCGGTTTGGAAGTGGCGGAGAGCGCCTTCGTGGTCATTGACCAGCGTGTGCATCGAACGAATCTGGCAGAGATCATCGGCGCAAGTGGCCAAGTGCGGCAGGAGTTCACTGAACTCCATTCCTGATTCACCGTGCCGGGCGAACTTGAAGGGGCTGGGCGTACACAGGCTGCTGTCTTGCTTATCGAAAAACGCTTCCACACCTCCCGGCATCGGTTTGCCGGCGTATTGTTCGAGCATTGGCTTGGGATCGAACAGATCGATCTGACTGGGGCCCCCGTGTTGGAACAGCAGGACCATCCGTTTGGCGCGGGGAGGAAACTGAGGCGGTCGCGTTTTCACATCGCGGCCGAGGCTCAGGGGGTTGGCCATTGCCGAGGGGGCGTGACAGATGAGGTTGGCGAGACCGAGCCAACCGAAGCTGGCGATGCTCTGCCGACAACACTCACGCCGCGTGATGTGGGCGGGCTCGCTGGAATGCGTGTTTGTCCGTGTTCGAAACATGGGCCATCACTTATTGAAGTTGCATGAATTCGTTGGTTGCGAGCAGCATTCGGCAAAGATCGGCCAAGGCGGCTTCCGCTGCGGTGGCGGGATCAGAGTTGGTTCGCAAGCGGGTTTGGGTCTGCAGGAATTCGAGAGACCGCGCGAGTTCGATTGCGTCGGGCTCACGCGCGAACGCGATGATGAACGCTTGTCGAGCGTGATCGGCGGAACTGGTCGGAGCGTCGTTCATGATCCGTGCGGCGAAAGAGCGACCCATGCGCGTGGCGAAAGTTCCGTTCAAGAGGGCCAACGACTGGGCGACGACGGTGGCCGTTGAGCGGCCGACACAATTCGGTTCAGGAGACGCTTGATCGAAGACCTTCAGAAATGTCAGCGGTTCGGAGCGACGCTGTCGGATGTAGATGCTGCGTCGGTCGACCTCATGTGGTCCAGGCCCTTCTGGTTCTGGAAGGACGATCTGACGGTTGCCGAGATCCATCGGCTGCACGGCTGGGCCACCCGCTTTGAGATTCATCACCCCCGCCGCCGCGAGCATGCTGTCGCGGATCGATTCGGCATCAAGGCGATGCGCGGGGAAACGGCTGTAGGCCAAATTGTCGGGATCGAGCTGGATCGCACGCTCATCGGCGACGCTCGATTGCTGATACGTCTGGGACAAGACAATCTGGCGATGGAGGGCTTTGCGGCTCCACCCATTGTCGATGAATTCAGCGGCCAACCATTCGAGCAGTTCGGGATCGGTCGGACGCACGCCGCTGGCGCCAAAGTTTTCCGGCGTGGGAACGAGACCTCGTCCAAAGTGACCGCGCCAGATTCGATCGACTTCGACACGCGCGAGGAGGGCCGCCGCACGTGAACTGGGGCGGGTCGCCCAGCGGGCGAAGGCCAATCGGCGGCCGGTCGTCTTGGTTCCCGATGCCGGTGGCTCGATTGTCATGGTGTTGTCGGGATCAATCAATACCGACAGCGGACCGGGATCGACGTTGGGGCCATGTTGAAAGTAGTCACCACGCTTCAGCAGCGGAACCACGGGCGGTTCTTCGGAGAGGTCAGTCGCCCAGGCGATTCGTTCGGGTTCGGGCAGTCGTTGTCGCTCGCAGGCTGCGATGGCGTCTGTCAATTTCTGCTGATGCCGTTCGGTTGTTGCTTTGAATTGCGTCCATGCGAGGGCTTCGGTGGATGTCTCGCCAGCGTGTGGCGAGCGTTGGATGGAGACGTTATCGACTTGAAAGCTGCGCGAGCAGCAGAGTTCAAAACCGAACCCACCATCGGGCAGTTGTTCCGCCTTCAGTGGCTGTGCGGGCAACTCGGGCTGGCCGTCGAATAAATGTTCGAGCAGGTACTGGTCGCCGTCCTGACGTGTCACGCGAACGCCGAAGCGATGGCCGGCGACGTATCCGGACTTGCCGATGACGCCCGCGCTTTGTTGGTCCAGGCCGGGGTAGTCGACGACGACGGAGGCTCCACCGGCGGGATTGCCGTCGATGAGGAGATTTCCTCGCGCGACATTGCCGCTCGCGGGATTCCGGCTGTCGTCATGATCGGTCAGGGCGAGATAGTAGCCGATGCGTTCTGCGGCGCGGCCGTCGGGGCCGCGTGTGCCGACAAGGTCGAAGGTCACCTGAATCCATTCGCCCTTTTGTTCGGGCGTCCAATCGAATGACTGTCTGGTGGAGAGCCAGACAGCGTCACCTGGCGCTGCGGCGAGGATCGACAGTCGTCCGTTCTCGATCTGGGCTGCCGGTGCGAGTGAATCGTCGAGCCGAATAGCAGGGTTGCCCGCGGGGGACTCGTCGCCGGGCGCCGTATCGCTCCAGCTCTGACGCAGCGACGTCGTGGAGAAGTCGTCCTGGAAGAGGACGATCCCGGGCGGTTGATGGGTGCGAGACCAGTCTGCGAATTCCGATCTCAGTGCCAAGATCTGATGGTCGACTTGTTCATTGCGGGCGCGCCAGGCGGCGATGTCGACTTGACCGGCGGCATGGATCCAGCGGTCTTTGGGTTGCTTCCACTGTTTGACGTTGAAGGCCGGGTAAAAGATGGCCTGCAGCGAATAATAGTCACGCTGTGGAATGGGATCGAATTTGTGGCTGTGGCATCGGGCACATTCGATCGTCATTCCGAACATGGCCGACATGGTGATTTGCAGTTGCGATTCGAGAACCGCATATCGTTCCATGACCCGCGTGATTTCGTTGCCTTCGGTATTGTCGGTTCCGTCGGGTGCGTTTCGAAGGTAGTGCGTTGCGATCAGGCGATTCAGATCCGCGGGGGAGAGTTCCTGAGCCGTGGAGTGGTTGACGAGTTCGTCTCCAGCCAATTGCTCGATCCAGAACTGATCGTACGGCTTGTCATCGTTTAATGATTGAATGACATAATCGCGGTACCGCCAGGCGAGCGGACGGGGCGAGTCGTGTCGGATGTAGCCGTTGCTGTCGGCGTAGCCCGCGACGTCGAGCCACTGGCGTCCCCATCGTTCACCGTACTGGGGCGACGCGAGGAGTCGATCGACGAGTGTTTCGTAGCTCTTGGGGCTGGGGTCGTTCAGGAACTCGGTCACCTCTGCCGGAGTTGGCGGCAGTCCGACGAGATCGAGAAAAATTCGGCGCACAAGCTGGCGGGGTTCGGCGGTCGGTGCGAACGAAAGCTGTCGTGCTTCCAGTCGGCTCAGTACGAAGCGATCAATGGGCGTGATGGATTGCGCGGCGCTTTTGATCGAGGGCGATTCAGGACGTTGCGAATGCCGAAACGCCCAAAACTCTTTGTCAGCGGCCGAGGCATCCGTCGCGGATTTCGAGTTGGGAATGAATTTGGCACCCTGACTAATCCACTGATGAATGGCGGTCTTTTCGGCATCGTTCAACGGTTCGCTGCCCGGTGGGGGCATCTCGCCGTCGACGATCTTTTGCCAAAGCAGACTGTCTTTGGCATTTCCGGGACTGACAGACGGACCCGACTCGCCGCCCATCAGTGTGGACTCGGCGGTGCGGAGATCGAGTTCTGCTTTGCGTTTGGTGCGGTCGGCGCCATGGCATTGGCCACACTTCGCGGCGAGTGCGGCGCCTGCGCCCTTTTCGAACTTGATCTCGTCATCGGCGACGAGTGTCATCGGGGCGATGAGGAGTGTGATCACCAGGAGGAACCGAGAGCGCGCACGATCATTCGGCGAAGAATGATCGTGGTTCGTCATGGTGTGAGACCTTGTTTGGCGGGTTGGTGCTGGAAAGCGAATGCGCACGATTTCGAACGGAATCAAACGACTTCGTAGCCTTTTCGTTGCTCGCGCCGCAGGTAAGTGTCTGCTTCGGCGTCATTGATGAATCGCTCGGTGTCCGGGTTCCAATTCAGGGTGCGACCGAGACGGAGGGCGAGATTGCCCAGGTGGCATGTTGTCGCGACGCGGTGCTGGCTTTCGACGGACGAGATCGGGGTCTTTCGCGACTGGACACAGTCGTAGAAGTTGCCCATGTGATTGATGAGCGCGTCGTATTTTCCAGCTCGTTCAGGCCGGCTGAGGTTGTCGTGTGCGTAAACTTGAAACGATTCGCGCGGCAGCGGATTGGACTTGAGTTCGTCGACGGGCGTTCCCGAGATGATTCCCCGGTTGACGAAAATCCGGCCGAGTTCACCTTCGAACAGAATTCCGTTTCGGCCAGTGTCGAGGATTGCGAACTCGACACCGTTGGCGAATTTCATTTGGACGCTGAAGTCTTTGGCGACGTTATAGCCATCAACGACATTCGGCAATTTTCCCTGCGGGATGATCTGAGTGGGACCCGTATTATCGAGACCCAGCGCCCACATGGCGATATCGACGTGATGCGCGCCGGTGTCTGTCATTTCACCGCCCGCGTAGTCGTACCAGAAGCGAAACGTGTAGTGGCAGCGTTCGGGGATGTAGGGCGTCATGGGAGCCTGGCCGAGCCAACGATCCCAATTGAGTTGTTTTGGTATGGGGACCTGCGCGAACGGGCCGCCCTGCAAGTTTTTCCCCAGCACGATCGTGGCCTTGGTGACTTTGCCCAGTCGCCCTGCTCTGATCATTTCGGCGGCGAGACGAAATCGCTGATCATGTCGTTGCCAGGTTCCGACTTGAACGACGCGACCCGTTTCAGCCGCGACACGGCTGATCGCGCGTCCTTCCTCGATCGTCAGACTGATCGGTTTTTCGAGATAGACGTCTTTGCCCGCGCGACAGGCATCAATCGCCATCTTGGCGTGCCAGTGATCGGGCGCGCCGATCAGGACGACATCGATGTCCTTGCTGGAAATCAGGTCGTGATAGTCTTCGACGATCTTCGCGCTGCTGTTAAAGCTGGCTCGCGCCTGTTCCAGCACATGTCGGTCGACATCACAGATTAAGTTGATGTCGCCAAATGCTTGAGCCTGACGTGTGATGACCGAACCTTGATAACGCATGCCGATCGCGCCGACTCGCCAGCGTTCGTTTGGAGATTTCACGGCTTGATCGGCGAATGTCGAACGAGTGCCGATGGGCAATGACAGCGATGCAGTGGCGGCGGCACCGAACTGCAGAAACTGTCGGCGCGTGGATTGATTCATCATTTGCGAGTCTCTGCAACGAGTTAACGTGGTCGGCGGGGGATTCCGGCGCGTTCCAGCAATTGATTCATGAAAACGTAGGACGATTTCGCGGCCGCTTCGGCGTCATAGTTGGTGCGACGCGAGACTTGAACGCTCACTTCACAGCAAACGCTGCCTCGATAGCCACGACGATAGAACGAGGTCAAAATATCGGCGTGGTCGATTAGGTGGCCCTCGCCCGGCAAGCCGAACTCAATCTGTCCCTCTTTTTGAAGGACGTCTTTGACGACGATCAATGCGGTCGATGGGAATGCGTCATTGATTGTCTCGGAGACGTTCAGATCGCGCAGGGCGTAGTGGCTGAAGTCGTACGCCATCCCTAACCAGCGTGAATTGCCCAGTTGACCAAGCAGCCAGGCGGCCTCGGAAGGCTTCGACATTGCGCCGCTGCGGTGCGGTTTGATGGCGATGACGGTTTTCTCGGCCTCTGCGACACGTAACCAGTCGCCCAGGCGATCGCGAAACAGGTCCTTTTTCTGTTCCCACGTTCCTCCGCCGATGACGGTTTGGATCAAAGGGGGGGCTTCTGGGCTGAGATCACGTCCCAGTTCCGCAGCGCGCTTCAGCCGGTCGAGGGTTGTTTGATGTTCGGCGGCGACGGAGGACGGTGGGAGATGTTCCATTAACGAGGTGAGTGTCAGGCGTTTTTCGGCAAGTAACTGGTGGAGCGGTCCGCGTTGATCTTTGGTGATCGCTTCGGCGGACGTGGGATGCGTGGGCATGACGGAGAGTTCAATTCCGTCATATCCCAAATCGCCGATGACGCGAATCGCCTGTTCGGCGGTGAAATGGGGCATCCCATAGTTACCGATACTCAGCCTGATGCCGGCCGGTTGATCTTCGGCGCACGTCGTTCGTCGCAGGCTGACGCAGGACGCCCCAGCGGCGATTGCGTGGCAGAATGTTCGTCGCGAGATAGGCGATTCCATCGAGACTCTCAATCGAGACGGAGCATCGGGCCGCAGAAACGACCCATGCATGTTAACGGATTTGGTTCGCAAAGTCATTCTCACAAGTTGTCGTTGATCCGAGTTCAGGACGTCGGGTCGAAACGATTTTCTGGAGGGATGCCGGAGTGTAATCGCGACAAAACAGACGACGATTTCTCAATTTCCTCTTGTCGAAAATCGGTCGAATCGTTCTGCTTCGCGCGCGGGACCTGTTTCGGTTTGTGGACGGTCATTTTGAACGTTCGCGAACGGCTGACACTTACCGCTGTTTCACGAGTTGTTCGTGGTTCCCCTTCAAACGACAGAAAGGATTCTGTCATGCGACGCTTTCTGTTGGTTTTTACCGTGTTTCTAAGTGCGTTTCCGGCGAGCAGTTTGTTTGCCTGGAATGACTTGGGGCACATGACGGTGGCTCGAATCGCCTATGATCGATTGTCGGATGACGAACGTACGGCGATTGTCGGGATGCTGCGTCATCACCCTCATCTGCGTGAACTGTTGCTGAAGGATAAGCCGGGCAACGCGTCAGACGTCGAGTGGATCTTTTTACGTGCTGCCACATGGCCCGACCACGTTCGGCCGCCTCGTGTCGCGACGCGTGAACCGGTATCGGTCCATCCGATTTACAAGTTTCACCATGCGAACTGGCACTATGTCAATTTTGAGTATCGGGCCGGCCAGCAGGAATCGGGGTTACCCGCGCGGCCACTGCCGCATTCGCCACAAGGGGCGCATCCCGCGGATTACACGAACATCATCGAACAGCTCGATCATTCCTACCTGATTGTGCGAGAAGCCGAGCGGGAACGGTCACAGCCGGAAATGAATCTTAATCCGGCCGAAGATCGTGCGGTTCGGTTGTGCTGGCTATTTCATTTGATGGGTGACATTCACCAGCCGCTGCATGTCGTGACGCTGGTTGATGAGCGAATTCCCTCACTTCAGCACGGCGATGAAGGCGGGAACAAACTGGCAGTACGCCTGAATCATGCGACTGCACCGCGGAAGCTGCATTCCGTGTGGGACGATGCCCTGGGGACGCATCCACAGTTCAACAAGGTCGTGCAATGGTCGGAAGTGTTGTCTCGCGATCCGAAGCTGGCTCCTAATCGATTGCCCGAGTATCAAAATCATCGTCTGGCCTGGGAATTCGCCGAAGAGAGCTATCAGGCGGCGAAGGAGGTCGTCTATCAGAACGGTCGCCTGCATTATGCGCTGTGGTCTCGTGTGGAATCTCACGATCTGGACGAAGCGGACGTTCCGGTGCTGTCGCAGCAGGCGGTTGATCAGCTGCATCGCGTGGCGGAACGGCGAATTCTGCTCGCGGGATATCGCCTGGCCGATCGGCTGAAGTTCATCGTGTCGCGCAGCTCGAATCAAAACCGCGCGCCGATCGATATTTCGAGCCCTGTTCGAGGGAATTCGCCGACACTGCGAACTGTTCGCTGAGTCGCGAAGATTTCCTCGGGTGCGACGCCTTGCGGTTGCCGTGCGGCGATCGCGTGAGCCCCTCTTTTGGCGGGAATCCTTTATCCCTGAACGGTTTTTTGAGTGGATTTCCGTTCATCGAGCCCGACCGCGGACCGTGACTCTCGCAGGCTCGTGGCTGTTCGGGAAACAGACCGCCGCACGCGCCGTTGTAACATCTGCTTCTAACAGCCAAATATAAACCTGAAATTCGGCCAATGCTGCTGATCTGTGTGAGAAGTCAGATTCAACGAACAGCCCTTATCCATAGTGGTTCACTGTTTCGACCACCACATTATGCCGGTTCTGGACGGTCGACCTTTCGAGATTGCTACAGTTTGAACGAAATAATCCATCTGGACATGATTTTTGAGATCGAATACAGAGCGCCTTCACATTTCCCAAATCAAATCTGGCATCGCTCAACCAGCTTGGTCCAACCAAAGTGATGATTGCACCGTTCTTGCAACGGCCTCTGTGATCGTGCGCTTGGGGTGGCCATCGTATTCGATTCAAAGAGGTCATCAGATGAAATATCGACTCGCCGCCGCGATGTTCGTCTATCTCGTTCTGTACAGCGTTTCGCTTGCCTTTGCATTCTTGATTCGATTCGATTTTGAAATTCACGCCGAGGCTTTGCGGCGTTTCGCGGAATCTCTGCCGTTCGTGCTTCTGGTCAAAGCGACGGTCTTTACGACGTGTCGCGAGTGGCAGCGTCGCCATCGGTACACGTCGCTGAATGACATGGGTTCCATGGTTGGGACGGCGACGCTCAGTTCTGTGATTCTGGGCGGGGCGTATGCCGCGGGACTGCTCGAAAACAACCTTCCCCGTTCTGTCATCATCATTGACTGGCTGTTGACGATTTTCGCGACGGGATTGCTGCGGGCGGCGGTGCGATTCGGAATCGAAGCGTGTCTGATCCAGCGTTCGCGGCCACGCCAATTGCGTGCGATCGTCTATGGTGCCGATACCAGTTCCATCGCGATCCTGCGGGCACTGCAGTCGCGGAAGTCGGAATACAAGGTCGTTGCGCTTGTCGATCTGACGGGCAACACCGCCCGTTCGCTGATCGGCGGCGTGCCGGTGGTCTCGTTCAATCGTGGTGTGCCGCAGATTGCACATCGATTTCGTGCCGATCATCTGCTGATTCCGAGCGGTATTCCGGGCAAAACGGTGCGGGAACTGTTCGACGTCTGTCAGGAAAATGAATTGACAGCTCGTGTGATTCCCGACGTCAATGAAATCGTCGCGGGACGAGTCAAGCTGACGATTCGCGATGTCACGATTTCGGACCTGCTGCGCCGCGAGCCGACTCATTTGGATATGGCGAGCATTTCGAGCTACATCACCGAAAAGACAGTGCTGGTCACTGGGGCGGCGGGCAGTATTGGATCAGAGTGCTGTCGACAGATCGTCGAACTGAAGCCAAAGATTCTGGTGCTCGTCGATCAGTCAGAATTCGGCATGTTTCAACTCGAGCAAGAACTGCAATCTCGAAACATTACGGATGTGCAGTTAGTGTATGTGATAACCGATGTGAACGATCAGATCACTCTGGGCCGCGTTTTTGGCGAATATCTTCCGGATCTGGTGTTCCACGCGGCAGCGTACAAGCATGTCCCGCTGATGGAACAGAACGTTCAGGCCGCGATCCGTAACAATGTCTTGGGAACGAAGTCGGTTGTCGATCTCGCCGATCGGTTCGGCGTCGACAAGTTTGTGATGATTTCGACCGATAAGGCCGTTCGTCCTACGAGCATCATGGGTTCGACCAAGCTGATTGGTGAAAAGTATCTCCAGGCGGTGGCGACCAATTCGAAAACACAGTTCATCACCGTGCGGTTTGGGAATGTGTTGAATTCCGCGGGAAGCGTTGTTCCAACCTTCCGACGTCAGATTCTGGAAGGTGGTCCCATCACGGTGACTCATCCCGAAATGACGCGATTCTTCATGACAATTCCAGAAGCCGTGCAACTGGTTCTGCAAGCGGGTGCGATCGGCGAAACCGGTCAGGTGCTGATCCTCGATATGGGTGAGCCGATGAAGATCATGGATCTGGCCAAGGACATGATCGCACTGTCGGGACTGCGATATCCCGAAGACATCGATATCGTCTTCACCGGTTTGCGACCGGGCGAGAAGATGTATGAAGAGCTGTTCTACGGCAACGAGAAAAAGGCTCAGAAAGTTCACGAAAAGATCTTCTGTGCAGAGTCCGAGCCGATCCAGGCGCGTGTCGTCAAGATGCATATCCAAGAGCTGGAACGCGCATCGTACGGCAGCATGAAGGAAGCGGCGGCGGCGATTCGCGCGGTGGTCGCCGAGTACACCACTGAAGAGCAACCGATGGAAGCCGTTCCATTGGTGGCAGGTCCCAAAGTCCTGGTCCAACGCGCTGCGTGATTCGGAATGTGGTGTTGGAAAACTGACACACTGTTGGTGGAGTCCGGCATCGATCATCGGTATGTTGCTCCCGGTTGAACCCTCTTGGTCCGGGAGCCACATCATGAATCTTTTCAAGTTTGCCGTCTGCGTCGCATTTCTGACGACCTCTGCTCTCGTTGCGCACGAGAAGGATGGGCGACTCGATATTTACTACATCGATGTCGAAGGTGGTGCGGCGACATTGATTGTGACGCCCAGTGCAGAATCGCTGCTGATTGATTCCGGCACCTTTGATACGGCCGGACGCGATCTGGGACGCATCGTGGACGTGATCCAAAATGTGGCGAAGCTCGATCATCTCGATCATGCTTTAGTGACGCACTGGCATTCTGATCACTTCGGCAATCATGCACCTCTGGCCGCCAAGATCAAAATCCACAACTTCTGGGACCGCGGAATCCCCGAAATGTTGGAAGAAGATGCCAAGTTCGCCGAGCATGTCGAACCGTATCGTGCTGCCAGCCAGAATCGATCCAAAACGGTCAAAGCGGGTGATTTATTGCCGTTCAAGTCCGGACCGACAGCATTGCGTGCGCAAGTGATTACGGCGAGCGGCGAAGTCATACCGAACGCGGGCGAGACGAATCCGTTTGCGGCCGAGCATCAGCCGCAACCCGAGGATACGTCGGACAACGCGAAGAGTGTCAGTTTGTTGCTGACCTTTGGTCGATTCAAGTACTTGACCTGCGGTGATTTGACCTGGAACACCGAAGCGAAGCTGATGACGCCCAAGAACCCCTTGGGGAAAGTTGACTTGATCATGGCGACCCACCATGGACTGAATGTCAGCAATAATCCGGTAATGATTCTGGCAGTTGATCCCCGAGTGTGTGTGACCTGTAATGGTCCGACGAAAGGGGCTGCAGCGACGACGATCGCGACGCTGAAACGGGGCAAGTCGCTTCAGGCGATGTACCAACTGCACCGCAATATTGGGCTGGCCGATAGCGAGCAGGCTCCGCCCGAGAATATTGCGAATGCGGCAACGACCGCGAATTGCAAAGGGGTCTGGATCAAGGCCTCCGTGGCGAAGGATGGCAACAGTTACACCGTTCAGGTTGGGCCAGAAGGTTCGCCTCGCACATTTGAGACGCGGTGAGTCATGGCAATTGATGTGGCTCGAGTGCGAGCCGAATCTCGAATTCAAGAGGTGGTCTGGCTGGAAGAGGTCGATTCGACCAACACGTTAGCGCTGCAGCGCGCGGGTGATCTTCAAACGGTGATGCCGTTTCTGATTGGCACCGATCGGCAAGTCGCCGGCCGCGGTCGTGGTGGGAATCGATGGTGGGGAGCCGATGGGGCACTCATGTTTTCCGTCGGTGTCGAGATGCCGGCTCTGGGGCTCGCAGTGGCACAATGGCCCCGTTTCTCGTTGATTACGGGGTTAGCCATCGCGGATGCACTGTCGAGGTGCATTCCTGCCGCGCGTGTCGGTGTCAAATGGCCGAACGATGTCTGGCTGAACGGTCGCAAGGTGTGCGGAATCTTGATTGAGCAAGTGGATTGCGTGCCGAATCGACTGATTGTCGGGATCGGAATCAATGTCAACAATTCCTTTGCCGATGCTCCGGAAGAACAGCAACGAATCGCGACGTCGATGAAGGACATCGCCGCGGAGTCAGAGTTCTCGCTGACGGATGTGTTGCTCACTTTTCTGAATCGATGGGATTCGCTGACCGAAGAACTGGCAGAAGGAACGATCAATCTGGTGGAACGCTGGTCGCATGCGTGTGTGTTGTCGGGACGACCGATTGTCGTGACGGCGGGTGAGCGAGAGTTGACGGGCATCTGTGCGGGAATTGATGACGACGGTTGTCTGCTGCTGCGGACGGAATGGACGATGGAACGCTGTTACGCAGGGACCGTTCGATTGCTGGACTAGTGGCAGAACCACTCTGCTCTGACCGGTTCTTGAGTGCCGTTCGCGGACTCGATGGCCTGTTTGCACCAAGTCATTGACTTCTAATTCGGCTTGGAAAGTCTGCAAGTGTTGTCGGTGACTCGGAGCGCTTTTCAATCAGGCTTGGACGCTTTGCTTGGATATGATCGTCAACGGATGACGACGGAAGCGCCGCGATTCAATGGAGCGACGACATTGAATGAGCAATCGTTCCACGCGGGATCGTTCGTGAAATCACGCGTCAACTGCTGGGCCATCGCGTCGGAATCGCAGAGTGCCGCCAATGTCGGGCCCCAGGATGTCTGGGCCACGCCCTGCACACCACGACGACGGAGCACGGCTGCCCATTCCGCCATGCGGGGGTGGGCGAATACGCCGCCCTGGGCGCGTGAGAAAAAATCACCGACAGCATGCCCGAAGGTATAAAGCGCTTCCGAGCATCGCAGGAAATCGCGTTCGAGGACCGACGGGATCCAGTCCATCAGCACAATTCGACATAAGTCGCCGGTCAGCGACTGGGGCATCGGCGGCTGCGTGGCAAAAGCGGATTGTTCCGCTTCTCCCGACAGACCGGCGGCTTGCTTCGGCACGGCGAGTACAAATCGCCAATCGTCGGGGAATTCCATTCGTGAGACGAGCGTGCCAAGTTGGTCGGGCTGTGCGCGTCCGCCATCAACCAGGAATCCACCCAGGTCGAATCCATGCAGGCCGACGGCAGAACGAAGTCCACGACCGACGCGCCGAGCGAGTGTTTGCAGGGGAAGTGTCGGTTCGCCCGCCATGATTGATGCGATTCGACCGACGGCGAGTCCCAACTGGGTTCCTGAACCGAACCCGCAATGTGACGGAATCGATTCTGAGATTGTGATCGAAACCGCAGGTGAAGCTTTTTCCGGCATCGCCTGACGGATGCGGCGAAGGAAGTCGGTGACTCGTCGCACGGAACTGTCGTCACCATGAAACGAATCGTGATCAGCAGTCTCGGCCGAAAGGATGATTCGCGGAGATTCGATCATCAGTCCGATGCCGCCAAACCGCCCTCCTGCTGGCGCCGCAACAGAGAGCGGGCCAAAGTGCAAACGGGAACCGGTGGTAATCTCGACAGAGGTCATCAGTTGTTTTTCGATCAGCGTTTCTCGTGACGATCGCATGATAACGCGATCGGTGCGGCGCGGGAATCGGTCGAGTGACGAATACCGCGATTCGATTCGTTCGAATTGAGGTTCACGATGAAACGTGCCGCCGCGTCCGCCAAAGAAATAAAGACCCCCGCTCGGCGATGGTGAATCATCGAGCGGGGGTTGAGTGCTGGCGTGACTGAATTATTTTAAGAAGTTTTAAGAACGGTTAGGCCATTAGACCACGGGGGCAAATCGAGTCAGTATCGTGGCGATCATGATATAGACCGGGATTCCGACGGTGACGTTGTACGAGAAGGTCACACCCAGCGACGCCGCGAGCGGCAATGTGGGACTGGCTTCGGGAATTGCCAGTCGTTGTACCGCAGGAACGGCGATGTACGATGCGGCCCCGCACAGTACGGCGAACAGGACATAGGTCCCGATTTCGAATGGTTCGCCCAGCACAACGCTGTATCCGTGAGCGATCAGCATCCCGACGGTGGCGAAGATGTTCGGCGCAATCAGCGCGAAGGCGACGAATTGCCATCCCGCTGTTCTCAGATCTTTGAGCTTTGAGCTGGCGGTCATGCCCATTTCGAGCAGGAAGACGCAGAGCATTCCGTGAAACAGGTTCACGAACAGTGCATCGTCAACCGAGGTGACGCGTTCGCCTTGCAGTCGACCGATGAAGCCGATGGTGATCCCCGCGAACAGCAGGAAGATTCCCGGGTTCAAGAACACTTCGTGCAGCAGTTCTTTGCTGAGCCATCCACCTTTTGATTTGGTTCTCGATGGATATTCATCGTTGGAAAGATTGACGTTTTGCAATGCCAGGTGTGCTTCTTCGCGTTCAGCGGCTTCGCGATCAGGATCGCTCGGGGTGTTACCGGTGGGGGCGCCATGTTCGAATTGATCACGAGTCTGCGAGATCGACGACGGGCGTGTCGTACGACCACCACCGACGGTATAGCTAGAACCACCGTTTGTACGGCTGGTCGGATGATGATTGGCCGACTGTCGGTGACGAACCGCGGCACCGACTTCGGCGAGTTCACCTTCGGTTTCGATCGCTTCACTTTCGTCGCCATGCGTCGAGTCGGTTTCTTCCTCTGACAGATGACGTGGGGCCGAGATCATTGCTTTGCGGAAGCGATCGTAGCCTTGTTCGCCAGGCATGTTGCCTGCAGCGTCCATGCCCGCTTGCCGCATCTTCGAGACGATATACAAAGCCACGAGGCAACCGGGGATTTCCATGACCGCCAGCATGACGGGCATATAGGGGGCGAAGGCGATGTGCCCGGCGGTTAACACACCCATTGCCGTGACGAACGTGCCTGCCGAGTCACTGCCGTAGAAACCCGCCACCGTCGCTGCATCAACCTGGCGAAGGCGGGTTGTCCAACGCAGCACTTTGTATGCAACGATGCCAATCAAGGTATTCGTACAGAATCCAATCAGCATGAAGCCAGCGGCTTGTCGGTACATGGCTGGCTCAAGTCCGGCGAGTTCTTCGCCACCATGCCAACCAATTGAGAGCAGCAAATAAATCGTCAGTCCCTGGTAGACGGCTTTGGGAAACTCCAATTTGACTTTGAAGATCGGGATCAAAAAGCCCGCGTAGAAGAAGAGGAGTAGCGGCTTAAACAAGTTATGAGTGAAATTCTGAATGAACTCGTTGAGCATTGCGTTCTTCCTCGGTTGAAAACGGAACCTGGTGGGCCATCCATGTCCGGTCGCGGTTCAAATGGCTGGTGAGGGAACCTGCAATGCAGTCGTCATTCCATGAATGAGCGGGAGCGGCTTCGTTTCAGGATTGTTAGCGAGAGGGGTTCTTCATCGGGGTGCGGCGCAATGCCGTAACGTGTTGTGGAATATAATGATTCGCGCAGGATGATTGAGCGAAAGATTGTTTCGGGAATTGTAGAACACGCCATCGAAGCAGGTATTTGCGACCTCACACAGATGGCGCGTCGCCGTTGAGTTCCGCGTCATGGCCATCTGCTGGCCACAAAAGGTGGCCACAATTTGGCCTACTGAAAGTGAGTGAATGAGCGATTCATCGGCGTGGAAAAGGTTTTGTCACTGCGCGGAATGGATTGTCGTGTCATCGTTTACGTATCCCATGATCAACCGCCGCCGAGGCTGAATGTTTTGGTGAAATTGATCGTCGGATTGAGTTGCTTTAACGCGTTTCTGTCGAACTTCATGACCTTCGAAAGGTCGATGTCGCGACAACTTTCCAAGCCACAAGACGCCGAAAGCGTGAGTTTGTATGACTCGCCCTTCAAGATGTCGTAGCTGATACCGACTCGTTTGTAGTTCAGTTCGGGGCTCAGAACGCGAATATTGAAACGATCGATGACCCAGGTGGGAAGATGCTCGCCAATGATGGACTTGAACACGAGTTCGTTGACCAAGTGGCTGACGACATTCGGAGTGATGGTGACATTGTTATCCATATCGGCCAAAGCGATGCCTGTTTCGTCGACATGAATATTGCAGGCCGTCCATTTTCCATAGGCGACGGAAATATGGAGTGCCGACAGATTCAGCGGATTGGCTTCACCAAATGAGCCCGCAAAATCCAGATCGAATTGCGGGGTGTTCAAGAGTTTGGGGCGGGCATCCTCGATTCGGGACGCGCGATCGTTCAGGTAATATCGCCAAGGTTCGCGGAAGCCGATCCCTTTCGTTGCCAGGAGGGATGCGGTCATCGCCCAATGCTGTTTCCAGTCTACTGGGCGGGTACTGCCTTCCGAGAATGCCTTTTCGTTATTCGTGCGAGCATTACGAATCTGACTCATGAACAAATCAGGATCCCGCAACGTGAAGTCGATTCCCTGAGTGATCAGCGGATGGACCAGAAGGTCGGCTTTTGATTGAGGGTTTTCGACGACATGTTCGCGTAGATTGATCGGTGGACTGAAGCCCGCCAGACGCGTTTCCAGTTTGCGAAAGACGACGGAATCCATTGCTGCGGTGCCGGTCTCTGCCATCTTGATATCCTCTCGTCACGAGACACTTGATCGCGAACTGAATCCAGTTCTGCCATTGCTATGTCTCGAAGCGAGATTGGCCAAGATTTGTTACGAGCAAAAAACGAGAGATGGCAATACGAGTCGGTTGGATTCCAACGCAAAGCTTGTGGGCGTCGAGAATGATTTCATTTCAATTGGAGTTCAGATCGAAGGAATGCCGGTCGATCGGTGGTGATCGAATCGACACCCAGTTGCTGGAAATGCCGCGCATCATCGGGAGAATTGACCGTCCAGACGTGGAATTCGAGCCGATTTTTGCGGAGCAATGTGACGAAGTCGGCGTTCACCATTTCGCGTTGAGCTTGAATGTCAATCCCATGCGCGTGGACTTTCAGTGCGGTGGCAAGCAGTTCTTGTCCGGTGGGTTCAAGAACTTTCGTCTGGGCGTTTTGACGGAATCCGGCTAACCAATACGCCTTGATTTCTGGAATCTGTTCGCGTGTGGCGGCGATGACCTTATCATTGAAGCTAATGACGATCGTTTGTTCGGGAGCCAGGCCCGATTGTTTGATTGCCCGCCCAAGAAACGGAACGATCTCGGGACCGCATTTGATCTCGATATATATTCGCTTTCCGGTGGGGATGATCGCCAGCACTTCGGCGAGCGTCGGGATTTTTTCGCCTTTGAAGCGGGGATCCTTCCAGCTTCCCACATCGAGTTTGCGGAGTTCTTCGAGCGTTGATTCCGACACCACTTGTTCCACGCCCGAAGTGCGTTTGGTCTTGGAGTCATGGATGCAGACAATCTGCTGATCTTTCGTCAGAAAAAAATCACCTTCGATGGCATCTGCGTTCTGTTCCCATGCCAGTCGAAACGACGCGAGCGTATTTTCTGGAGCGTCAAATGACGCACCGCGATGGGCAACGATCTTCTGAGCTTGAGCGACGACGGGTGTGACCATGATGAGTCCGAACGCGAGCAACCGAAGAAGAATCATGGGTGGTCTTTTCATCGTGAGTTTGCAGTGTCGAAAGCGTTTTCCACGATCGCATTTTATGATCGAAATGCGACGCGAGGTAAAGGAGTCAAACGATTGATGACGGACTTGAAGGAGTTCCAACATGAGCTCGGAACCGTATCTTGAATTCGGGATCCAGTCGGCGGAAGAGGTCTAT
This sequence comes from Schlesneria paludicola DSM 18645, assembly GCF_000255655.1. NCBI lineage: Bacteria > Pseudomonadati > Planctomycetota > Planctomycetia > Planctomycetales > Planctomycetaceae > Schlesneria > Schlesneria paludicola. The sequence continues at coordinate 1,290,872 of NZ_JH636435.1, read as the reverse complement.
CTGCCGAGACCCGGATCGTATGCCGTCTGTTTGCGGCACGAGGATCATGGTGATCTCGTCGCGATTGTGCAGACGCCACAAGGAGCGTTTCTTCCAGGCGGTGGTGCTTGCCAGGGCGAATCCGCTGAAGAGACCTTGCTGCGCGAAGTTCTGGAGGAGTGCGGCCGGTCACTGACGATTCTGGAGAGATTGGGATTCGCGCTGGAATATGTGAACGCGCCCGGTGAAGGATGCTTTGCCAAGCAATGCACGTTTTTTCTCGTTCGACTGGGTGATGCGGACGTTTGTGAATCCGAAGCGGATCACGAACTGGTCTGGATGCCTGTTGCCACGGCATTGAACAATTTGACTCATCAAAGTCAGGCTTGGGCGGTTTCTATTGCACGCCCGGTCATTTCGACATCCGCGCGACAATCCAGTCACTGATCAGCTTCAATGCGTCCGGATCGATCGTGGTTTCAATTGTTGAGTACTCGTCGAGAAACCCCGTGACGCACGGCTGAAGCAGGTGGTTCAGCCCCGGCAATTCCTTCGCCAGGAAATTCTTATTGCCGCCGGCCTTCAATGCGGCTTCGATCACTTTCAGATTTTGAGCGGCCGGCACCTGAAGATCTTTCTCGCCGATGACGGCCAGGACGGGGCATTTGACGTTCGTCAGAGCCGGTTGGGGATCGTAGGAAATAAAAAAACGAAACCACGGTGTGAGCAATGTTTTGACGCCTATTTTAAGTGCGTCTTTCTCTGCCGCGTCGCTCTCGGGGTGCGATTTCTCGAACGCAGCTTCGATCTTCTTCGTCGCCTGGGCGTTGTCCGGCTCGGCCTTGATGATGTCAAACCATTCTTGTGACGTCGCACGGTCTTTTGCACGCGTGGCTTCGCTGACCCCGGCCCGCTCACGCATCATGTCTTGTTGACGATTCAGGATCACATCACCGCTCACCCCGGGGCCGGCGATCATGACGATCAATGCGATCTCCTTGTCGCGGCTGGCCAACATTGGGGCAATCAAGCCCCCTTCACTGTGTCCCACAAGTCCGATTTTGGTCGCGGCAATTTGAGGACGCGCTCGTAAAAAGCTCACCGCGGCCAAAACGTCATGCGAAAGGTCCTCGCTCGTCGCCTTAAAGAGCTCGTCCGGTTTTTCAAAGTCTCGATCGTCAAATCGCAAGACGGCGATTCCGCGTCGGGTCAGCGCATCGGCGAGAACCAGAAACGGCCGATGTCCGGCAATTTCTTCGTTCCGATCTTGTGGTCCCGACCCCGAGATCAGTACCACGGCAGGAAACGGCCCGGATCCTTTCGGCTGGGTCAGCGTCCCTTTAAGCGTCACGTTGTGCTTCGCGTTGGTGAAGGTGACGTCTTCTTCCAGATAGGGGTATGGCTTGGAGGGATCCTGTGGTCGCCCCGCATTCGGAAGCGATTCGACTTTCTTGAGCGTGATCGGAAAGGATTGGGCCCCTTGTTTCCAGTTTCCGGCGATTTCGTTGGTTTGGGAATTCCACGTTCCCTGGAAGGTCGCGCTGATTTTTGTAAGCTGCATCGACACTTTGTTCGCATCAAGTTTGATGACATCCACGGGAATCTCGGCATTTCCCTGATCGACACTAAACATCCGGACTTTCAGTTGTTCGGGCTTAGTGCCCACGACGGCGAATCCCAATCGCAGTTTGACAACGCCTGCGTTGATCGTTCCCAACCAGTTGCCTTTCACGTCTTCCGCGGTCAGCGGCTTTTCGGCACCGTCGTCGTTCGTTGCCACGGGCGTTTTTGACGTCGGCCCCTCACTCGCCCAGGCGATTGCTGGGCAATAGAACGAAATGAAGAGACCCAGCGACACCGTGAGATATCCGAGTTTGTCGAACATTCAGAGAACCTTTGTGATGGTGTCTTACAGGAGTGCTTGAGGCGACTGTGTTGCTCGTGGCACGGCAACTTGGATCTGATTGGTGAGGCATCGTCCACATTTGATTCGGCGCGCTCGCCACGAGTTCATTCGTCAATGCGTTCCTTCCCGTTTGAAGCTTTGCTCGTCTCTACAATCTCTCGTTTCGTCCAAACAATCAAATACACCAATGCAAAGATCGCATCCAAGTATCCGGTGTGTGAACATATGTGAATTGCACCGTGGTGCCCAGAAAATCTGCTGATCTCAAAATTTGGCAAGGCTGCAGTTTGTTCGAATCGTTCGTGACGGATTGGTAACAGGATCGTGAAGAAATGTCTGGATGAGGATTGTTCGCGGCCGATTATCCAGTTCGTTACCGCGGTCGTATGATTCGAACTTGGGTTGGGCGAGAGGCATCCTCAGGAGATCAATATGTCGCGTGCGGCTACTGAACATCGCTATGAGAAACTGACCTGGCCGGAAATCAATGATGCGGTCGATCTGAAGAAGGTCTGTATTGTCCCCTGCGGAGCCGTCGAACAGCACGGTCCGCATCTGCCGCTGGATGTGGATCTGGTTTGCCCGGGGGGGATTGCGCACGGCACCGGGCGCGAACTGGCGGATAAAGTTCTCGTGCTACCTCATTTGTCGTATGGATACACCGGACACGTCATGGATTTTCCAGGCACGATCAATACCAACTATGCGACCTTCATTGAGCAGGTTCTCGACGTGACACGGTCGTTGGCGTATCACGGTTTCAAGAAAATTATCCTGTTGAATGGCCACGGATCGAACATGCCGAATCTCGATTTGGCCGCACGACGGACGAATCTTGAAACGGACGCGGAGTGCTGCGTCATTGCCTGGTGGAACCTGTTGACCGTCGATAAGGCGTTCTTACCAAGCTGGCGTGAGAGCAAATTCCCCGGCGGTTGTTCGCATGCCTGCGAACTCGAAACGTCGCTCTATTTGTATCTGGACGAGGAGGATGTTCGGAAAGATTTGATCAAGAGCGGTACGATCTCGTTCAATGACGAAGAAAACCCGTTCAATTGGGTGGATCTCTTTGCCGCGGGGCCCGCAACGGCGGTTTCGTGGACCAGTAGTTATTCAGATACGGGCGTTCTGGGGGATGCGGAACTGGGCCGGAAGGACAAAGGGGAACGGGTTTATCTCGAGGCGGTCAAGCAATTGGGACGATTCATTCAGTACTGGTACCGTCGTCCCAAAGACGTCCGCAAAGACTTTCATCGGCACCCACCGACAATGCCAATTCCCTGGGGCCAACGAAATCTGACGAATCCCGGCAACTGAAAGGCGAACCTGTGTTGGTGCCGCATTGAGAGGGCGGGCGGTGAGGGCCTCTGACGCGAACGAGGCCCCTCACAATCGGGGGACCGCACTGGTCGGATTGAGTGGCGACTCATTCCTGGATCGTATCAAGCAAGGTCATGCGACTGATCGCTGGTATCAGAACCTGATCGAGAACCTGTTCGGAAATCAGATGATCTTGGTGGGTTCGATCTACGAACAGTTGCCAGGTGCCTCGACCGATTGAGGCGACGAGTTTGACGAGGGGGGCCTCGTATGTCTGATACACGGGGCCGTTGAAGCAACAGGCGTCTTCAAAATTGAGAACCTGGATTTGTTGGCGAGGAGCTTTTGCAGACGGGCTGATCCCGCCGAGCGCAAAGACTTCCAGCCACGAGCAGACGCCGCTGGCACGATCCAATATTCCGTCTTGGTTCGTATCGTCTTCGGCAAAGATCAACGCATATTCTTGTTCGCTGTCGCCCTTGCTGCCTCGACTGAACGGCCGTGCATAAAGCGGCAAAGCGCCCGCCACAGGAATGGAAATTTGAATTCGCGGATCGAGTGCCGCGGACATGTGGGTCGTCCATCCTCCACCCGAGAGTCCGATCATCAGCAAGCCGATATTTTGAGGATGCGTGGCGAGCAGTTCATTCGTGACTTGCACGACCGGTTCCAGAAAAAATGCCATCGTTTGGCCGCGAAGCGTGCTTTCCACTTCGGCGAATAGCTCGTCGTGGCCGGCCGATCCTCGTTGGCGAATGTTAAACGACTGCCCATTGGGCAGGATCCCTGACGCGTCCTGGTTCCAGCCGACGAGCGGCATTTGAAGGACTGCGACGATGAATCCATTTTGAAGCAACCGTTCAATAGTCTGCTTCAAACCGGCATCGAGGTAGTGGTCTTTTCCTTCCAGCATATGTCCTGCCTGCACAATGGCGAGCTTCGATTTGGAAGCGGGAGGGGTGACAGGGCTTGCGACGTATGCGATGGCGTGGAACTGAGTCCCGCTGACATTCATCGTGTAGCGATCGACTTTGGAAATGAGGCTTTGATTTACGGCGGCCAGTTCATCCGAAACTCGCAATGTTTCGATTTTTTCAGGACGTGTGCGAGGCAATCCTTCGACCCAGATCGATTTGACCAGTTGTCGGCGTCGACCCTCCGCTTGTTCACTGGTTTGGAAGCGAACCTGTCCAGAAATGTCATAGCCTTTTAAACGCGGGTCGAGATCTTGCGCAATGCTCATTTTCGTTGACACCGAAAAAATCGTGATTGCGACCGCGACTGTCATCAAGTTTCGCATCATTGACACCCGAAAGTTTGATTTCGATGGGATGACCGTCGATGCTGAGGACGATCTCGATTCTCGCTGAGCGGTAATTTGGCTCAGGGAAAATGGTTTCGTCGAACGGATTCTCGACGGGGGCCTGTTTCTGGAATTTAAGTCAGATATCTTGGCTCGATTCGTGCGAGGATGCCAGCATTCATGCCTGTCCTGCTGTGGTTTGCCGCGTATTCCCGTGTCAATCCGCCTCCGCCACGGCCCTCGCTTGCAAGGCCCTCTCCGTTGTGCTGTCCGATTCGCGGATGACACGGTTTCCGTCGCGACACTTTTCGCCACGTTCGGCGTTCCGTAAAGTGTGGCGAATGGTTGGCTCGGTTCCAGTGGAATTTCTGCGAAAGGTTGATCCGCGTTGCAAGCTCACATTGTTCTCCTCCCGGGTGATGGGATTGGTCCAGAAGTCGTTGCTCAGGGAGAGCGCGTGTTGCTGGAGATCGGCAAGAAGTTTGGACATACGTTCAAGTTCACGACGGCGATGATTGGTGGCTGCGCCATTGATCAATGCGGCAACCCCCTACCCGACGAAACCCTGGCGGCTTGCAAGTCGTCTCAGGCAGTATTGTTGGGCGCGGTTGGTGGTCCGAAATGGGATGACCCGAATGCGAAGACGCGTCCCGAAGCCGGCTTGTTGAAGATTCGCAAAGAATTGGGACTGTTTGCCAATCTGCGACCGATTTTCGTGTCGCCGTATCTGGTGAGTGCATCACCGCTGAAAACGGAGATCGTTTCGGGGACGGATATTCTGTTCTTCCGTGAGCTGACCGGTGGGATTTACTTTGGCCCATCAGGCAAAGAGCCGCATGCGTCCGGCGAATCGGCGTTCAATACAATGGTGTATAGCACGCACGAAATTGAGCGGATCGTGCGTCTGGCCGGTGAAGCGGCACGGGGACGTCGCAAGAAAGTGACATCGGTCGACAAGGCCAACGTGCTGGAAGTCTCTCGCCTGTGGCGGAAGACGTTTGAGCGCGTCATGAAAGCCGAATTCCCTGATGTGCAGTACGAAAACGTGCTGGTGGACGCGATGGCGATGCATTTGATTTCAAAACCACGTGCGTTTGACGTCGTGGTGACCGAGAATTTGTTCGGTGACATTCTGACCGACGAAGGATCGATGCTGCCGGGTTCCATGGGGATGTTGCCGTCGGCTTCGATTGGCTCGTCTGGCCCAGGTCTTTACGAGCCGATTCACGGATCGGCGCCAGACATCGCAGGAAAAGGTATTGCCAACCCGCTGGCGACGATCTTGGCATCGGCCCTATTGCTGCGTCATTCGCTGAAGCTGGAAGCGGAAGCGGTGGCGATCGAACGCGCCGTGGATCGCGTCCTGGCGAAGGGGCACCGCACGGCCGATCTCGCGAATGGTGCGTCGAGTGTGGGCACGGCCGAAATGGGGTCACTGGTGCTGGCGGAACTCAACGCCTGACCAGAATCGGGCTGCCACACAGTCCTGCCCTGCAACGAATCAGCGTTCTGAATCACTTTCAAACTGTCTCAGGAGCGAGTTCATGCCGAAGGTTGTTTGTACGGCGCTCAGCACGGAAGAGGGACCACACATCGAAATCCTGCAAAAGGCGGGGTTCGAAGTCGTTCAGGCGCCGCGTGATGTGGACATTTATCAGACAGCCAATTTGTTGCCGGTGGTCAAGGATTGTGTGGCCGTCATTGCCGGTTCCGAGCCCTGGCCCGCATCGCTGGTTGAAGCGTGCCCAAAGCTGCGAGTGCTGGCACGGTCAGGAGTTGGTTATGATGCCGTCGATCTGCCGGCCTGTGACAAGCATCGCGTCATTGTGGCGACTACGCCCGGTGTGAACCACCACGCCGTGGCCGAGCACACGTTTGCTTTGCTGTTTGGTGTTGGCCGATTGTTTCCGTTGCGTGACCAGTTGGTTCGTGCCGCCACTTGGAAGCGCGCGTCGACGCCGCGAATCATGGGGCGCACACTCGGGATCGTTGGTCTGGGACGGATTGGTCGGGCGGTGGCGACTCGGGCGGTGGGCGTAGGAATGAAGGTCGTCGCTTACGACCCTTATCCCCAACGCGAATTCTGCGAACAGTGGAACATCGAGATTGCGTCGTTCGAGGATCTGCTGAAGAAATCGGACTACGTCAGCTTGCACTTGCCGGTCAGCAAGGAAACGACGCACGTCATGAATGCGAAAACATTCGCAATGATGAAGCCCGGTTCCGTCCTGATCAATACGGCTCGTGGACTGTTGGTTGATGAACCAGCGCTGATTGCCGCTTTGAATTCTGGCCATTTGCGTGCCGCGGGATTGGACGTTTTTGAAGTTGAACCATTGCCCGCGACCAGTCCACTGCTGAAAATGACAAATGTTCTGTTGAGTGGTCATCTGGCCGGTCTGGACGATGAATCGAACTTTGACACACAAAAGATGTGTGCCGAAACGATCGTCTCACTTTCCAAGGGGGGCTGGCCGACGGAATGCATCCGTAACTTGGCGGGTGTCACCAATTGGAAATGGTCGGAAAAGAACTGATCGTGAACGTCGAACTCCAAATTATCATCGTAGCGGCCTGTGTCCTCTGGGCGATTGGCGTCCTGGGATGGCGCGGGTACCGCTTGATGATGAGTCCGACGACGAATTCGTGCTGTTCAACCGGCTGCGGCGATTGTCCCTCCAATTCCGGAACGAAATCGGAGGGCTTGATCCAACTCGGGCCTCCCCCGGCGCGTTCCGCTCATTAATCGTGGTTGCCGCGGTTCCCACATGAAACTTTGAGGAAGTTCTGGCTCTTTGTACACGTTGAGCCCGTCACCGTTTTCGAACGGTTTCGAGTGGCGGGTGCATCGCAAACCCCCGCCGCAATGTGCTGTCGACAGCTTGTGAAAAACGTAATCACCACGAAGTGATCCCGCGTGTCGATTGCTTTTCCGGGCCCGAACCTCAAAAATCGCGATTCTTGATCCGTTTCATGTTCAACCCGCAACGCTCGCGACCACGTCGCTCGCAGGAGATTGTCGAGATCATGGCCGACGTAAAGCGACTGGCGTCCGCTGCTTTGACCGAAGGTCAGGGAGTGTTTCGGTTGGCCCCCACGTGGGTTCCGCGATCGTTCCTGCAGCCTGGCCGACGGTTGAAGCTTCATCCTGCAGACTACTACGCGCTCGGAACCCACCGCGGTGGGATCGATGAACGCTGGTTTTCATCGACGACTGTCGCCACGAACGAGGGGGCACCTGCGGACGAAGGGCTGTCGTACTGCGTTCACGCTGGGCAGAAATTCACGTTGCGAGACGCGATTGCCGAACTGGGTTCGGAAGCGGTCGGCGAGCACATTTGGGGTAAGTACAAGCGCTGGCCGGTCTATTCGAAGTTCTTCGATAATATGGGGCCGATCCCGCACCACATGCACCAGAATACAGCTCAGGCCAAGCTTGTGGGGCAGGAAGGAAAGCCCGAATCGTACTACTTCCCGCCGCAGCTCAATTCGACCGGCAATAATTTCCCTTATACATTTATGGGATTGGAACCCGGCACGACGAAGCAAGACGTCATTGACGCTTTGGCTCGTTGGAACGATGGCGACAACGGCATCCTCGACCTCTCGAAGGCGTATCGCCTGAAGCCCGGCACCGGCTGGTTGATTCCACCGTGCGTCCTGCACGCACCAGGCAGCCTGCTCACGTACGAACCTCAATGGGGTAGTGACGTGTTCGGCATGTACCAGTCGATGGTAGAAGGCCGCGCGGTACCACGCTCGCTGCTCGTCAAAGACTTCCCGAAAGAGAAGCACGATGACTTGCAGCACTTAGTCGACGCCTTGGATTGGGAAAAGAACGTTGATCCCAATTTCAAAGACAACAATTACCTGGAACCAATTCCAGTCGCCGAAACGGAAAAAGAAGGCTACGTCGATCGCTGGATCGTTTACGGCAAGGTCAACGGCGAGCAACTGTTTACCGCGAAGGAATTGACGGTCAATCCTGGTGTCAAAGTCACGATCACGGACGGTGGCGCCTACGGCTGGATCACCGTTCAAGGCGAAGGCAAGATCAATGGCCTGCGGTTGCAGACGCCTGCGATGATTCGATTTGGTCAAATGACCGATGACGAAGTCTTCGTCACCGCCAAGGCGGCTGAAGAAGGCGTCGTCATCGAGAATATCGGTTCGGAACCGCTGGTTTCGCTGCGTTACTTTGGACCGAACGCGCAGCCTGCCGCTCCGAATGTGGGCGACCACAAGAAGAAGTAATGGCGTGCGGTCACCGAGCAATCGGTTCAGGCGACGCTGGCGGATGGGCGAACCGGGTTGCCGGTTTCGCAACTTGGATGGATGGCACTCTTAAGATCGAAGCACTAGGAACCCCTGATGAGCAATACCTCTCCGAAACTTCACAATGCCATGTGGCCGGGTCTTGTCGGAAAAGGGTCTCCTGGTGCCGAGCCGTTCATTTCGCTTGATCGCATGCTGGAATTGACGACGCAGGCCAGCGTCAACGGACAGAAATTTGACGGCGTGGATCTGTTTCTGTTCGATCCCCACATCAACATCGATCTAACCGATGATGACGTGAAACGCGTTGCAGATAAGATTGCGTCCAAAGGATTGGCGGTTGGATCGCTGGTGGCACCTGTCTGGCCGGGAACGGTTGGCGACAGCGCCATGGGAACGCCTGAGCAACGTGCGAAGTTTGTGCTGGCCGTGAAGAAGGCTTGCCGCATCGCGGGGATCTTCAACAAGCACGGCGTACGAAAGTATGGCGTGATCCGCATTGATGCCGCGGAAGGCCCAGCCCACTGGACCGAGAACCCAGTCGCCAGCACCAAGAAGATCGCCTCGACCTTCCGCGAAGCGGGGATTGTTGCTGCCGCGCATGGCGAGAGATTGGCGGCAGAAGGCGAAATCTGCTGGGCCGGGATGCACTCATGGAAAAATATGGTGGATCTGCTCGAGCAGACTGACATGCCGGGAACAGTCGGATTCCAAGCCGATCAGGCTCATACATTCCTCTATCTGATGGGATACAACGCGCCTGAACATGCTTTGCTGAAGGAAGGGTATTCTCCAGCTGAGTTCACGGCGGCCTACACGAAGATGACCGATGCACTACGTCCATGGACGATCGATTTCCACGTTGCTCAGAACGACGGAACGGTTCATGGAACGGGCTCGCACGACAAGACCGGTCGTCACTGTCTGGCCGATGATCCCAAGGGTAAGCTCGATATCGTGGCGACAGCGGCCTTCTGGCTGAAGGGCGCTGCGGATCGTGGCATTCGCCATATTTGCTGGGACGGATGCATGTTCCCGAACGCGACTTTGGAAGATTCGAAGACCTGGAACACGATCCTCGCGACGATGCTGAAGGTTCGCGAATCGTGCGGTTGGAATGCCTGAAAAGCCATTCGAATATGAAAATTCGCTCGTACCAGCATTCTGATGAATCTCAAGTCGTCGATCTTTGGCAGCGGTGCGGGTTACTGCGGCCGTGGAACGATCCATATAAGGATATCCAGCGGAAGCTGGCGATTGCTCCCGATCAGTTTTTGGTCGGTGTGGATGAGGAGAAGGTGATTGCCGCCGCGATGATTGGGTACGACGGTCATCGCGGATGGATTTACTATCTCGCGGTTTCGCCAGATGTGCAGCGGCAAGGCTTGGGACGCGTCCTGATGGACGAGGCAGAGCGACGTTTGCGTGTTTTGGGCTGTCCCAAGATCAATTTGCAGGTTCGTACCTCAAACACGCAGGTGATCGACTTCTACCGCAGTCTGGGATTTGTTGAGGATGCGGTGCTGAGTTTTGGGAAGCGGTTGGAGCGCGACGAGCCTGACGCCCAGTGACAGGCTCGATTGGCTGCGACGTGGATCACTTGGGTTCCAGTGATGGACCGTCTGCGATCGTGTAATCCAGTGGATCGATTGTGACCTCACGGATTCGACCATTCCGTTCGACGCGGATGGCATAGGGACCAGGCTCGTTAAGGACCCGGCCACGTAGTTCTTCCGATGATGCGAGTGGTTGCCCGCCGAGTTCCATGATCACGTCGCCCGACGCGACTCCCGCTCGGTCTGCCGGGGAGTCGGAAACCACGTGTGTGACCACCACGCAGCCAGGCAATGCCGGATCGTCGATCCAGCCCGCACCCAGGCGCACGGGCGAACCCGACAGCGTTGCCGTCAATTCGATCGGTTCACGCACGCCTGGTCGCTCGACGACGATGGCCACCGGGTTGCGAACCACTTGAATCGCGGTTTTGAATTGTTCGAAGGTTCCGCGTTTCCAGGGGCCCAGCCTGATGACTCGATCGCCAATTCGTAAACCCGCCTGCGCCGCAGCAGAATCAGGGCTGATCTGAGAAATCTCGACGATGTCCTGTTTCGCCTGTTGGGTGTTCCAGTTGACGCCCAATCGCACCGGTGGATTGACCAACGCGACCGGCGTCATCCATTTGGGTGGCGACTCGCCCGGGGCCTCGGTACGGAACTTCGGAAATTCGGGTCGACTGGCGGCGTCGAGTACGACGCGATACACAAACTCGGTGAGGTGCTGCAGTCCTTCCAGATTGATCTTTTCAGGGTCGTCGCTGGGGCGGTGGTAATCGTGGTGCTTATCTGTATCAAGGTGAACAATCGGAATTCCCGCGCTGTAGAACGGATAGTGATCGCTGTCGGCAATCACGCGTGGCTGGTAAGCGAGAAATAGCTCGTTGGTGACATTGTGTGATGCCAGCAAGGCGCGTAGTCCCGGGGCGGATCTCCAGCCTGCAGTGACGATTTTTCCTTCGCGCAGACGTCCCAGCATGTCAATGTTGAAGGCGAATCGGACGTCCTGAAGTGGGACCGTCGGGTGTGCGACCCAGTGTTTCGATCCCAGCAAACCTGCCTCTTCGCCATCCCAGAATGCAAACAAAATTGATCGCGCGGGAGTCGTATCGAGTGATGAGAACGCCTTAATCAGTTGCAGCAGGGCCGAGGTGCCGCTCGCATTGTCATCGGCGCCATTGTGGATTTGACCGATCGGCCCCTGGCTGTTGGTCGCATTGCCATACCCGACGTGATCATAGTGCGCGCCGATGACGATGACCTCGCGTTTTAGACGCTCGTCGGACCCTGGAAGAAGCACTAAGAGGTTGTGGTATTCACGTCCGAATTCCTGAACTTGCTCGATCGGTAGCTTAGATTGTCCGCGAATTGCTTTGAGTTCGGATCGTAAGTACGCCAGTGCTGCGTGGCCACCGCGTGAGCCGGCTTCACGGCCTTCAAGTGCGTCGCTGGCCAACGTCGAGACGTGTCGCTTCAGGTCGCCGCGATTGATCATCGACAGGCCGCGTCGAAGTGATGAGGCGTCGTCCGCAGAGACGCTCCATCGCGATTCGGAACTGAACACCAAAAGAAGCACGCATGTTGTTCTGGCAATGGAGCCGCAACTCTTCACATCGGTCCTCTCTGCTTCCAGTCTTTTTGAACATCTCGCCGAGTTCGGGTGACCATCAGGGATCTGATGATGCGTGCATTCTTCTGATATCCACAAAAATTGGAATCGGACTATCCGCAATCATTGTTCGCGTACACGTGGATTGTGGCGATTGGTGCGTAGGACTTCGGTATCCGTGTTCCTGCTTCGGTCGTTCCTGAACCCCCGCATTGGGAATTCGTGCGTTGATTCTGCTGACCAGCAAGGTGACTTGAGATTTCTCGGCGCGCAATGGATCCGGCGAGGCGTTACCAAGCGGGACAGCCTGTTGAAGTGAGGGGGGCAGGCACTTTGGCGCTCAAGATGTCATGTCGGTTTTTAATCTGGCCGGTGCCAGTCCCCCCTACTTCATCAGGCTGGGGAGCTTGGTACCGAGGAAATCCAAACCACAAACGGCGTTATTTCAAAGGCGGGAGCTTGGGAATGGGGGCGAATGAGGGCCTTGAGGAAATGGAAGTGAAAAATTTGCGCCAGAATTGGATAAAAATTTCGTGATTGCTTCGAATTCTGCGATTGTCGTGCTGCGAGAGGGTATGTCGCTAACGTCTTAGTGGCACTTTTTGCCGGAGTTGGTGTTGACGCGATCTTCCTTTTCTGAAAAAAGACGCCTCGATCTCGCAGTCGCGTTCGCGGCTTTTTCCTATCGGTAATGAGGCAACTCCGGTGTCTAATGTACTTCTGAGCGTGTTCGCGCTGATGATCAGCGGCCTGCCAGAAAGCGACGAGGTTCGCCCAGAGCCGCGTCTGGCTGTTTCTGCCGTTTTTCAAAATGAATCTGACATTCCCGTCGTTCCGTTGGTCGAACGGCCGCGTTGGTTGGCGGCGTCGACGGCGGATACACGGATCATTCGCGGGCAGACACCCGGCACTTACCAGACGCCGCCAATGAACGCGCCGGGTGGATATGATCCATTCCAAACCGGTGTGGACCCTGTCATGCCGTATCTCAACGAGAATCCTTCCCCCATTGTTTCGGGGATCAACGGGCCCCAGCCACAGCGTCTGGGCTTCACGCCGTTTTTTGACATGACTGTCATTCTGCCGTCGACGGCCAAGTCGCCCGGCAGTGGCCATTTGTCTGTCCAAGAGTATGACGGGGCGCTGCGGCATGTTTCGATGTTGGGGCCCGATTGGGTCTTTACCAACACGGCTCAGGGCGGTGTCCGCCTGTGGGATGGCCCCAATACTCCGAGCCTGCCTGGTTCGGTCTACCGTGCGGGTTGGGACTTTATGCTGTCGTCCCCCCAATTCGGAGCGTGGAGTCTGCAGGCCGATTTTAATCCGTCGATCAACTCTGACTTCCAGGAAAGCATTGGTCGGGAAGCGTTTAACTTGGACGGTAATATCACGGCCTTTTATCAAGTGTCACGTCAGTTGATGCTGGTTTTGGGGGTTCAATACTGGGATCGCGTCGACAACATCATCATCCCCAATGCCGGGGTGGTCTGGAATCCAACGGATCGACTTGAGTTACGTTTGCTGTTTCCCAAGTCACGTGCAAGCTATTTCCTGGGCAATTTTGGGAATGCGGCGCACTGGCTTTATGCGACTGGCGAATATCATGTCGAGTCGTATCAAATCGGGGTGCCAGGTGTGAGTGGCCGCGAGCAGGTTCAAATGAGTGACTGGCGTGTTGCGCTGGGGTTGCGAAGTGACCATGTGTGGTATGACAAATACGTCGAAGTCGGTTACGTCTTCGGTCGCGAAGTTCAGTATTTGCGGTCGCAGCCTGATTTTAATCTCGGTGACGGTATCATGATTCGCGCCGGCGTGCGGTTCTAGTGGCACAGCCACTCTGTCCCAGGACTTCTCTCCCAAGTTCCTGTGACCCCGCCGGGGTGGAATCAAGCTGAGATGAAGGGCACGTGATGGCTCGGTGGCCTGATAATTGGAAATCGAATCTGATCGGATTTCTGATTGTCTTTGTACTGTTTCCGGTACTGTGCCTGTTCGCATGGTGGTGGCTGAGCTGATCTGCGGCTTGGTCGGCGGATCACGCCGTTCGTGGTGACTTGAGTCTCGATTCGAGCGTTACCGCAAAAACTTTGTGAAATGCTGGCTTACGCTTTGCATCGCCACGACCGACTGCTATTCTACGGGGCCCGGGACCTTCACTATTTCCCGGCTCAATCGATCGCGAGAATTGATGCGACAATGACTGTCGCTCTTAAATTTAAGAGAGGTTTTAAGTTATGGCGAAGAATACCCGCAAAGTGAACAAGGCCAACCACGGTACCCGTCCTGCCAGCTCGAAGGCTCGCAAGGCTCGTCGACGCAAGTTGGGCGTCTGATTCGACGTGAGCTGGGCAAAAGCTGAGTCACGGGTTGATTCAAACATTCCCCTGTGAATCTGCGCTCGGTGTTATCGAAATTGTCGGACATGCAAATCACGAAACAAGGCGGGAGCGATCCCGCCTTGTTTCGTTTCCGCGATGCCGTTGTGGATGCAACATAGGCTCATGTCACCGCGGTGATGGCTTTGATGTTGGACGGTAGAGCGGGCTTCATCGAGTCGTTGGCGAGCCGACGCTATGTCGACTTCAGCCGATTTGTTCTCCTCACTTTTCCTCGTCATCGAGAGAGTGTGCGAGGAGCCCCCGCCACTTTCCAGCGCGTCATCGAATGAGATCGCAAAGAGGCGTCACCAAGCAGGAGCTTGGTAACGAGTAAATTTTCGACTCCGTCTTGCGCGAGTTTTTTTTGAACGCGGAAAGAGGGTTCCCTCTTGTTCAAGTTGAATCGACAATCTTCTTAACCTGCGCGGCGTTCTTCCACGGCGCCGGTTGAGGGGTGTCGCGATGGCAGGTAGATCGGTTTCACACCGCGTTTCTCGAACAATTGTGCGTAGTGCAAATGGCTTGTGAAAACGAGTAGTTGCTGGCCGTCGCTGGTGAAGTCGAGCAGTGTTTCGACGGCGGCGTCCGAGCGATCGACGTCGAAGTTCACGGTGACGTCGTCTAGAACCATTGGCAGATCGACGTTGTTCTTGGCAAACGCTTTGACCATCGCCAGGCGGATCGAGAGAAACAATTGCTCACGCGTTCCGCCGCTGAGGCGCTCGGCGGGCTGCGAATCGTTCTTGTTGTCATCGACGAACAGTTGTTTCCGGCCGAGCGGCGTCCAGAGGTGGTGATACTTGCCGAGCGTGAGTTTTTGCAAGAATGGAATGGCGGCGGCGAGCATTTCGGGTTGGTTTGCCTGTTCGAACTGGGCCGCGACATCCTGGATGGCATCTTCCGCGAGCGATGCAGAGAACCAGGTGTGCCACGCCGTCTTCAAGTCGTGTTCAACGTTGGCGAGCTCGCGCCTGACGCGTGTGCCACGGCGATCGTTCTCAAGTTGCTTCAGTTCCTGCTTGATCGTGCCGAGTTGTTCGAATGTTTGCTGGAGCAGATGTTCGAGTTCTTCGTGTTCACGATTGAATTGCTTCACAAGTCCGGCAGCGTCTTTCGGGTTGTAACGCAGCAGGTCGTCTTCGACGAACGAGATGTCCGGCTGTGAACTGACGATTTGTTCCAGTTCGCGGGTGGTCAATTCGAGTAGCGATTCGACCTGGTTACGACGTTCCATCAGCTCAAGACGATGATCCAGTTGCGACCGCTGCGAGACGCCGGCGAGAGTCAGCAAGTGCAGGTGTTCTTTGCGCAGTCCATCCATTTTCCGCATCCATTCTGCGGCTTCGCGGCGGTGCAGTACAGACTGTTTGCGAAGCTGTTTGCGTTCGTTCAGCAGTTCGCGCGCGGTACGCAATTCCTGTTCCCACAGGTCAACGACTTCCGAGGGAGTTTGATAGTTGAGTTTTGGTCGGTGCATTCGATGTCCGAGGCTCTCGACCTGGTTGCGGAACCGATCGAAGGAGAGGCGGACGTCGCGCGACTGTTCAAGCAGCGCCAGGTGCTTTCGCCGTCGGTCGCGCGCCGCGATGACGCGCTTCCAGTGTGCAAATGCCGTTTCGACATCGACGGTTTCGTCAAAGCCGAGGTGCGCGAGCATCTGGCACCAGTTTTTGCGTGCGTTTCCAAGCTCCCGCTGTTGCAGTTGAAGCTGGCCTCGATAGGCACTCAAGCGTCGGCGTATCTGCAGCACATCCACAAATTCTCGCTGCACGCGTTCCAGATTGGCCGTCCTTCTCGCGGATTCGGCGAGCAAGTCGCCACTGGCGAGATCATCGGCGGTCAAGTTTTGGCCCCACCATTCACGCATCCCGGTCTGATCGATGTACGCCTGGACTTGTGAAAGGATCGTCCAGCGGTCGGATTCGAAATTTCGTCGTTGTTCACGTAGGCGTGCCACCTGCTCCTGCAGGTTGCGTTCGAAGTGGTTTCGAAACGCCCAAGCCGTTCCGCCGGCAAAGACCGAGAGCAGGATGAAGATCAAACCGACCAGCCATCCGGTGTAAACGGCGGCATAGATCCCCGCGATGCACAGTCCAAATCCGGCGATGGTGAACCAAGCGAGAATTCCGAAGATCCAGTCTGGAATTCCATTCCGATCGTTGAGTCGTTCGAGTTGTTCGTCAATTCCGATAGTTTGTTGTTCGAGCTGTGATGCGCGTGAGTGCCAGCGTCCCAGTTCGACCAATTGGCCAAGCCGTTCTTGGGCGATCTTGATCGATTCATTCAGTGATTCGACGGGAACACCTTGAGACTGCAGCTCGGTTCGCAATGACAGTTCGGTGTCGCGAATCTTGATGTTCGCTTTGCGATAGCGGCGTTGCATCCGTCGTGTCTTGGTATGCACCGCTTGGTACGACCGCGCCGCCTGTACGAATCGTGCATGCGATTCGGGTGAGTCCTGCACAGAGTCCAGTCGTGACAGCGACCACTGCGGCCCCAGCGCGACCAGGTGGTCGTTCAATTCGTGCTGCACGGCATTGGCTTGGCGATCGAGTTCGTAAACACGCGGCTCGATATCCTTCGTGAGCGCCCGTTGTTCGACGACGATCTGCACGGCGCCCGAGAATCGGCGAATCTCGGGATCGATTCGAATCGACGCCAATCGGTGGTTAATGTGCGAGATTTCCGACAGCAGCACCTCGCGGGCTTGTGTGGCCGAGTCGATGTCGCGTTCAAGCCGTTCGATGCGCGCCACGCCGTCCGAAGGGAAATCACTGAAGTCGGGCAGCGTATTCAGTTCACGTCGGAATTCGCGGCAGCGCGCCCAGGGAGGGTGGACTTTCTCGAGATGGCTGAAGCCGCGGAGGTTGGATTGCAGTTCTCCCTGGCGTGCACGTTGCTTGATGATCCGATCATCGAGTTCCGTTTTCTTCCGCAGCAGATCACGGTAGCGGTCGCGCTGTCGGGTGACGCTCGCGGATTGACGCAGCAGCTCTTCATGTCGCTTCATCAACGCGGGAATCAGCGCGTGCCCGCTGTTTGAAAGCAGGTGGTGCAGTTCACCATTCGCGCGGTTGGGCAGTTCCATCAAGACGCGGCCCTGGGGACCAAGAGTCATGCCGTAGAGATGGTTACCGACTTGATCGGCAGTCAGCGTGGCAAACTGTTGAAGTTCGGGCAGTCCGACGGCGAAGACGGACTCGAAGAGTTTTTCGTCAGTGGAGGCGAGTAGTTCTTCCATGAAAGTCGTCGTCGACTCGCCCGAGGGCACGCCGTTGACGGAAAGGACGCCCGGATCTTCGCCGTAGCCAGAGCGTCGAATCTCGAACTCGCGGCCGCGATGTTCGACGCGCAGAAGGCCCGACTGTGATTCTCGACGTGACTTCTTCTTATTAGGAAGCAGTTGATCGTCGGGCGGGAAACCGTACAGGACGCCACGGATAAACCTGAGCAGGGTCGTCTTGCCGGCTTCGTTCGGGCCGTAAAAGACCGTCAACCCCTCCCGGTTCAGTGGTTGCCGGTAGTTTTGCCAGACGCCGAATCGTTCGATCTCAATCCCGGTGATCCGCATCGGGATGTCCCTCCTTGCTGCACAACGCCGCTCGTCGATGATGCATAGATCGCGGGCACCGTCGTTCACGGTGCTCCGAATCAACCTTGTTGCCGTTACTTATTTCTTCCCGATCGTTGCGAACCACTTCCAGCCGAGTTGTTGCGCACGTTCTGTGACCTGCTGTGGCTGAAGCGATTCACTCCATTGTTCCCAACGTCCCGAATTCACAAGATCACCGACACGTGCCTCGGCAATCCATTTCGCAAAATCGGCCTGTTTTGAAGGGGCTCGACGTTCCAGTGCCAGCAGATATTCGGTGAGGACTTCTCGGTGGGCGGGCTCGATCAACGTCAAGTCAGGCTCGAGCGCACTCACTCGATGCACATACCGCAGACCATCGGGTTGATCGCTGAGCTCTGTGAGTGCTTCTCCCAGCTCCTTTGCCGCGGTGTCCGACTCCCAGCCGTTGGCTTCGCCCGATGTTCGGTCAAGTTTCCAGTCGATGATCCGGACCAGTTCGCCGTGGAAATTGGGCAAACGCTCCAATTGGCCGAGCATCCGTTCGAGCAGTGCTTCGCGATCTTTGACATGGTCGATTGGCTGAACGATTGTTTCCCAGCGAACCGGTGCCACGGGAATTTTCGTCAGTTTCGTTTTTCGTGCCGAATCCACTTCCAACAGTGTTACGCCGCGTGCTCCGGTTTCCGAGCGATCGAGTCCCTGTGGTGCGGACTGCATATGAGCGTGTCCGTCGGTTAATGGCAGAGAATCGGCGTTCGTTCCCTCGTGGCAAACGACCCAGTCGAGTGCGGCGAAGCGGTTCTGCTTTGATTTGCGAGCATCCTTTGGTCCGCCGGCCGAGCCTGACAACAGCATCCCGACGACGAAGGGGCGATTGCCTTTCGACGTGGTACGGCCGCCCAGAATGTTCGCGAGTTCCTCGGGTTCGATCGAGGTCGTGGCCGTTACGGGGAAGAGTGTTGCGAGCAGGTGACCGTGGCTCGTCAGGTCGACCGGTGGATCGGTGACATCGGTGAAAAGCGTGACGTTGTCGGGCAATCGAGGTAGATCAAGCCACGCGGCGTCCGGATCCATTTCGCCCGGAGTGATAAAGACGGGAATATTGTGATCGGCGAGTCGTGAGAACCCCTCGCGCATCGCGACTTCTGCGGCGAGGCTGGCGAAGCTGGCGTCGAATGTGTTGCCCGTGATCAAGACGCCATCGACGTCTTTTTCAATTGCGATCGTGACGATCCGTTCAAACGCGGTCAGCGTGGCCGCGTCAAGAATGTCGCGAATCTCGTCGTTTTGGAGGCCCGCTCCGCGGAGAGGGCAGTCCAGTTGAAGGTTTGCAGCATGGAGCAAACGAAACGACTTCGCAGACATCGCGGCATCCCTTCCGATAAGTCTAAGATCCAGTCTCGATCCGAACCATTCCCTCAATGATGGTTGCGTGCCTTTGGCATCGGCAGGAACGGCCGGATTTCAGTCCGTACGACCGCACCGTCCCTGCGCGGATCACCTGGAGTGTACTGTCAGTACATCTTTCGGAAAACCCCGAAAGGCCCCAAATCAGCGGCTTCGACGGTAAATCGAACATCGAACCCATGGTTCGACGAGGCTTCGATCATTGGGCTCACTCTTCGGTGGGTGTGGGCTCTACTGCTGGCAACTCTTCGAATGCGGCTGGTTTCTCTTCTAAGTAGTGCAGGTACAGCGATTCGACTTTGGCGCGAGCCCAAGGGGTTCGCCGCAGGAAGTGCAGGCTTGATTTGAGGCTCGGATGGTATGTGAAGCAGCGAACCGGGATCGATTGGCTCAGAGTTTCCCAGCCATACTGTTCGACGAGTTGTTCGAGCATGGCGGCGAGTGTGACGCCGTGTAGCGGATTCTTTGGGTGTGGGGGAGTCATGTCTTCGGTCCAGATTGCTTGCGATCGAGCTGCCAAGTCTGCTGAATCCTAAACGACTCGACAAAACGCTGCAATTTGTTCGGGTCGCTGAACGAAACTCTACCAGAAATGCGGATTGAACCGCCGATACTGATTCTATCGCTCGCGGACTCGGATGCGGCTGAATTGCGAAGGGAGTCGGTTATGAACCGCCGTTTGTTTCTCTATGAAGTGGTTGGTTCTGGATTCGCCTTGGCGTCGCTGGCTGGGGCGGTACTCGCGGATCTCCCTCGTATGGCCACCACGGCAGCAGCCAAGGTGAAGTGGCAGCCGAACTTGAAAACGGCTCAGAAGCTGGCGGTTCAGCATGATAAGCCGATCATGATCGTGTTCGGGGCGACGTGGTGTGGGCCGTGCCGCCGCTTCGACAACGAAACACTCGGCGATAAGCAGACCGTGGCGATGATCGAGAGCGAGTTCATTCCCGTGCATCTCGATTTTGATAAAGATCGCAAGATCGCTCAAATTCTTGAAGTTGAACGTGTTCCGTCGATTATTGTGCTCACGCCAGACGCCGATTTGCTGATGCGTTCCGTCGGTTTTTCCGACCCTCGCGAGTTTCAGTCCAAGCTGACAACAGCTCTCGAAAAGCGTGCCGCGGTTCAGCAGGCGCGTGCTACTGCAACAA
Organism: Schlesneria paludicola DSM 18645; assembly: GCF_000255655.1. Taxonomy (NCBI): domain Bacteria; kingdom Pseudomonadati; phylum Planctomycetota; class Planctomycetia; order Planctomycetales; family Planctomycetaceae; genus Schlesneria; species Schlesneria paludicola. The sequence continues at coordinate 1,270,417 of NZ_JH636435.1, read as the reverse complement.
CGCGCTGATTTTCGTGCGTCACGCGACTGTCTCGGTCTTTTTGATCGAGTCGTCGCACCGAATTTCCTTTCTGGCTACCGTTGCGTTTGCGACGTGTGGTGAACGGATTCAGGCCAACTCGCTCTTTGTGCCGAGCATGGTGGGTTCGTGCCAATCTCGACGACAACGGCGCCCTCATACTCTTATTAACGTTGTTGGCTCTTTGCAGTCCAGCCGTCGAGCATTCTTGGATTAGTGGACGCACTGGCGGTAATCAGCCGGTCGGTATCACTGACATGACGTTTTGTGTATTGTGGCTCGGCGCATCGCGGCGGCGGCCGGCGCTTGGGTTGTGTTCGAAGGCACGAGCCACGAATCCGACGGCTTGCCCTTCTCAAAATCAACTGTTCAATTCTGGTGACCGTCGGTGGATTGTTGGCAGGCAATTCAATCCTGCTGTAATCAGCTTGTTGTTGAATTCAACTAGGGCCGTACTTATTGTGTGAAAGTCATGATGCGACGACGAAAAACGCGCGGGGGCAAGTGGCACTTCAAACCTGAGTTGACACGTTGATGAACTCGTCGCTCGCAGGCCCACGTGCCTGCGGGCGATGCTCGTGAATCTGTCTGGCGTGAATCTATCAGGACAGAGTGGCTGTGCCACGACGCTTGTTTTCGTCGGCCTCAAATGACAATCCCGTTCAACTCTCAAATATCTGTTGGGGGCAGCGTCGTGGAAGTCAATCTGCGGTCAATGGTTGGTAAGCTCAATGACACCTGTCGCCGCGCACTGGAAAGCGCCGCGGGGTTATGTCTCTCACGAACGAACTACACGGTTGAAGTCGAACACTGGCTGCAAAAGCTGTTGGAGATTCAGAATTCCGATCTGACGAAGATTTTCAAGCACTACAACATCGATCAAGGCCGTCTCGACGCCGCCCTGACCCGCGCCATTGACGGTTTTAAGACCGGGAATGCTCGCTCACCTGCGTTGTCTCCGTTGCTGGTGGATCTGGTTCGTGATGCCTGGATCTATGCCTCGGTCGAACAGAGCGAACCCGCAGTTCGCAGTGGCCACATCTTGCTTGCTGCGTTGACCAATTCCAAAGTCAGCCAGTCGTTTCTCACCAGCGTGCGTGAACTAGCAAGTCTGGCGCCTGATGCGCTAGCTCGTGAAATGCGAGAAGTCACGGCAGGGTCGACGGAAGACGCTCCGCTCTCTCGTCCTGCGGCGGGAACGGGTGGGCCGGAGCTGCGTCCCGGAGGTGGCAAGACTCCGGCGCTCGATCAATACACGGTCGATCTGACGGAACGATCGCGAAGCGGTGCGCTCGACAACGTTTCAGGTCGCGATTCCGAGATTCGCCAATTGATCGACATTCTGATGCGGCGTCGGCAAAACAATCCGATTCTGACAGGTGAGGCGGGGGTTGGAAAAACGGCTGTCGTGGAAGGGTTTGCACAACGAATCGCCGCGGGCGACGTTCCTCCACCCCTTCAAAACGTGGCCGTTCGCGTGCTCGATCTGGGGCTGTTGCAAGCGGGGGCTGGCGTTAAAGGGGAATTCGAAAATCGCTTGAAGTCGGTCATTCAAGAAGTCAAGGCGTCGGCCCAACCCATCATTCTATTTATCGACGAAGCACACACCCTGATCGGTGCGGGTGGACAGGCCGGGCAGAACGATGCCGCGAATCTGCTGAAGCCGGCGCTTGCGCGGGGTGAGCTTCGGACGATCTGTGCGACGACCTGGTCCGAGTACAAACAGTACTTCGAGAAAGATGCGGCGCTCACACGACGATTCCAGGTCGTGAAGGTCGAAGAGCCTTCCGAGCATCAGGCCGAGATCATGTTGCATGGTCTCGTGAATATGCTCGAGAACCATCATAATTTGCGAATTCTGGACGAAGCGATTGCCGGGGCCGTCCGGTTGTCGCACCGTTACATCACGGGACGGCAGCTTCCCGACAAAGCCGTCAGTCTGCTCGATACGGCGGCGGCCCGTGTCGCCGTAGGTCACTCGGCGATTCCGGCACCGATTGAGGATCTGAAGCGGCAGATTGAACAAATCACCTTGAAGGTGGATGTTCTGACGCGTGAAGCGGCCGCTGGCGCGAACCATGCTGTGAGAATCGGTGAATTGACCGAACAGCGGACGAACGCTCAGGCGGAACTGGTCGAACTCGAAAAACGCTGGTCAACCGAACGGGATTGTGTCACCAAGATCTGTGAAATTCGCGATCGCCTTTCAGGGCAGTCGTCGACCAAGAAAAAGGATGATCAACCGAAGGTCGCCCCCCCTGCTCCACCGACCGAAGCGGAAGCGACAAAGCTGCGCGAAGAGCTCAATGTCCTGCAGGCAGAGCTGAAGCAGATTCAGGGGGAACTTCCGCTGGTTCAACCCTGCGTCAACTTCCAGGCTGTGGCTGAAGTGGTTTCGGGATGGACGGGGATTCCCGTTGGAAAAATGCTGACGGACGAAATTCGAATGGTGTCGACCTTGCATGAGCGGATGACCGAACGTGTTATCGGTCAGAATCATGCTTTGCACTCCATCAGCCGTCGCATCCAGACGGCCCGCGCGAATCTGACTGACCCACGCCGCCCGATTGGCGTGTTCTTGCTGGTCGGGCCGAGCGGCGTCGGAAAGACCGAAACCGCGATGACGCTCGCAGAGATGCTGTACGGTGGTGAAAAGAACATGGTCGTCATCAATATGACCGAGTTCCAGCAGTCGCACACGACTTCTTCATTAATCGGGTCGGCACCAGGGCTTGTCGGCTATGGAAAAGGGGGCAAGCTCACCGAAGCCGTCCGACGTCGGCCCTATTGTGTCGTGCTGCTGGATGAGATCGAGAAAGCCCACGACGATGTGCTGGAATTGTTCTATCAGGTCTTTGATAAAGGTGTGCTGGAAGACGCCGAGGGACGCGAGATCGACTTCAAAAACACGATCATCCTGTGCACTTCGAATGTGGGATCTGATCTGATTCAGTCGCTCTGTGCTGATCCCGAAACGCGACCTGATCCCGAGAAGCTGGGCGAGCAGTTACGGCCCAAGCTGTTGGAACGCTTCAAGCCGGCATTCCTTGGGCGTATGACTGTGGTGCCGTACTATTCGCTGGGCGATGAAGTCTTGCGAAACATTATCGATTTGCAGCTCAAGCGAATTGGGCAGCGATTGATTGAAAACCATCGCGCGAAGCTTGTGTTCACGTCCGAAGTTGTCGACCGAATCCTCGGCCGCTGCCGGGAAACGGAAACGGGGGCCCGAAATGTTGACCACATTTTGACCGGGACCGTGTTGCCAGACATTTCCCGCGAATTGCTCGCTCGAATGGCCGAGGAAAAAGCGATCTCGCAAGTCGAAATCCAGCTCAGCGATACGGGTGGTTTCAATTATCGATTCGATTAGTCGCTGGTGATCGTCCGTGTGGATGCTGACACGAATACTCGCTTCGTCCTAGCCGTCTGTTGAAGTAACGGGGACTGGCTCCGGCCAGATATTGAAAACGCCATGACATCGTGAACGCCAATGTGCCTGCCCCCTTACTTCAACAGACTGCTGGGCATGTTCATCTGCGTCTCGGCAGTTTTGTATAGGATTCGGCCACGAATGAATTGTCCTGGCCTAGTCTTCGGTTTGTCTGATTCTGTCGGAAATCGTTGGCGAGCGAGTGTCGTCGTGATTTGTTCAGGTTCGTCGAGTACGGCATGTCCGACGTTGCTCATGCCGTGTCGCCAGAGTTTGCTTTGGGACGCGGTACTCTTGTTCAGAGCGATCCTAAATCAAGGGGCGTGAAGAATTCCGGCAAGAATCACGCAACAGTCGGGCGATTGACGCGATAATCAGGTCGGGGATGTGGTTGGATCGCAACACGAAATTCGTGGTGATGTTTCGCGAACGTCCCGATTTCAACTTCAGATATCCGATTTCGAGCTAAGACGAGGGTGCGAAGATGTCCGCTAAGTATACAGACAAGAATCGCCTCCTCAGCTTCAAAGCCGATGGAAAAACCGACTTCCTGTTTCCGACAAAGTTCTCTGCGACCGAGCTAATGTCCGGCCTGTTCTCGGTTCGAGTCGAACTGATGGTCGATGTGGAGAAGGCGGATCAGGTTCAAGGCGATCAATTGCTCGGCAAACGTATGACACTGAAAGCGTCTCTAGGTCGCGATTATGACAAGGGCCCCTATCGCTATTTTGACGGAGTCTGCAGCCGGTTCGCCTCTGTGGAAAAGGATGATCGATTCGCACACTTTGAAGTGGAGCTTGTTCCCTGGATGTGGCTGCTGACCAAGCGGTCTGATTTCCGCATCTATCAGGACCTGAATATTCCCGACATCCTCGATTCGGTCTTCGGGGATTTGCAGAAAGACTTCTCAGACTTCAAGTACGAAATCCGTGCCAATCGAGGGCAGTACAAGAAGATCGATTACTGTGTTCAATTTCGCGAATCGCAATTCAGTTTTGTCTCGCGTCTGATGGAACAAGATGGGATTTACTACTACTTCGAGCACACCGACTCCGGGCACAAGTTGATTATTGACGATTCGCCGACGGCAGGTGGAGATGTGCCGAATCAGGCGGAAGTGTCGTACATCAAAGAAAGCGGTCCGGGTGAGTTTAAAGACGACAACATCACGACCTGGCGTGAAGATCGTGTCATCCATTCCGGTAAGTTCTCGGTACGTGACTACCACAGTCAGCTCGCCCAAAACAAAATCGAGATCTCGGGTGTCGCGGCCAAGACGAGTATCGCCAAAAACGACAAATTAGAGGTCTACAACTGGCAGGGCGGTTCGGCACTGCGTTACAACAAGACTGATCAGCGGCTGGACGAAGTGAACTCTGTCGGTTCCACATTGACGAACATTCGCGCGCAGCAATCGGAAGTCACGCATCATACGTTTTCGGGAACGGGCTGTTGCCGCGGTTTTGTTCCCGGTTATCGCTTCAGTCTCAAGCACGCTTCGGGCAAAAAGTACCTGCTTGTCGAAATTCAGCATCAGGGCGTTCAGGACCCGAGCTATGAAACCGGCCAAGACGAGCAGGTTCCTTACACGAACGCGTTTACCAGCATCTCGTCTGACCTGCAGTTTCGCCCTCAACGTGTCACACCAAAGCCCGTTGTTGAAGGGCTGGAGTCGGCAAAGGTCGTAGGTAAATCGGGTGAAGAAATCTGGATCGACAAGTACGGTCGCGTGCGTGTCCAATTCTTCTGGGATCGCAAGGGAGAGAGCAACGAAAAGAGCACCTGCTGGGTGCGCGTCGCACAATTGTCTGCCGGGAAACGCTGGGGAGCTTCATTCTGGCCGCGCGTCGGTCAGGAAGTTCTCGTGGCGTTCGTGGAAGGTGATCCCGATCAACCGGTGATTGTCGGATCTGTCTACAACAATCAGCAAATGCCGCCTTACCTTGGCGATGGTCCGGACGACAAGCACAAGGTCGATCCTGATATCAGCGGGATCAAAACCAATTCCACCAAAGGCGGCAACGGATATAACGAGCTGCGATTCTGTGATACGAAAGACAAGGAGCAAGTCTTCATCCATGCCGAAAAGGACATGGATGTCCGCGTGAAGAACGAACGCCGCGAAACGACGATTGCTGATCACGTTGTGATTGTTGGCGATCCGAGTAATTCTGAATCAGGTTCGTACAAACAACGCGTTCATCGAAATCACTCGACTTTGGTCATGAAGGATAAGTTTGAGAAAGTCGAAGGAAACGTCCATATTGCGGTTGGAGAAGGAAGCAATTCTGATGGCGGCAAGTATCAGCATTCCGTCGAGAAGGACAGCCTTGAATATGTCGGTGGCAACAAGCACGTCGCCGTAAAGGGGAGTCGCAGTGAATCTGTGACTGGACAGTACTCTCTGACTTTGGGGCAACTGGACGCGAAGATTGATCAAGGCGCCGCGCTCGAGGCGACAACATCGCTACACTTGAAGGCGATGACGATTGTGATTGAGGCAGATCTACAACTGTCGCTCAAAGTCGGGGGGAATTTTGTCGACCTTTCCCCTGCGGGCGTGGCAATTAACGGGATGCCGATGGTTATGATCAATAGCGGCGGGGCCGCTGGCGCGGGGCCGGGAGCTCAACCTGCAACTGCTGAGGCGGCCGACGGTTTAAAGACGCCACCAGACAGCTATTTTCATAAAGCGGATGATTCCAAGACGGGAACCAAATCGTGCGATTAGTTTGGCCGAGCCAGGTGTCTTACGGAGGATCTTAGCAGCCTGTTGAAGTCAGGGGGCAGACACCTTGGCATGCACGGTGTCATGGCGTTTTTTAATCTGATCGGAGCCAGTCGTCGCTACTTCAACTGGCTGCTAGAGTCGGTCGACCGTCAGGTGGATCATGTTTTCAACTTAAGAGTCGACGTTATGCCCGAGTCTCAGCTTCGCATGGAAGTCGTTAGCGGTTCATTGAAGGGCCAATCGGCAATTCTGCATGATCATGGTTCAATGATCGTCGGGCGGTTGCCTGAATGTGGGATCTCGGTCTCGCAGGATATGACCGTCTCACGGCAACATTTTCGTGTTGAATATGACGCTCCTGTCTGCACGTTGACACATTTGAGTCAGACCGGTGAAACTCTGGTCAATGGTTCTTCGGTCACGAGCGCAGAATTGCGTGCGGGCGACGAAATTGCCTTTGGAGCAGGAAATACGATTCGGGTCTTTGTCGACTATGGACGCGATCCGATCGCCGCACCCACCGCGCCGCATTCGTCCGACTCATCCCGCTCTCCTGCCGCGAACGGCTTTACGGCACTGAAGGCAAGTTGTGGTTGGAACATGTACGAAAGTGTGGCGGATCGGCCTGGCTTTCGTGAACTTCTGCAGATTCTTGATCGCAATCAGCGCATCGGTGCCATTATCGATTTCCGTCGGATCGAGCAACCTGTACCTGATGACCTCGTTGATGCGGCGTACCTATTCCCCTGGATTCAAGCGCCGATGCGGGATCAAATGTCGCCGATTTTGATTTCAATCCCTGACAATCCGGCCGTTTTGGAAATGATCGGCGATCATGTTGGAAAGGATGGCGTCGTCTGCTTCGGTTCATCGTTCAAGCGAACGGATGTGATTGAACATTGGAAGACCGCAATCGGTGTCGTCAACGACCAGCCTGGGACGGCGATGACAGCTTACCACTGGCCCAGTCTTCTCAACGCGATTCTCACCTGTCAGCTTCCCGAAAATGTCGGTTCGTTTTTGGGCGGGTTCAATTGGATATTTATCGAATCGCCCAAGTCGCCAGGTCAGTGGCGACTATTTGCCAAGGACGATCTGGCGCCGGAGCTGACAAAAGCCGGGTTGGTCGCAATGCTCGCCCCTGTCAAAACGAAGTAATCACACAAGGTTCGCAGGAGTTTGATCATGCCCCCCGCAGCTCGAATCATGGATATGCATGTCTGCCCCATGCAGACCCCCGCTGTGGTTCCGATTCCGCATGTCGGTGGACCAATCTCGGTAGGCTATCCGATGGCCATGATTGAGTTCATGCCTGCCGCGCGCGTCGGTGACATGCTGGTCTGCGTGGGGCCGCCGGATGTCATTGCCATGGGGTCGTTCACCGTGATGATCGGAGGGCAACCTGCCGCTCGGATGGGAGATATGACCGTTCATGGCGGATCGATTGTGATGGGAAGCCCGACGGTGCAAATTGGGTAATCGGAATGGTTAGGCGGATTGCAGATGAGAATCTGCTCCATCCAAAATTCTGCCCCAGCCGTCAGATTCGCATGGAGCGGATTTTGGACGTTCGTTCAGGTAACATCGCATTGCGAATGCCTGTGAATGACGTCCCGAAGGACATGATCAACTATCGCCCCGCAAAGAATCGAACATGAGCCGCGGCAAACCACCCACACGTGACTGGCGAGCTCAACCACCGACACAGTCCGTCTACGCACGTGAATGGCGAAGTGGCGGAAAAGGAACGGCCTCACAATTCTCTCGCAAGTTCAAATTGCGGATGGTCGGGCTGTCGCTGGTGGCCCTGCTCGCGCTAATCGTGGTGCTATTTCTCGTGCCGTTTACGGGATCGCTTCCCAAGAGCCAAATTGTCACTTACGGAATCAGTGCTTATGACGCGCCGGTTCCCGTCAATCCGTTTGCCGAGCAAGATGGCAACGCGTTCGGTGAATTGAGTGAGGTCAATTCCAAATACTTCTTTCCCCTTCGCAAGGGGGATTTGAATGCGACTCAGATCCTTGAGTCCTGGAGGAAAGAGTGTAGCTCGGATGACATTGCACGACAGCATCTGATTGTGTTTTGCACCGTTCATGCCATTGTGCAATCGACGGGTGAAGTGAAACTGATGGCGATTGATGCCACACCCGAAACACGGGACCGGATGGTCCCCCTGCAGGATTTGATTGCCATCCTGCAACAAAGCAAGGCCAAGCGTGTTTTGCTACTACTCGATACCGCACGATTGGAATCGAACTGGCGATTGGGGATTCTATGCAACGATGTGGCGGAACTGATTGCCAGCCAGTGGCCGGCACAAAGTCGTGATCGTCTGCAATCGAAGTCGGATAAGGTTGACCGGGAGCCAGCCAAAGGCGAGAAGCTGACGATTCTGCTCGCGGCGGGCCCGGGGCAACGAAGCTGGGCCAAGGGTGGCGAGTCGTCGTTTGCCAGGGTCGTCATTGATGGTCTGGCGGGCGAGGCGGATGGCTGGATCGAGGACGATGGTCGTGCTCAACTTGGTGGCATTCGCAACAAACGCGTCAGTCTGCTGGAGTTGACTGCCTACTCACGCAAGCGGATTGAGGAGTTCAGTCACCAGCGATACGGGGTGCTACAGACGATTCAGTTACTTGGGAGTGTTTCGGATTTCGATATCGCAGGCCTGACCGAAGCTTCAAAGGCTATTGCGAATGCAACGGCCCTGGCAAAAACCAAAGATAAAAAGAAGGCCGCGCTGGCCGCAGCAAACGAGGCCGTCCAGGCGACCGAAGAAAAAGCCAAGACATCGGAACAGGTGGAAATCACCTGGGATGAGAAGAGCGAAAAGCAATTCGAACAGTTGTGGATCGAACGGGACGCGTGGCGTGACGAGAGAGGAACGGAGCGTCCCATCGCGAGGCGACGTGCGCCACTCCTATGGCGCCGCTTCCAGGCGACGTTGGCCCGGGCCGATTCGCTGAAACAAGGAGGTCAGCAACGGCATGCCCTTGGTGCACTCGACGCCGCGGCGGCGGCAGCCAAACGACTCAATGAACAGTCGTCGGCGGTGGCAGGTTTGAACTGGCAGAAATCAGAAGTCCAACTTCTGTCGCGGTGGGGATTCGCATTTGAATTCAGTCGACCATCGGATCTGGCGATCGCAGCGGCCGGGAAATCGCTACAGGCAGATCCGGCCGCAGGAAATACTGAGAAGCCCAATTCTTCTGAGGGAGAGACCGTCTCTGCTGCGAGTCCGACCGAAATTGATCCGATCGCGGCCCGGCTTTGGCTTGTTCAGGAACTACAGCGTGATCCGATGACCGAGAAAGACCTGACGCGGTTGCGTCAATTGGTCGAACGGTTGCCGGCGACTCCTGATGCGCTGCTATTGCGAGACGTGCTGGCACTCAAGGCGAACGAGATCACGATGGTCGCGAATGAGCTGTTGCCACAGTTCTTCGCAAATTGGGATCAACTTCGTCGTCTGGCGGTTCGATTTCCGGAAGCCTGGCCGATGACGGAAGGTGACGTTCGCGCGGGCGTCCGTGCTCAGCATGCGGCGGAACGCTGGTTGTTTGCCCCGGGCTTGACGCGTCCCGACGTGAAGGTCTGGCTTCAAAAGGCCACGGAAGCGATCAGTCGGGCTGAAGAATCGGCTATTCGATACGGAGAGGCCGTTGGCATCTGGAGCGATCTGCTGTCAGAGTTGCCTGCAATTGCAGAATGGGTGGCGGCGCGTGCCAACGACGATGGGAAGCGTGACCTATCCTGGTTGGTTCTTTGGGCGCGTGATGCTCAAGAGACGGGGGCTTGGGATTTGGCGGCACTGTTAAAATCTTGGCCCGAACGCCCCTACGATCCGAAAGACGTGGAGCGGAAACTGCTGTCCCTTTTCATTGATGCACAGCGACTGAAAGCTGCGCTGTTCGCGCCGGCAGGAGAGACACTGACATCAGAAGAATTCAATAAACTGGTTCGCGACGCCAGGACGAATCGAGCGGATTTCTGGCAAGACGTGCAGTCAAAGCATTCGCGTGCCGAGATCGCCAATTCCACGACCGCGCAGTGGCGTGAATCTTACCGATTGCTTGAGCAAGGGTGGATTCCTTTCCCGGTTCGTGACCGCCAGAAAGAATTCCAGGCGAAGCTTGATGACGCCTTTGTTGCGGTTCGAGACAAATCAAAAGCAAATCCCACGATCGGTGAATTATTGCCAACCCCGTCGACGACAACAGGGCCGGTCTGGCAGGGATTTTGGGCGGTAAATTCGATGCAGCTCTTATCGGAGCCAACGGCCGACTGCGTGGAACTTTGCAAGACCTGGGGCCGCTTAGTGATGGCATCGCCGCTGCCTGGACTGACTCCAAGTCACCCCGACGTGTCCGCAGCGACCTTGCGGCAGGCGCGTGCCGGGCTAGGAGACTTGATCCGTGAGCAATGGACACGGTTGCCCACTCTAAAGCAGGATCTGCCATCGATCTACCTGATCGCAGCCAAGGCGAATCCGTTTCGTGAACCGGAGCGTGATCAAGACCCAGACGATTTCATTCGCAACGAGCGTCAACGCCAATTTGCCGCCTGGTTGGACTTGTTCGCGGATCAGTGGCGTGGTCACGCCGATGACACGATCCGTCCGAATGCGACGAAATACTTCGAATTGGCTCGCGATGCCGCAAACCTGTCTCGCGCCCTTGATCGTCGCCGTGATGCCAATGATTTGGTTACCAAACCCAAAACTCCCGTCTCGCCGCGTCTTCCACTGCTCAGTCATTTGGCGTTCGATGCGAACCGGCAGAGCCGCCTGGAACTACCGGCCGTTGCATCGGTTGCCGGGGACAAGAGTCCGAATATTGTTCTTGCCGGAAGCGGAGTCCGACTTGTTGAAGGGAAGCAATCGTCGACGCTGGAGAAAGGGCTGACGCGCCCCATGCAGCCCGATGCGCCCAGTGCGTTTTCACTCAGTTTGAACACGTCGGTCGACGTGCCGCAGCAATTGCTGGTCGTGTTGGCTGATCCTATCGACAACTACCCTTACGACTTTCGCCTTGTCCAACTGAATCCGCCTTTCGACGAAAAGCAGTGGAAGATTGAGTTCACAGAGGCAAAATCGAAAAACGCTCTGGAATGGGAGCCGCTCGCTCGTTCAATCGGGGTGAAGGCATTCTTGTGTCCATCAACCAATGTCGGACTACGGGCGGAACTCGTCCGATCTGACAAGGATCTGACGACGGCGGCCAAGATCAAGGTCTTTCGTTTGCTTGATTCGACGCGGACACCTGAACGTGAGGTCCTGATCGAAAACATCGATCTTCCCCTGAAGCCTGGGCAAGTCAGGACCCCATTGGCATTTGATTTTCCTGAACCACCCAAAGATAAGCCCCCTGGCAACGACGCAACTTCGGCTGGATTGAATGTTGATATTGGATTTGGGCTTGTGTTTCAGATCGTTCCAGAGGGCCAGCACCCGCTGGAATATGTGATTCGGCCGACGTTCTATTCCGCGCTGAATTTCATCAATGAGCCCAAGCCCGTGATTGAGGATGACCGATTGACGTTGTTCATTCAACGTCCCGCAGTTGTCAAAGAGGGGTTGCTTCCGAAGTCGATCGGCGTCGAACTGCATGTTCCAGAGGTGTTCCTGGAATCATTGACTGGGTATACGCTGAAAGGCGCGGTTCAGGCCGGTCAGTCGGCGACGCTGGCGTTTTCGCTGCCGAAGAATTGGAGCGACCTGGCTCGCGATCACCAATTGGAATTATCGCTCGACGTTGCAGGGCTGCCACATGCCTATGTCTGGCGGATTGAGTCATCGGGACTTGTTGTCCCGATCTCTGGAAATCCCCCGCATCTGGGCGTTCGGTTTCGAATGCCTCCGCCCGAAGGAAAAGATCCACCGCGGCTCAAGCCGATTCTCAAAAAGGGCAAAGATCCCTTGGACCTGTTACTGCAATTGAACGCTGCAGAATTGGACCGCTACGAGGCCGTTGACGGCTGGACTGTCAAGTACACCGTCAGTCGTGAAACACCGACAGGATTCGAGAAAACACCCTTAGGAAAATCTTGGCCGATCTTTTCTTCGCTACAACGGCGCGTCGTTCTCGATAGCGTTCAGACGGGGGTTTGGAACGTTCGCACTGATGCAGCCGACTATACTCATCTCATTCCCGAATCCGAACTAAGCGGTTCGTTCGGTCGGTATCAGATTCGTGCGGAAGTGGGGCAGGCAGACGAATCGAATCCGCTGACGGTCGTAACGCAGCGATTCGCCATTGATGATGAACGCGAGCCAGAGGTCAAGTTCACCTGGGCCGCAGCCGGTCCGAAGTGGATGGACCAGGATCTCGCCTTCCAGATCGAAGCCACCGATCTGGAATCGGGGATCGACCGAGTCTCGTATGGATTTGACCTGAATGGCGATGAAACGTTTCAGGAAGTGAAAGAAATGATTGGGGAAGCTCGTTTAAGTAAGCTGGGGGGAATCGAGCTGAACGATCCAACCATCAAGAGGAAATTCACGATCCCCAAGTCGAAGCTGCCGAGTTTTGCCAAGGACAAACAAGAAGAAACAAAATACCTGATGGTTCGCGTGCAGAACGGGTTGGGCGGAGTCAAATCTTGGGCCGAGCCCATTCCGTTTCAGCGACCGAAGAAGCCGTCGGTTCCGGTGAAAGAACCCACGGGGAATCTTGTGGTCAGGCTCAAGATCAATCGGGGAGCCGAGTCGACAATTCAAATCAAAGGTCCCGATACGAAAACGGAAAAGACAAAAAACAACAGCGTGACGTTTTCCAATCTGAAACCGGGTCGCTATGAAATCAAAGTGAACGTGAATTATGCCGTCGTCGGGGTAAAAGAGTCGGGATCGGAAACAATCGATGTCAAAGTCGATGAAACCGTGTCTGCAGATGTGACCTTGTCGACTGTCAAATAGCGTTCACAACGTGTGTCTTGCAGCGGTGTGATCTTTCCCGTCGGAGCGGTTGATGATTGAGTCGTTGTTTTCGAAGATTTCTACTGCGCTCAACGCTTGGCATCGAATTGTCTTTGCCATCTTGCGTTGGATGGGTTTGCTCGTCGGCATTTTTCCGAAAGCGGGCCGAGTGCCGCCCGCCGTGTATGTGGTGATTCATTACGGGTTGATTCTCCTGATCACCGGATTTCTTGCCTACAACAGCACGGCATGGATCAAAGAATCCGATGTGGATTGGCCCTGGCCAGTTCCCCGGTTCTATGTGGGGATTCAGTTCCTGCTGGTCTATTTGTTCATTCGCTTGCTGATCGCAGGCGTGCAACTTTTTCTCACGCGAGATCTGTCCGAGTTTGAAGATGTTCAACGTGCATGGGAATCGGGATTGGATGCCCTGGCTCGAGAGGGTTTCGACCTTCAATGGCTGCCGATCTTTTTGGTGAACGGCGCGACGCCTGAACAACAGAAAAGCCTGTTCGAAGGTTCGCGAATGACCTGGAAGGTCAATGGCAACTCCGATGACCCACGCTCGAATGCCCTGACGTTTCATGCCAGTGACGAAGCGCTCTTTATTTGCTTGAACGATGTTGGTGCGATGTCGCGGCAACTGAAGAAGGTGCCTTCCCGCGGCGGGAACGCCGCGACTGCTGCCCGGACCGGACCCGCCATCGCGTCAACAATGCGTCCAGATCAACTTCGTTCCGCGGTGGAACAAACGCGACGTCCCGATCAATTGCAAAATGCCGGTGGTCAAACCTTGCCTCCGAACGCCCTTGCGGCGGCAGCGGGCGCCACGATGCGTGCGCCTGCAGCCCAATACGGTGCCACGATGCGGCCAGGCGAGATTGCGGGGATGGCATCTCAAACCGTCGCACCGGTGTCGGTTTCAATGCTTTCTGTCCTCGAAAAGCTGAGCAAGGACGAGTTGCGTCAGAATCATCGGCGACTCGAATTTGTGTGCCAGTTGCTGACTGAGGAACGCGGGAGCTACTGTCCGTTGAACGGACTCCTGCAACTGATTCCCCTGCGATGGACTGAAAGCGCTGCTCACGAGCCGTTGATGGCCGCAGCGGCCGCAGACATTCAAACGTTGCACAACGGATTGCATCTGCAGTTTCCTGTCGTTTGCGTCCATGCTGGATTGGAAGACGTGACGGGTCTCTCGGAGTTCATAGAACGCGGCAAAGAAATCGATTCACGTTTTCGAGATTCTCGCGCGGGGTCGCGTTATCCTGCCGGTCTGGCCGTCGATCACAAGTCGTCCGAATGGGTTGTGGAGCGTGGTCTGATCTGGTTCCGTGACTGGGTCTATGCCGAGTTTGCCAAAAATCTGGCCAGCTCGAAGAATCGTCAGCTCTACCAGTTTCTGTGCTCGCTCTCGCTACGGCGCGAGCGACTTGTCCGCGAACTTCAGACCGTTATCGGTGACATTAACCTGCGGCAACCTGTTCGGTTGACCGGTTGCTACTTCGCCGCGACAGGCGCTGAGCCTGCGAAGCAGGCGTTCGTGCATGGTGTGATGCAGCGACTGATGAGTGAGCAAAATGACGTTGCGTGGCTGCCGGAGTGGCGCTCGCGCGATCGTCGCTGCCTGCTGCTGACGTCACTGGTTTCCCTCGTCACATTGGCGGTCTTGGCTGCCGACGTGTACCTCGTCTGGCAGATTTGGCAATTGGCACCCTCCGTCTTAAGTTCTTAAGGAGAACTCCGTAATATGCCGCCCGAATCAGGTCCTTCATGGCGCGGCTCTGCCCCCAAACCGGCTCCTGGGAATGCGCGCTCATGGCGGCGACCGGGAAACGCTCCTGTCACCACCTGGAATCTCAAGTCGGGTTGGCTGAAAGGTTTCTTCAGCCTGATGTCCGTGCTGGCGGCGTTCGTGGCGATTTGCCTTTTCATCTATCTGATCTTCGTTCCGGGCTGCAATCAGGTGGATTATAGCGTGCTGGCACCGGCACCTTACACCGATCCGGCGATGCCTCCTCAGCCGTTTGCCCAGCAAGATGCAGAGGCGTTTCGAGGAACATTCCGTGCGGAATCGTTGTCGACGGCGTTTGAATCAAAAGTTGCCGCGACAAACGCGAAACCGGCCAGGCGGAAATCCGCTTCATCGCGATCGACCCGCGTTTTGTACATCACCGCGCTCGCAGGCCAAGACGGCAACGGTGATGTCGTCCTTTATCGCGAAGGATCGGGACCAGACAGTATCGATTTGGGCGCCTCATCACCCAATGGGTGCGTCCCTTTGGATCAGGTCCGCGAAGCATTGGCGGCACTACCCGCAGAGCAGAAAAAAGTGTTGGTCATTGATGTCGCCAGTGGTCCGATCGACTGGCGATGGGGGCAATTCGCGAGGCCGCCGATGGGTTCTTCAGCGGACCAAGAGGCTTCAAATCCGGCCATCGACAAGCTGATTTCTGACGTCAAAAATCTGGCCGTCATTACCTCGGGGGCTCCTGGAGAGCCGAGTTGGGCGAGTCCCATTTTGAAGCAATCGGTGTTCGCCCACTTTCTTTGTCGCGCTCTTGCGGGGGATGCAGATGGATGTGTGGCCAATCGGCGAAAAGATGGAAAAGTCACACTGGATGAACTGCATCAGTTTCTATTGACCCGCACAAACCATTGGGTACAGCAGAATCGGGATCCACGGGGACAGCACCCGCAGATGCGCCTGTCGGTTGGATCGAGTGACAATTTCTTGAACACCGTGCTGTCGACGAAAAAACTTGCGCCACAAACAGCGCCCTCGGCGGCCAACGATGAACCGGCCCGCGAGAAATTGAAAGAGCTGTGGATCAAGCGTGACAAATGGGAAGCCGAAGACGCCGCGCAGTGGCACCCTGTCGCTTGGCGGCAGCTTTTAGAGCATCTACGACGTGCAGAACGATGGTGGCTGGCCGGGCAGCCGGAAGAGATGGACCAGCATTTGATCGCGGCAAAGCGCGCTGACGATAGCCTGACCGAACGCGATCGCACACGCGACCGTTCTCTGATGTCCGGCTTCACACTATCGCGACGTGCCGAATCCAAAATGTTCTCGTACGGCGATCTGGATGTTCCCGAGGACCATCTCAAACGAATTCTGGAAAGTGAGCTTGCGCCAACGGACTTGCCCAAATCCGATGTGGACGAGGCGGTTAAACTTCGAAAACTGGCGGAACAACAGTCGTGGCACAGCTATCGATCACGGCTTTGGACTGGTTCGATCCTTGATGAGGCGGATGCGTCGCGTCGTGCTGCGGAAGATCTGCTATTTGTGGGCGGAAAGTTATCGATCGACTCGGCGGCCGATCAACGCAAGAAGTCCCTTGCCAAGTTCGATGAGCACAAGAAACTCGTGATCGATGTGTCGGACCTGGTGCGCCTTCAAAATCGGCTGCTTGCCGAATTGCCTGAATTGGCGTTTTGGGCGTCACAGCGAATTCCCGAAGAAATGATCTCGAAACCGGGGCAAGATGCCCATCGATTTCAGGTGCAGAATTCTGAACGATTTCGTGTGATTCAAAAGTACGCTCAGTTGATTTCGTCGAATCGGTCGAGTCCACCTGACTCGCTTAAGCAAGAGAGCGAACTGGCAGAGTTTCTGAAAGATGGCGACGACCTGCAGGCCGTCGAGGTTCGGTTGCTTCTTGCATTCGAGCAGTTGCGTCGTCTTTCGTCGCTTATTGACCGGGAGAAAGAGAAGTCACCGCAGGCATTCGCGGCCACAGACGCCTGGCGCACCGAACGTGACGCGGTTGTCATTTCGCTGAATGAGACCCGGAAGCTAAAAGATCAATTGACGCTGCACGCCAAAACGTTGATTGGGGCTCCGAATTTGGGTGCGGGTGATTCAAAAGGCGGGCAAGGACAAACTCAATATTACCGCTGGTTACAAATTCGGAATGCCCTGCAGTGGTCAGGTCTTTTGGCCGAGGCGCGCGGTGGTTTGCTGGCCGCGCTCGAAGAGAGCGACCGAACCCGCTACCTGGATTCGCAGAAGACTCCGATTGAGCAATCGACGGAATGGAACGGCGAGAATTGGACCGGTGTCGATGGCTGTTGGCAGGCGCTTTGGGCACTTCAGGTGTTGTCGCTGGATCCATCCTACGTTGGAATGAACCAGCGCTGGGTGGACTGGGCCGAGGCGTGCCTGGTCAGCAAGAACCAGAGTGCTGAACTGGCGAAACTTGGCCGGGAGGTGCGTAGCGAATTCCGGGAACGAGCGAAAAATCGGGCGCTGCCGCCGGTCAAAGATTCGGATCAACTCAAGTCTGATCAAGTCCCCGATGCCTTGAATGGATTACTCGCTGCTGAACGATCGGCGCGAACCATGCATGGCTACGATGCGGTGTCGTTCAAGCTCGATAACGATCCGGTCGCGAAAGTTCAGGCATTCGATCAGGGGGCCATGTGTTTGCGGCAGGCAGAAAGATATCTCGAAGATTTCTGGGGCAATTCGAATGGCGTCGAACGCTGGTTTGTCCTGGCGGCCACTCAGGCGATGCGAGCGGCCGCGCATCAGGAAGAAACACTGGGAATTCGCGCCATGCGGATGGAGCGGGAACGCGTCAGTCGCGGCCTCGAAGAGAAAAAACTGGCCACTCTCAAGATCGCTCCTTTTAGTCCGGGTGTCGATTTAAGCCTTGTCGAGAAGGCCGTACACAGCTTCACTGTGACCATTGATGATCATGTTTCCGCGGGGACTGCGGCCCTATGGATGGACGAGAATGCCATTTCCGCAGAGCAGATTCTCGAGTTCCTTCCGCTAGGGCGGCGCGCGGTCACTCGTACGGGAATGTCGCACGAATTTACGATTCATCGCAATCGGCCGATTCCCACGGCGAATTGCGAAGCGATCAGTGTCATGCCGCGCCTGCTTTATCGGGGGCAGTTTTGGAATCGTCAGGATGGCTGGCTGAGCGTTAATCCATGCCCACCTCAGTCGATCGACCGCGAGTACCAATCACCTTCGGACAAGGGCGCGATCCTGGTGCAAGGCGCCGATCGACGCGACACAATTTTCATCATTGACTGCTCGCTGAGTATGCGTGACGAGATTGTGAAGGGGCAGCCGCTGCGTCGGTTTGATGTGGCCCGCAAGGCACTTTCAGATACCTTGAAGGTTCTTCGCGATGCATCGACGGAGCGCAACGAGAAAGAGCCTCATGTGATTGGGTTGATGGCGTATGGACATCGTGCGAAAGCCAAAAATCGCGATCCCAATCTGACAGAAACAAATCAGAACTGGCGGCAGCCGATTCCGGATGAAGTGAAAGACAATTGGCGAAATGATTTTGAAATTCTGGTGCCACCCAGCCCTTTGATTGGAAACCAATTCCGGCGGATGAATGCCTACGTCGACCCCGATCAACCATTTGACGGCGTACAAACATTGGAACCCTACGGTGAAACGCCGTTGCTCGGTTCCGTTCGGGCTGCGTCAGAGTACTTGATCGCACAAAAACGAGGTGGTGTCGTCGTGGCGATTTGTGATGGGGCGTACAACGACGAACGTACGAATGGAGCGCGATACAGGGCTCTTGAAGATCTCTATCGGGGACATCCGGAACTGGCGCTCCATCTGGTTGCGTTCGACCTCGACAAGCTTGCCGAGATTGAAACGCTGACGAAGCTCGCAGAAAAGACCGGGGGAAAGTTCCATCAAGCGCCGACCGCAGCCAAACTGGCTCAGATCATTGATCGCGTGATGAAGCCGCGTCCGTTTTCGGTCGTGCGCGCTGCCGAGCCGCCATTGAATATTGAGTCGCCCCTGGGGCGTGCGGTTGATGACTTGGCGGCGGACACGTATCAGGTTCAGTTTCCCGGGGTTCCTTCGTTCACCGCGAAAATTTCAGGTGGAGAACGACTGGAGTTTGATCTGCAGATTTCCAATCGGTTGCTCAAGCACCATCGCCCCGTTCCCAAACTGTCGCGACGGATCAAGGGGACGCGTGAGCCTGCGGAGAACGAGCCAAGTCGATTTGGCTACTTGAAGGCGGACTATAACGACACGACAAAGCGGGCTCTGTTCGAATTCTCACTGGATCGTGGAAATGATCCAATCGGTATGGTTGATCGGCCGGCGGAAATCCAGATTACGATTTCGCCCATGCGATCAACTCGTCAGTTTTCGGGTTCCTGGAAGCTGTCGCCGCAACAGTCTGTTCCAGTCTGGCAAGTGGAACTGAGAGACTGGCCCAAAGATGCCAAACCCGAAGTCCAGGCATTCTGGAAAATGAATCGTACGGAGCCCGACGAAAAAGTATCGGCCGCGATGCTGTTGAAAGATCCGCAGTCGGTGACACTCGACGACTGGCCGAATCGGTCTCTCAATATTACGGCCGAGCGCAAGGGCGGAAAATTGCTGGTGAAGCTGCAGGGGACTGATAAGTCCAACCCAATCCGCGTCGCGGATGTTCGTGTGGAAGTGGGAGAACTCTCAAGAATTGAATCGCAGTTCAGCCCGAAGAGCTACGATTGGACGAGTACATTTTATGAATCGGGGCAGCAGATCATCTACGCGTTTGATGTGAGCGAACGGTTTGATCCCGACCGATTCCACGTCGCTTTAACTTCACCCACCAGACTAAAGCGTGACGCGGTTGAAATCCAATCGCCACTCGAAATCGAAAAATGGGATAGTGAACAGTAACGCAATCGCGGACCTCGCGATCTATTCCGATCGATCGTCATAGGAACGCAGTTTTACGGAGGCGAGAGTCGTCTGGAACTGTCTCGTGTTAAGCCAAGTGTTCCAGCCCAATCTTGCACCGATGCCGCTTTTTTCGCCGCATCTTAGCTTGGGGATTTCCGAGGTTCGTAATTGAAGGTCGAGATCAAAATCGAGATGTTGTCCAGCGTACATTCGCGAGATCTGAACGAGCGGTCGGTGCGCCGCCCCGATCGGCAAAAGCGAACAGAACTGTTCATAGTCCAAGGGGCCGATTTGCAGCCGAAACTTTCCTTGGGCTTCCCAGACCTTCTTGCCCGCAACCGTTTCCTGGCCCAGTTTCGTGTTCCAACCTCGTTGCAGACGTGTACGATCGTCGTTTTCCAGTTGCAGCCAACGCCCGGACAGCGGCCGTACCTTCACGGACCAGGCAAAGTGATCTGACAGAATGGACTCAAGACCGCACGCCGGCCGATGGCGATGGGACAGCAGTCCGGCGTAGAAACGCCACGTTTGGTCCGGCACTTCGGTTCGAGGTTCCAGTCGATCACGTTCAGGCAGCGAATAGCGTGTCGCAGGACTGCCGAGTCCCGCCAGGCTGAGCAGGATCTGGCCGATTGGATCCAGTTTGGGTCGCTGATCCACCACGAACGAACGATGCTGTTCGCGTCCCAGTTGGACGGCGATCTGTTCTTGCTGCAGGGCTCGTTCGCTCAGAATCCAGAACTGATATTTTTCCCACGCTCGATAAAAGAGTGAAACGAGGCGGTGATTGAAGAGATCAAGAAATTCAAGAAGCGCGTGATCTTTTCGTTGCAATCGCTCAACCACGATCTCTGTGTAGTGCTGTGGCAGAGCGCTCACCGGCCCTGTCAGCCCCATGAAGGTGACGACCATCCGTGCGGGATGTGACAGATCTTTCCGCTGGTCGATATTCCTGATTTGACTGGCAGGGAACTCTAGCGACGCATACGACGAGAAACGCACCACTTCCCGGTGGGGCACGCTGTCGTGTCCAACCGGCTCAAACGACGATTGCCAGCGTTCCATCAGCCGTACGGCCTGGAAAAAATTGAACCGGTATCCCTCGGAAAGCAGCAGCGCGATCACCCCGGTGGGGTCGGATGTCTGATCCGGCGTTGCCATGCTGAGTGTGTCCTTTGCGATTGTACGGCCGATGTTGAAACGCGAACTGCCGGCTGGCGATCGATTGTGACTCGCGTCACAGAATCGTCTGATCTCCGACGCGGTACGGCCAGATTTTGAATGGCTCGGGCGCATTCTTCATACGCGTCGACAGACGCGTAAACGAATTGATCGAGGCATACAGTCCGACGAATTTATCGAGCACACTGGCCATGAGAAACGCACCGACGCCGGGATATTTTTCCGGATCAAATGTCATGTCAAGTTCAATTCCGCGGCAAAACCCGACGGCACCACCGCCAGCAATTCTCGCGGTCTTACGTCGGCTTGAGATGCTCGAGATGCCTGCAATCTGCTGCGACGTGGCGCGCGTATTGTTGTAATCATAAAGCTTCAGCAGTTCGCGCAAGGCATCGGCGCCGGACTCGCCGTCGGAAATGGAAAAATGATTGAGAGACAGATGTGAAATCAATCTCCAACGGAGTTCTCCATCAGGAATTCGGCATGGCAATGTCGGGGGGACGATTGGATCAATTCGCTTGATTGGTGCCTGGCCTTCCAGTTGAAATCCCCAGCTTTCCCCTCCCGATGTGCGAAGCTCGCCCGGAAGGTCTCGGTTGCTGCATGTAAGGGCGATACTCAAGACTTCGGCGGCAGGCCGGGATGGATTGAATCCCAGATCGACCAGCGACAGCCACATCTCGGTTCCGCGGTCATTCTTGACGGTCGACGGAGTTCGTTTCGAATGCCAGTATGTGGGGTTCAGGTCCGTCGTCCGACCGTGTCGACACGCAAAGAACGGCTGGTATTCGGTGGTGGCGCTGTTGTCGACATTCGTGCTGGTGACAGAATCGATCGAGTAGACCTCGAACGCACGCCGATGCCGGACGTCGGGGATCACGTGATATTCGGTTTGTGTTTGCGTCAGGCGGATCGGATCTGCATGGTGGCTAAACAGATTCACGATCGGCGAGCATCCCAGGCGAAGGATGTTTGGGTCAACTCGCGATTCGAGCGTGCGATCTGCTTTATTGAGCAACAGGCAAATATCGATCTTTTGTCCCGTGGCGTTCGCGACGACCGGGTGCAGGTCGGTCAGGTCGGCGAACAGGAATTTCTGAGGAAACGCAAAGTACTCGGTCAGCAACCGATAGCCGATAAACGATCGTGGATCATACGGAAGCAGCCCCTCGTCCAGCCCAAAACCGACTTCACGTATCGAATCGGCAGGAAGCATGCGGCCCGCACCGCTTCCATCTCGTAAGAAGACGCCTTCGCAGTGATTGAAGATCAGTTCATACAACTGATGAGTGGTTCGTTCATCACCATTCAAGCAGACCCGTAACTGGTCAAGGCTCAGTGATTTCCAAGGAGTGTTCCCTTCGATTCGCAGTTCCAATCGCAGCATCGCTTCGACATGGGCAAATCCCGCGGGCAAGCGGATGCCCGATCCGAAGGGCGCAGTCAAGTACGTTGTCGTGAGTTCGAGGGGCCAAAGTGTCACCGGATAGGTCGTGCGGAAACGACACGGGATCCCCTGCACATCTCGGGAGATCAAACGGCTCTGGCGTGGAATCGTGAAGCCGTCAGTCAGCTTGCCTTGGCTGGGATCGAGCAGAAATTGCGCAATCGAGAGCGACGGAATCGGATTCAAATAGTGGGGATAGAGCAGGCCGAGCAGCGAATCGGTCAGTTCCGGGAATTCGTCTTCCATCTTTAGCCGCACACGAGCGGTCAGGAAAGCGAATGATTCGATCAGCCGTTCGACGTGCGGATCGGCAGATTCTCGTGCCTCATTGCCAAGATCCAGCCGGTCTGCAATTTTCGGGCGATCACGAGAAAACTCGGCCGCCATTCGTCGGATATAATAAAGCTCGTGTTCGTAGAACTCTTCCAGTCGATCACGCATGGTCTAATTGTTCCGGCGAATTCGATTGATCATCGGCACGATCCGGCCGTTGGAAGGCTCAACTTGGACGAACCTCGCAGGTTCCCGACGACGCCTCGACAGTAGTATCGAACGTGACATGCTCGAGAATTGGATCGACCGAGAGCATGGCATGGATTGTCAAATGCATGTTCCGGTCGTATTCAAACTCAGGTTTTCGTACTTCGACTCGGACGTTCCTCAGTCGCGGTTCAAAGTCACGGATGGCACGTTCCACGGTCAAACGGACTCGCTCGTTATACTCCATTCCGCCGCCGATCACCCCCGTGAAATCCGGCAAGCCATAGGACAGGCTGGAAACCGACAATTCGCACGGCTGGTTCAAAAGGTCGTAACGACCGTGACGGGTGTTGAGCAAGAATTCCAGATCACGACGGACATGCTCTCGCAGTTCTTCCAATCGATAACTGCCGCGCCAAAGTGGATCGCTCGTCCGTTCCGGATCTTCATCGATCAGGCGATCGAGAAGTGACGGAAGCAACGGCTGCTGGGGATTGACGGGCGGCATTTCACGAATCACTTTCCGGAAAACGGACTTCATCCTGACAATATCAGGACATCCGGGACGGGGAAAGCGGAAACCCCCTTGGCGGCCAATTCAAGTCCGAGTCACAGGCACCTTGGCATTCACGATGTCAGGGTGTCCTATGAACCGGGCGCAGCCTGTCTTCGTTATTTCAACAGGCCGCCAAATCTCTACATTGCGGCCGCTTCTGATGGGGATTTGGCCCTTCGCAGGGAGCTCAATCAGTTCGAGAGTTCTCGAAATGTCGCATTGTGGCCGTCAACGGTTGCCTGTGCACCGTGAATATCATTGACCGAAGTGAATCCAAATCGAGCCACCTGTCCCGATTTGGGCCAGAAGACGAACACTCCTAAACCACGGGAAAACCAGTAGCCGTTGTCGTCGGGGCGCGAGCCAAAGGCCAAGTGTGGAAGTGCGGCCCGGGATCGAACGACGATTCCGTTTGAGCGAAATTCGTAGGTTTCTGTTGTTCCGCTGACCGTGACTTCCATGCGAATCGGCTTTGGCAGAGTCGGGTGGGGCTCGTCTGAAAAATGAACGAGCGTGAATCGCCAATCGGGTTCGTCTGTGATGTTCCACGAATCGTTCTGAAAGAACTCGCGAAAACGCGCGACGGTGTGACACGTCATCCGATGCACTTTATGCTTGGCGTCGAAACCCATATACAAGGCGCTGTGTGAGTAGCCTCGTTTGTGGGTCTTGGGATCTTCGTGAACGTACGCGATCAGATCGCCATTCTTCATGATACCCGTCGACATAATTCGTTGGCCTTGCGCCAGTTTGACCTCCAGTCCCAATGTGCGCGTATCGGGCCGTTTTCGGATCTCATGCACGAGTTCCCCAACGCCCGGCTGATTGATTTTGACGCCCCCGGCGGTCAGGCAACGTGAGACGTAATGGGCGCAGTCGACCAAACCATCGTGCTCGCCCGGCATTCGATAGAACGGAACAATATCGAATTTACCCTGAAGTTCAGAAGGCTTTGCTGGGGCGATAATTTCTTCGCCAAGCGGATTGCTGCGAATGAAGCAACCGCGTTCTTTGCCGTCAACGAGCCGATTCTGATTGTCGATATCAGGAATGATGACGGCTTTCCAACCGCTGCCTGGAAGTTTGCCCTGGGCCTTCAGCCGATTTCGCTCGGTTTCGACATTCACCTGCCCTTTGATGTATGAGAGCAAAATGTGGTCGTCACACGGCGTGAACCAATGTTCTTCGGCATACTTCACGACGGCCGCTCGGTTCAGGGGCATTGGTGATGCTTTCTGGAAAGGACTCATACAGGTTGCGAGCGCGAACCCTGTACTTTGAGGTGGTCGGCCGTGTCATTCGCCTTCGATCGAAGGTCGCGCCGACGTCAACGTATCCTGATCGCGCACTCTTATCGCGATTCGTTCGTCATTCAGATCACGATGAGAAATCGTGGCGGTGGCTCGTGAAATGCGTGTGAAACGCATGGTCCAATTGTGCTGGCATCCGCGGTTGCCCGTGTGTCCCGGTGTCCCGTTCGGCTGCAAAACGTCTTGCGATACGCGCGCAGTTCCTGTGCGCGTCATCAACGAAGTTCAGTCGTCGCCAACGACAATAAAGGCTAGCTAAACGTGACATCTTTCAGGTCGAGCGGAGTCGGATCTGCCTCGCCCGCGACGAACTGTTTGCGTCCCGTGCCGCGGAACACACCTGTTCCGCCATCGTGAAACTCGGTGCCATGTCCCAATTGCAGATTCGCATTGGATTCACGGAAGCTATCGACATAGAGCACGGGTGTGAATCCGCGCTGCGTGACGCCGTTCTTCAACACGATCTGACACGGCGCGGAATAAAGATCCTGAGGGCGAATTGGATTGGGAACGACCACTTGTAGATGTGCTATTTGATCAAATGGAACCCAGAAGTAATCCCGTCCCTGAGTGAACTCGAAAACCGATCGCGTGATGTCATCGGCATCGGCAAAATCGTCAAACGCGACGTTGTTCAGTTCGCCCGGTAGTTCCAGGCGCTCCTCTTCGGCGGCATCGAGCAGCGATTTCGCATCGGTCATTTGATTCGCACGCATGCGGTCGAGGGCCTGGAGATATTTTTCAATGCGCGCTGGTGGATCGACGAGAAACCGAGGTCGAAGTCCTTCGGACATGACGTGGCGGCGAGAGGTTTCCGCGGCCAGCACATTGACATAGGCCGGCGCTTCGGAGAGGGCCACCTGATTTCCAATGACATCGAGCTGCTTGCGAGCCCGTTCAAGGTCGCCGCCAAAGCATAACAGTGAAAATAGCAATGTCCGCCGTGACAAGTCGCCGGGTTGATCTTTCACTTCCTCAACCGCGGCTGAGATTGCTTCTCCGAGCCGTCCAGCCTGAAACAATTCGGCAGCATTCAAGATTGCCTCGCTTTCGCTGATTAGTTGAGTCATCGCGATCAAGGTGTGGCGACAGTTCGCCGCCTGCTGAAGTCAGGAGGGGAAGGCACCTTGGTCTTCACGATGTCATCGCGTTGATTTGAATCTGAGCGGAGTTCGTCCCCGTGATTTCAACACGTCGATCAATGGATTGGCATTCAACCGTTGCGATGCGGATTGAATTCGGGATTGCTGACACGAACGTATCGCACATCTTTATCGTGTCCAGATTCTTCGAGGGTCGACGATTCGGCATTCGAAGGGCATGGGCAGGATTCAAGCTTGTCCTGATCGCGCGGCATGAGCTGAGCCGCTGATTGTGATGGAGATTTTCGGGATCATCCCGCCAATGAATCTCCGGCGGTGAGACCAAAACTCCTCTCAAGCCCAGTCCAGAACATGAGAGGAGGATTTGGATTGTTAACAACATCAGTCCGAGGCACCTGTCACGATGTTCCAGTTGACTGGAACTTCGCCGCCCTTGGTTCCGTCGTCTTTCTGGCCGGTGTAGGTTACGGTCACTTTTCGGAAGGACAGAGAAACGCTTTCCATTCCGTGCTGATCGCCACCGCAGGAAGGGTTCCAGCTGGTGACGAACACCCCTTCCATTTCCATCTTGTAGTATTCAAGTGGTTCACCACCGGTGGACAGGCGAAGGACGAGGGTGGCCTTTTCGAAGTGAGTTCCGTTCATGGTCTTCAAGAAGAACTCGGGGCTGGCGTTGTCGATTCGTTTGACGATCGACAGATCGTGGGTATCACCCTTTGCCGTACCCGCACCGCCACCGAAGTGGACCGACGAGGCATTTGCGGCACCCCACGAGATGCTCAGAACGTCGATCCAGCCTTCTTTGCCCTTGATCTTCGATTCGCCCGTAATTCCTTCGACTTCCAGCAGGATATCAGCGGCCATGATTCGTCACTCCTCATTGATTGGAACGTGTTTGTTACTGCGTTGGTCGACAGTTAACTGTCGCACCTGCCACAACAATTCTCTGATTACCTGGATGAATGTTTCCTGGATTCCGTCTTCTTTTTTGAAGACATGCCAGGAAAGTTGAAAACCAGCGAGATCTTCGCAGCAAATCGTTCAGGCGACTCTCCAATGAAACCATTGGAGAGTCGCCTGAAATGGGAAACTAACCTGTTATTACTGTGGACTTTGTGCCGGTTCCGCCTTCGAAATGCTGATTATTTGTTGCGAGATTCCGGTAGCTTTGCGACAAGCGACAGTCCGACACTGAGTTCTTCCATCTGGAAATGTGGACGAAGGAAGGCGACGGCTTCGTAGCATCCTGGACGGGCGGGGTCTTCCCGAACGTCGATACGGGCTTCGCGCAGTGGTTTCTTGGCCTTATCCGAGGGGCCGGCAATTTCCGGCTTGGCCAGGGTGTAGTTGTTGATCCAGTTGTTCAGCCAGACTTCGCAGTCTTTTCGTTCCATGAACGAGCCGATTTTGTCACGGGCGATCGCCTTGAGATAGTGGGCAAACCGAGAAACACATAGCAGGTACTGCAGTGCCGTCGACAATCTCGCGTTCGCATTGGCTTCGGGCGTATTGTATTTCTTCGCTTTTTGACACGACTGCGCACCGAAAAAGGCGGCGTAGTCCGTGTTCTTGCAATGCAGCAAAGGAATGAATCCCAGGTCGCTTAATTCCTTCTCGCGCCGGTCGCCGATGGCCACTTCGACGGGGCATTTCATGGCCACGTCACCGTCGTCGGTTTCGAACGTGTGCACCGGCAGCCCTTGAACCAATCCGCCGCCTTCGACCCCGCGGATTGTTGCGAGCCAGCCGTACTTCGAGAATGATTCCGTCAGGCGAGTGCCCAACGCGTAGGCGGCGTTGCCCCACAGATACTTCTTGTGATCGCGACCGTCGACATCTTCCTCGAAGTCAAACGCGTCCACGGGCACGGTTTCCTTGCCGTAGGGAAGGCGCATCAAGGTATGAGGCATGGTCAGGCCGACATAGCGCGAATCATCGGATTCACGGAACGACTTCCATTTTGCGTACTGCACGCTGTCGAAAATCTTCGCCAGGTCGCGTGGCTTACCGATATCAGTAAAGGTTTCCAAGCCGAACATCTGCGGCGATGCTGCTGACAGAAACGGTGCATGGGCCGCGGCGGCAACTTCCGCGATGCGCTCCAGCAGTGACGTATCCTGGGGATGACGCCCGAATTCATAGTCGCCAATCAGGCAACCGAATGGATGTCCGCCGAAGACGTCGTACTCTTCACCGTAGACTTTCTTGAACAACGCGCTCATGTCAAATTCGGCGGCCTGTTCAAGATCTTTCAGCAGATCTTTCTTCGAGACGTTCAGAACCTTGATCTTCAGGTCCGTACTGGTTTCGGTTTGCATGACCAGGTAATGCAGACCGCGCCAACTGCCTTCGAGCTTCTGAAAATCTTCGTGATGCATCACTTGATTCAGTTGATCGGAGATCTTTTTGTCGATTACTGCCATCCAGGCGTTGATCGATCGTTGTGCGTCTTTGCCGACGACCATTCCTGGCTGCAACTGTGTCTGAACGAATTTCTCGATCAGCGACACCGCCTGACTTTTTTCATCAGCGTCTGCAGGGCGAATCCCGACATTCAAGATCTGGTCGAGGACGCTTGCCGATTCCGTGGTCTGAGCGGCGGGCGAGGACGCGGCTTGTTGTTCATTCGACATGAAAAGTACCCCTTCTTGGATTTGACTCCGAGGACGAATCGGTCTGTGTTCGATGTTTGAGATCTGGATTGTTTGTGTCCGCAATGGCATCCGTACGATCTGAGCGCCGATAGACGTGACAGATGGGGCGACGGTTTCGATGGTCAAATCAGACCTGAAAAGTCATTACGCCTGCGGAGGTTCGGTCGGGCCCGTCCCGAGTTCCTTTGCGAGCGAATCGCGCAGTTCGCTGTTCTCGAGCACTTGCTTCAACAAGTCGTCGAGCTTGTCGTTTCCTTCGAGCCGTGAAGAGAGATTCTTCAATGCTTCGCGTTGTTCGAGCAGCGCACGCAGCGCCGGAATCTGCTTCGCCACGTTCTCTGGAGTGAAGTCCTCCATCTTGTTGAACTTCAGCTCGACGTTCAGTTGCTGATCTGCTTTGCCTGTCAACGTATCGTTGACCGAATACGCCAGACGCGGCGCCATGTCCTTTGACGCCATGACTCCGTCAAAGCTATCGCGATCGATATTAATGAACTTTCGATCTTTGAGTGGAACGGCTTTTTTATTTGGATCGGGCTTACCCGAAAAGTCACCCAAAACTCCCATGACGAAGGGAAGTTCTTTCATTTCCATCGCATTACCGACGTAAACTTCGTAACGAATTTGCACGCGCGGCGGACGAACTCGGTCAAGCTTCTTTTGCAAACTCTCTTTAGCCACGATGACCACTCCTCAATAGATTCCGTGAAAACGATCCCCAGACAATTTCCACCGATGGTTCGGACCGGCGCGATCCGGAACAGGACAGGCAACATGTCAATTCGATTCGGTGGAATGTGAATGACAAGTGAGCAAACGCTTGATAAAGGCATTCGGCAGAATTCGAACGTACGAGTCGCTCGATCAGCGATCAGTGCTTCCTAGTGAACTTGATTGTGGCGTGCCACTATAGCGTGATTATTAACCCGTTGGCTACGGCCGAAGACTTCGGCCGAGAGACATGGATTGATCCGTGTCTCTTATTTGGTCGGCCCCGAAACGATGCCCAGCGTCTCGGAGATCTGTTTGACCAACTTATCGTCTTTGACTAGTTCTCCTAGAACTTCTTCAAACGGCATTCCCGCCCAACGGATCGCACGGCGTACCAGGTAAGCGACGGG
Source organism: Schlesneria paludicola DSM 18645 (assembly GCF_000255655.1). NCBI lineage: Bacteria > Pseudomonadati > Planctomycetota > Planctomycetia > Planctomycetales > Planctomycetaceae > Schlesneria > Schlesneria paludicola. The sequence continues at coordinate 1,240,796 of NZ_JH636435.1, read as the reverse complement.
ACTGTGGGGTTCGGTCTTGCTGAAGAAATCCGCTGCTTCTTCCAGGCGAGACATGGCGTCGGCTCGGGAGCTGATGCGACCACGATTGACTTCTGGATGACCAGTTGGGGCTGCCACAATTTCTTCCTCCACAGAGGTTTCCGTGGAACTGACGGCCGAAGTATCGGCTGGCAATCCACCGCGGCGTTTGAGCACATCGATGACGAACCCACGGATTTCTCCGATCGAATCTCGCACTTTCCCCCAACTGGGTGAAAGATCGGCGCCGAGTTTGCCATCAAGTATAGGTGACAGCGTGTCGATTTCTGCGAGGCACGCATCAATGTCGTTCAGTAACGTCTGGTAGAACGTGAGCGGGGCAGTTTCGACGGCCGCATCGAATGTCTGCCGGTTCTTTTCGGCGTCGGCAACACGGCGCTTGTAGACATCGTCTTTCTCGCCCGAGGCTTGCGGCGGAGCGCGTCGCTGATGCCACAGATTCCAGTTAATCAACGGTTCGTCGGAGCGCGGCGACGCTGATGTCAGCGAAATCTCACGCAGGAGTGCAGGAAGTTTTGCCCCACCATCGGTTTGAGTCAGCCAAAGCAGCGGCGCGGCCCGATTGGCGAAGTCCTCCTCATCCGGCTGGGGATAGAGTCCATCCCAGAACTTATCGACGAATCCGCGAATCAATCGTAGGCCATCGCGCAGCCCTGCAAAGCTTGATGTTCGTAGCAGTGCCTCGGTCAACCAACCTGCGATGAGCAAATCTTTGGTTCGTTTTGCGAGGAGCTGCGTCGAAAGAGCAATCAACCCGCCCCAGTCAGGTTCCTTGTCGCCGCTCGGGTCCAGGGGATCCTTTCGCGACTTCCTCATCTGTTTGAGTTCGTCAAACTGGGGATCCCACTGTAAGCTTTCCCCACAAGGACTTTCAGGCGAAATCGGCGAGAGCAGCAGCTCAAAGTCCAGAAGGGGCTTAGAAGTCGACATAATGCTCCCACTCGTGATCGTTCGACACCACGTTGAAATGACAGTGAAAACGGCGACTTTGCTAAAAACGGACAGGTCCGTGAAGCATAGCGATCCGCTGTCCGAAAATTCAACGCATGAGTAAGTTGAAATCGTTTGGCGTGCTTGGTTTGCGTATTTCTTGTTGGTGTTTACGGATCGTCGTCATCGTCGTTTGGCGTGTCGCCAAAATTCGCTTGTTTCATGTGACGCGCCATTTGTTCCAAGGCCCGCGCATGCATTCGGCTCGCCCAGCTCTTACTGATCTTTAGCTGATCGGCCGCTTCCTGAAGTGTCCGATCTTCATAGTAAACGGCACGGACGAGTGCGGCTGCGTCGGCGGGAAGACGTCCGATGGCATCGGCCAACTGAAGATGAGTTTCACGTTGGACCATTCCCGCCCAGGGCGCTTTTGCAGATTTATCGACGACATCTGCGGTCCGTCCCTCACCATCCGCAGCGGCCAAATAGGAAATTGCCAAGGCACCCGCGGTTCGAGTGAACCACGATGCTTCCTGCGCGATCGATTCACTTGGTGGTGTCGTGCCGGAATTGGTTTGAATCACCGAATCGGCCGTTTGTTCAAATTTGAACTCGGCATCGCGCGATGAACGACACCAGTTCAGTTTATTAACCCCGTCAAAGATCGCTCCGCGAATCCGATAGTAGGCGTATGTCGAAAACTTCGTTCCCTGGGCGGGGTCAAAGTCACGCGCAGCCTGCATCAATCCGACCTGGCCATAGCCAATCAGATCGTCGAGTTCGACCCATGATGGCGTACGAGATCGAATCTGTTGCGCGAGAAAACGCACCAGTCCCTGACATTCTTCGACCAGCCGATCTTTGGAGACGGAACTGTCTGACATTATTCCACCACGGAAAGACGCGCCCAAAGCGAGCGAAGCCGTTCTTGCGATTCTGGGTTTTCGTATAACGTGCGCGCGACCCGTTCCGCAACTGCCGCGAATTGTTCTGCGGATTGCCCGCTGTTTTTGAGCTGACTTGAAAGCGTCGCCCGAACCAGTTCGATCACCACGGGATCAAACTGGAATTCCGCACCTCGAAGGCGACGTGCCACTTTGAGCAGCACTTTCCATTCGGCAATCGAGACTCCCTGCTCCGAAGCGTCGAGCGCGGCAGTCTGCTGCAATACCGCCTCAAAAACGCGTCGTGGAGTCGAGTCCCCAGGTCGGACGTTTGGTGGCTGATTGCCCTCGTTTTCAGCCGACGGATTCGGTTGAGGTACCATATCACTGTTCCGGAAATTGTTGCGTGATCTTGCTGGAAGTGTTCCATGTCTCAAGGCAAGAACTCGGCAGTACAAACGTTCGATGAAGTCTTTGGACCGCTGATCAGCGGTCATTCCAACGCACCCGCTCCAAACGGGGCGTCTTGCAAGACCTGAAGTCGATCTACGGATTCAAGCTGTTCGCGGAAGATCTTTTTCGCGCGTTGATATTGTTCGTCGATGCTTGCCGACAGTTGACTGACTTTTCGAACTTGTGGCAGCGTCTGTTCAAGTGCTGTGCTGAGCTTCGTCTGATCGGGCTGCTTCCCTTGCCCTTTCCAGTTTCGAACGAGGATCCCCAAATTGGGCGCCTTCGGCCAGATATCACTTTCACTCAAATTGTTCGTATTTTGCGTTAGATCCATGAAGACGATGTGAGCACCGTACGAGTTCGTCAGATTGGACTCCAGGATTCGTCCAGTCATCGCGCGATCGGAGGGCAACTGCGTCTCAGATGTGATGAACGAGAAGTCATCCGATGAGACTTCAATTTTTCCTTCAAAGTAGACCATCACGATCGCCTGCGAACCACCTTTCGAGGCATTTTTCGCGAAGTTGCCGTTCATCGTTCGAACGAGTTTCAACATTCGGTGCTGTGCCGTCGAAGGGTTGACATTCGTTGCATCGAACACGTGAATCTGCGAAAACGCATCGGATTCCCAGATTTCCTGAGTGCCGTCGACTTTGGTCTTCGGTGTGGCCTTCAAGAACCGCTGAGCCCCCTGTCTCGATCCCTCTTGATCACCTGTTCCCAACAGGACCAGATAAAGTTCCTGACGACGCTCGGGCTTCTCACAATCAATTGTCAGGGTATTGGTGCAGCCAATCTCCGAGGCGACATGGCCTTCTTCCCCATAGACCTGGACTTTGATCGAATTCGTCAGCATGCTGAGCGTCAAATCGGTTCCAAACTTTCCGATCGTGGGGTTCTCGCGATCCACGACAACGTCAACCGTCGGCAATTTGAAGCTATTGACCCAGATTCGGGCCTTCAGTGGCTGATTCGGATCGAGTCGCTCCTTCGATTTGATTCGCCCCAATAGGTTGACCCTTGACTTCGAAGCACGTTTGGCGAAGTGACCGGTTCCATTATTTCCGATTTGCGGACGCTGATCGTCAACACTGATGATCTCGACAGTGGCCGCCGGTGCGACGTAGGACACTCGCAGAATTTGTTTGGCGCTGAATCCTCCGCTGTTGAAAGCGATCAACTCAATGTCGTTGACCCCTTCCCATAGATCCAGAGGGATGGTCGCGTTTGATCCATCGACCGGAACTGCGTCCGAGGAGATGGTCGTTTCCGTCCCGCGATTCTTGAGTTGAATGGTTGTCGGAACCGTTGAGGTGACCTGGTACTGAATCTCGAATCGCTTGGAACTGACGATCGACGCGGCTTCAGTTGAGACTGGCCCGACGATCTTGAGGATCGGTGGCTTTGCCGATTGCTTTTCGATCGTCACCTTGTGAATACCCGGCTCGATGACTGTACCCTCATCGTTCGTTGCCATGATTTTCAGCGAATGCACGCCTTCCGCGAGGCCGATTTGTTCGGCGCGCAGAACATACTCGTCTTTCGAGTCTGCGACGGGGGCAAAAGCCGCGGGAACTTCGTCTCGATCATCGACGACAATCCGTGTGTTGCGAAGCGGAATGGCAGAACGGATCCGACAAGAGAGGTCTAGCGGCATCTCGACCAGCTTGTCTGCGGCGACGATTTCGACAATCTCAGGGGGGCGGCGGAATTCGAGGTCGACATTTTGCTGGTGCGGCTGCCGCGTCCATTCGTTGTCGACGCGCAGTGAAATCACGTTCTTCCCACCGGCAAGCGGCAGCTTGGCTTTGAGAAGATGTTGTCCCGCTTGTGTGCAATCGATTTGAATCATCTCATTGGCAACTGGGACATCATTCACGCGAAGCGTGACACGATAGGGCTGGTCGAGCGGTGCCTCTAACTTCGCGGAAATCGTTGCGACTTGTTCATGGAATCCTTGGACATAGACGCGTGGTCTCGCGTCCGCCGAAGGGGGAAGTTCGCGAATGACGGCGACTGTTGGTGTCAGTGCTGCAATGCGTGGTGCCGGTGGCTCGTAGACCAGAGTCAACCGTTTTTCGTCTTGCTCAGCCGCGATTGCCGACTGAATGACGACCGCCTGTCGCCCAGGCTGCAAAGTGATCGTCTCGTCAAATTTGAAATCTCGTCCTGAACCGGCCGTAAACCCAGTCAGGTCGCGTTTCGTTTCACCGACGACCAGCGTCGCGCGTCCAATAAGGGCCTGTCCAATAATCTGACCGCGAATTCGAACGCGTGGCAGTTGGCTTTGATAAATATCGTGCTCGGCCGTCAGCGCTTTGGGCTCACCGTTTTCCGACAGTACCGTGACCTCATCAATGGCAATGCGTGGAGCCATCGGGGGTGTTGCGCGTCTTACAAAGGTCGGAACGCGCGCCGTTTCCGCGGCGACCACATCTTCTGGGGCAGTGGCATTCCAAGTGACGAGTTCCAATCGATTTTCGCCAGGGTCAACTTCGATCTTTTTCTCGATGACCAAAGGTTCGTTTGTTTCCCAGTTCTGGACGATTTCCGGTTCGGCTTCGCCGGGCCTCTGAAGCAACAATTGGACCCGGACGGGCTCTGTGGAAGGAATCACCTTTGCTTTTACCATCACCTCGGCAGGCTCGAATTCACGTCGCCATTTGGGATTGGGCTCCCACTCAATCTTGGGAGGTGCAGGATGGAAATGGGCTCTCTCGACGGCGGTCACTTCTTTGTTCGAAGTCTTCAATCGGACCGTCAGGCGGTGCAAGCCTCGTTGCCAGTGAACGTGAGACAGGTCGGCCGACCACTCCGATGCCCCCTCAACTCGGGTCAGCGAAATTGAGTCTGCGTCGTCCAGAATGACCGTCAGGCTTTGGATCAGGCGATCGGCCACCCCCGATACGTCGGCAATCACGCGCATATCGCTTGCTTCGATCTGTGCCACGTCGTCGTAGTCCGTGCTGAGCGGAGTGCCGTCGTTCCGCCGCAGCCAGATCGAGACTTTGGGATCTTCCTGGATGACAGGTGCCGGCGGCAGCTTTTGGTGTTCGAAAAGTGTTTTCAACAGGTCGCGTCGGTAGAACGCATCACGGTACTCGCCGATCGCGGCGAACTTTGCGGGATGCAAAGGTTCACCCGTGTTGAAGTGCCAACCCAGCCAATGATCGACGCGGTCACCTCGCGTGTCGAAATTTCCAAGCGGACTCCAGCCGATCCATTCCCAGTCTTGATTCTTTTCGCCGGGAACAACAAAGAGTGTGAAGAGCGGTTTTGATTCGTCGATCGCCTGCCCCACGCTTACGGCGATCGGGTGCATGGCATCCTTACGGCGAACGGTGAATTCAACCGTATCACCCGGGCGTCGCTCGAGCACGTACTTGTAGAAGTCTTTGGCGGTTTCGATCTCGGCGACTTCGCCGTTGTTGGTCGCCGAAACCAGTTCGTCACCACGTTGCAGGGCCGAACCGAGAGGGGCATTTGTCACAAACAACTTGCGGTCGATTTTGTGAACCGTCACACCGGGCAACCGGCCATGCTTGCCCAGATTTCGTTCCGCAAGATCGGTCGTGGTCCAGACGCAGACCGTTCGATCGCTTCCGACCGTGACGAGCATGCGGCCATCTTCCGAGAAGGACAGCGAGCGAATGCGTTCGGTGTGGCCGACACACCACCTCAAAGTTTCACCTGTTTCCCCATTGAACAATTGCAGCAGCGGCTGCCCGCGCACATGTGAGGCGACCGCCACGAGCGGGATCGGGCAATGCGGTGTGGGCGGACAAAATGCATATCCTGTCGCGGTATGATTATCGATTAAATCGAGCTCAATCGGCGGCAGGTCTGCACGCTTGATCGAGAGTTTTCCGGGCACGGTGGCGTCGGCCGTCCAGCCCGGCATTGTTGTAATTGCAGGAAGCCACATTTCGGTGGAGGGTTCGATCCGACGCTGATTGATGTCGAAGACGAGTGCATCTTTGGGAAAATGCCCCGCTTGATCACGGCGGACTGTGGTCAGGCCGAGTCCCCAGGCATCGCCCGAGCGGACAAACATGGCTTCTTGAAAGGCGAGGCCGACGCTCCCCAGCGTCTGTTGCGGCACGTTTCGACCGCGAAGTAGATCTTCGACCTGATAGAGTTCAATTTCGTTTCGCTGATTCCCCGAGACCGCGAGTCGTTTTCCATCGGCCGAAGCGGCAATCGCCGGTTGGCGGACTTCACCGCGCCAGGGCAGTTCGACCTCTTTAACCAATTCGATTGGTGATTTGGCCGACGTGATGAGTAGTCGATACTCGCCTCCACCGTTCTCAAGGTAACGAGTGACGACAAAGGCGACCCTCGTCGGCTGCCCGTTCGTTCCAGGAATTAACGTGGCTGCACTTGGTAGATTTTGATTCTTGCCATTGACCGAATCGACCCGTGCCGACTCAAATTGTTGACGTGTAATGGATGCCAAGCGGCCGGTTTCGCTGCGTGGCATGGTCCAAACACCCATCTCGGCGTGCGCACCCGTCAATAGCTTGTCGAATGCGTTTGTGACAGGGACCACCGTCAGAATGTTCGGATTGGATCTTGCGCTGGCGACTTGTCCTGTTTCGACATCCCAGACGCGAAATTGATCGTCGCCCCAGGCGAGTGCCACTCGAGCTTGATTCAGATTTTTTCCGCTACTCCAAGCTGTCAGACCAGGGCGAAATCCTTTCAAACTCGGCAATGGTCCCCAGGTTTTCCCATCCAATGCGGGCACCGCACCCAGGCTGGCGACCTCGTTTCCGGTTGAAATGTCCCAGCACCGCACACGGCATTGCGTTTCGCCCGAGCCTTCGGCATGTTCTTCCGCGACCGAGATCAGTTGTGGTGCGTCAAAGGGACTGTTCTGTACGAAGGTCAATGCTTGAACCGGTCCACGATGGCCCCTCAACAGTCTTGTCTCACGCGTTTTCGTGTTGAACACATAGATCATGCCATTGTCGAGTTGCGAGATTTGGCTGATGTTACTGGCGGGCAAGACCCATCCGTATGTCCGTTCGCCGGGAACTTCCCTCGGTTGCCCCTGTCCAGCGGCAGCGAGCCAAACACCATTGGTCGAGAGTGCCAATCCGTTCAATTCACCGAAAGGGCCGGCACCGGTGGGAACTCGAAGGGTCGCTCCCGAACTGTAGGCATAGTGATCTTTTTGCAGGTTCCAGACCTGAACGGCCTTATCCCAGCCGGTGGCGTACAAATGCTGACCATCGGGGCTAAACGCCAGACCACTGACATAACTTCGTGGTCCATTTGTCTCGAGGCGAAGAACGGGCGAAGTGTCTCCTGGAGGAAGGACGGAATCCTGAGCCGGGGCGCAATTTCCGAGGTACGTCCACAGATGGAGGGCGATTAGTAAACTGAATAATACTCGTGACATGCGTTCGCTCCTTTCTGTGTGGTATTGGCCAGTATGCGGTCAGTTTGATGTTTGTCAACAAGAGGGAATGCTTTCGACGATCGACGGTACTCCGTGATCTCATCTCTGTTTTCTGGTGGTCGAGTAAAAAGTTGCTAGCAAACCTCACGGTTTTCCCAGATCACGCGAACTTGTGATCGGCTTTGAATTGAATACGGTCGCAATCCGCCTGGAGGTGACCCAATTTCGAACGCGAATCGCGTTCGTGATTAAGGCGGGATGTCTTTCGTGTGCGTGCGGGGTTGTTGTCCTGAAAAGGTACTGAACGCCGCATGTTTTTGCAGGTGGCCGATGTCATTCCATTGCGGTTTTGGTTCGCAGGGCGGGCCGTCAGTTTCTCTGACGTTTCAGGGGTATTCCGGCAGCCTTCGCCGAAACCATTGCACGAAAAGCCGCAGCAGATCGCGTCCGTACCACGATCGTTAAATTGGACCGATAAAAACGTGTTTGCGACCCGCTTAATCAAAACGATTTACGCAGTTGGAGTAATCACTACGTCGCGCCGGGTCGAACACGGAGAAATGCGGGTGAGTCAAGATGGTGCGACGGAGAATTAAAATCCGTTCGAGAGTGCTCAAAACTACCGAAATTGAAAATGCGATCTTTTCCAAAGGCACCCGTAGGATGCAATCATGGTCTTCGAGAACTTCCGGCGCCGCCGGTTTCTGCAGATTTCTGCAACGACGCTGAATGCCCTCGTGATTGTTGGTGGTGCAGTCCACGCTGGGGCGCCCATTCCACCAGCACCGGCGTTCACTAGTCCGGATATTAAACCCACCTTCGCCGACTGGTTGACGGCCCGGCCCATCGCACTAGCGAAAAAGATCCGGCTCACCGACCCACTGCTGAAGCCACCGTTCGCGGCGGCTCCACCCGACTCGCTCAAGGGCATGGCTGCCGGAATCCGCGCGGTGCAATTGGACGTTCCCAATCGTGTGAAAGCGGTTCAGTACCTGGGCACATTGGATTGCGTAACGTATCCTCAAGCTCAGGATATGTTGATCGCAACAATGCTCGAAGATCCCTCAGAGATTGTTCGCTACGAAGCCGTGATGGCGTTACGCAACATGCTGACGCGTGGCTGTTGCAATATGAACACGGTCTGTGAGTGCGAAACGTGCGCGAATCGCAAGCAGATTGTTCGCGAGACCGAACGTCATGCCAAGAAAGGCGAACGCCTGCTGATCAAGGAAGCGAAGGGGCCCGCCAAGAAGGAAGCGAAGAAAGCCTATCGTGATCGCGAATCAGAAGAGCAGCGATATGACTGCTGCCGTGGATGCTCCAACGAGAAGGTCATGAAAGCCCTGGCAAAAGTCGCGTCAGAAAAGGACGACGAATGCTGCTGGGTGGAACCATCGGAACGAGTGCGCGACGCCGCGAGAGACGCGATGTGCCTCTTCAAAAACTACTCCGACGGTTACATGCTTCCTGAAGGTGCTCTGGAACCAATTCCCTCGACTGATGAATCAGGGATGGATGGCGAAGTCGAGCCTTCGAATGAAGGCGAAGTGGCACCGGAAAAGAAGCAGGATGACGTTGAAGCGAAGCCTGACGCATCCGCGTCAACGTCTGCGCCAAGGCCGAAGTCAAGAGCGAAACAAGTGGCTCCGAATTCGGCTGCGTTGAAAACCGTTGCCGCACCGGTCGTGCCGCAATCCGTTCCCGCCAAGGCGAGACCCACGACCGTCCAGAATGTTCCAGTTCAGCCTCAATCTGTGCTCGCACAGTCCGTTGCGGTTCCCGTCGCGGCCGTGCAGGCCGAACCCGAATTTCCCGAATTGAATGAACACGTTTCGCCGATCGCCGAGTATCCAGTCGTCCCGGGCCTGAAAGGGCGCTGCATCGTTGGCTTGAAGATGCGACAAGTTCTACCCGTTGATCCACGCTTTTCGTCCGTCTACGAAGAGCGAACCTACTACTTCTCGAGTGCAGAGGCGAAGGCCGCGTTTGATCAGGCACCCAGACAGTTCGCGCTAGCCTACGGCGGCCTCGACCCTGTCAGCTGGCTGTCAAACCACAAGATGGTGGATGGCGAGGTGCTTCGAGAATTCGAAGGTCAATTCTTCCTCTTCGAGAACAAAGACAACTGGGAAACTTTCAAGGGTAATCCCGCTCGATATGTCTTGCGAAGCAGCGAGCCGAAGTTGAATACCGTCGCCGGAACTCGATAGTCGCTCCAGGTAATACATGGATGGAATGCGAACGCAGTCCACAATCACTGCGTCGATGAATGGATGATGATCGTCGAACGTTTCAAGGAAGAGCGTTCGAAGTGATGGGCCCCTTAAGAGTTTCGTCTGTACGCGGATCTCTTTTGGTTGAATTTCTGCTGGACCATTTTGGGCATGGTCGTTGGGGCTGCTCTCAAATTTATTCACCGACATTTGCGTGATTTGCGTTCGCAATGGAAGGAACGATATCGATGAAGGCATTTCGAGTAACTGGTTTTTCCAAAGTTTTACCCTTGGCGATTGTCGCCGGGATGATTGGTGATTATTCCAGTGCAATAGCGGGATCGAAGTTGCGTTCGACAACGCTTCGTACGTCTGGCGCAACAGTGCGTGTGGAATCGCAGGAAGACATTCGGAGTGACGTCAAACAAGTTGCCATGGCGACATCGGCGGCAAATGATGACGACGTCTTCGATCGCCAACTGTCACCTGCGTCAGCACAAATCGCGACACAGTGTGCGCCGAGTGCACCGAACTGCACAAATCTCTTGAACCCGAATTCCGGCATCGTAGACCCAAATTCAGGGAATATGGGACCAGCCACGGATCTGTCGCCTGTCAGCCCGCAAGCGATTCCGGCGGCACCGCAAACTCTGTCCGATCCCAATTCCGTCTTCTCACCACAACAGCAATCTCAGCTGCCCCCGCCTGTGACCCCGCTCGCTGCTGGTCAGGGAGCGTCTACGGCGATGAGCTACGTGCCTGCATTCATGGGTGACTACTTTGGTGGTCTGCCAACGATGATGACGGCAAATGGCAGTTCATTGGGCTTCCTGAATGCTGCCGGATCTGCCGTGGTCACGAATGGCAACTCGGCTGGCATTATGAAACTTGCAGAAAACACCAGCCCTTTGCCACGCGACCGCGTGTTCCTCAGCTATAACTACTTCTCCAACGTTCAGTTGGTTCCGGGCGGAATGGCCGTCAATCGGATCACGCCTGGTATCGAAAAGACGTTCTTCAACGGGAATGCTTCGGTTGAAGTGCGCGTCCCCATGGCTGTGTCATTGAATTCGACGACGACGCTCGATGGATCAGGAATGCCATCGTACGACACCAATCAATACGAACTCGGCAACCTGACGACATTCTTCAAAGCGCTGTTGTACAAAGACGAGCAATTCGCGTTGTCGACGGGCGTCGGTTTCTCGGCGCCAACCGCGAACGACGGTCGGATCGCAGATAGTCAGGGAAACACGCTGGGATTGATTCGCAATCAAGCCTGGCATGTGTTGCCATTCGCTGGTGCAGTCTATACCCCGAACGATCGTTGGTATGCACAATCCTTGCTCCAATTGGATATCGCCGCCAACGGCAATTCCGTTGCGACGTCGAATGGCGGTACCCTTGAAAAGAACGGGTCTCTCAACGATCCAACGTACATTTTTGGAAGTGTTGGGACGGGTTACTGGATCTATACCGCGCCTGATCCAACAGCTCGTTTGTCTCGAGTCTCATTCATTTCGGAACTGCATTTTAATTCGACACTTCAGCACACCGACGTCGTCTATGGTGCCGAAGTGAATACTGGCACTTATCAGAGCCAAATTCAGAACTTCAGCGGCGTCATCGGATCGAACATCATGTTTGATCAGAATAAGTCACTCCTTCTTGGATACGTCGTGCCGATCGGTGGAGGCACCGATCAAGCGTTCTCAGGTGAATTCCGAGTACTCTTCAACTGGTACTTCGGTGGAGTCAACCGAGCCAGTCGGGTCCAGTTCTGATCGATCTGTCGATTCAGTGACGACGAATGTTAATGCCATGATGCCGTTCCGGATGAAATCCCGAACGGCATCATGGCTTGATAGGGTCGTACGATCGTGAAAATAATGTCGCCCGCTCGCGAAATCGTTGGGGGGATCGACGGCAGATCATGAGTTTCAGCCCTCCGCAGGGGGCTTCACATTTGAATCACCACATCGAGTGTTTCGATCTACCGAATCCACGCGTGACGGCCGCGAGTCGAATCGGTCGAAAGCATTTTTACCGCTATTGTTGTGACCGAAACTTCAAAAAGATCGCCAGCAACACCACGAATGCAACCACAACGACGAATAGGCATGCTGTCATCGTTTGCAGCCAGATTCCGCCTGTTAACGGCTCGACCCCGCCAGAAATTGGTTCACCTGCGAGTTCCGTCGATGTCGGTTTGCGGATCAATCGCGAGAATTCCGCGGCCCAGTTCTGACGGGCCTCCGCGGACGAGGCTGCCCCGCCGGGCATGGGCAAGTGCAGATGTTCGCGAAAGGCTTCGCCGATATCTCCTTCAAATCCCAACACCAGGCAGAGGTACCAGGTTTCGATCACGTCAGACGAGCTGACTCGAGCCCCGCGTTCGCCGTATTCGTAGAAACGCCAAGCGCGATTCTTCTCACCAAAGTAATCGAACTCGAGCGTCATGCTTTTCCATTCGGCATCGGCGATTGTCAGAACTTCATCGATCCAGTAGATCAATGCGCGCCGGATAAGCTCAAAATCTTCCAGTCGTTGTCCCGGACGGTTGCTGGCCATCGCCGTGAGCGCGTCGAGATCCATGCGAATCAGTGTTTTTTCTTCGACCAGGTCTGGTCGCTCGTGCCGCTCGATTCGATCCACCAGATCAAGGACGGCATCGAAGATGCGATTGACGGGTTGCGCGAATTCAGGGGTCATGACTCAGCCTGTTGATGAACTCGGGCGAGCCATGGCTCGTTGGTTCGTGGGGAAGAATACCGTCGCGAAGTCCTTGGCCCTTATTGTCGCGGTGATCAACTGCGATCACGGCGACTGTGGTTTGGCGTAGAGCGCGAACGACAGCGCGACCAGACTTCCCTGATCCGTTCGAATCTGGACGGTCTGTTCGCCATCAATGTCACCCATCACCTGGCGTTCATTGAACCGAATGGCCAGATTGAGCGTCCGTTCAACAGCCTGCCACGCTTCCGAACCACGGTCGAGTTTCCAGTAGGTCCAGCCGGTCCCTGGAAAATCTCGTGGTGCTGCGGCTTCGGGCCGGGCTTTGACACCTCCGCGGCCGCCACGATAGATGTTTTCCACGAGGTCGCTGCTTCCCAGCTTGAGGTCCAGGCGATCGGTCAGCAGTTTATCGACGTCATTAAACGACAGCTTGGATTCAACACCCATGTAGAACGTCCAGCCGGGGGAGAGCCATTCGCGTTCGAGTCGGACCTGCATTTGCAGCCCCGCCCCGACAAATGGCCGTTTGACGTAGGCTTGGGCTGGCGCACCGCCGTCCAGATCCAATAGCTTGCGGATTGCGCGGAAGCAATTTCCCAGATCATCGTGGTCATAGACGGGAACGTTCGGCATCCGGCGATCGGGTAGAAAAATCGAAATCTGTCCGACTGTCCGGCACATTTCCAGATAGGCCGTCAGCGGATGAATGCCGCGGACGGCCGGCAGATTCTGTAGGTAGCCGAGTGCAACGTTCAACGAATGCAGCTTGAAGATCCGCTCAAGGTCCTCACGATGCCCGCTCTCAAACGCGACGCCTCGATCAAGCATCTGACGAGCCAGAATGTCTGCGAGACTACTCAGTTGATCCGCCGCGTTTCCGATGATCCGTTCCTGCAAATACGTCCACGCGTCGCAGGCCAAGAGAGGGGGAATGTAATCAGGGTCGATTTCGGGCGGTGCTTCAGCGGTTGATCCCAATCGCAACCGCATCAACGGGAGTGTTTCGTATCCAGATAGCTCTTCGTCGCCCAGCAGGATTTTGGCGTTCAGCCACCGGACGTCTGTGACGACTGGATTGCCCGCCTGGTTTTCGTCTTCGACATCTTGGGATTCGACCGTGTAGCGCGTGATGACGTCAGCAGAGGGGGCGTCTGCGTTTCGACGTCCCAATTGCAGCCGGGGAACGGCGACGTGCACCATTAAACGTTCTTGCGAATTGCGAAACGCGGTGCGAGGAATTTCTAACGGGGCGAGAATCGAATCTTCGGGGAATCGAAGAAACGTGTGATCACGGAGGCGAATATGCAGTGTGCTGAGTGAGACGCGCCAGTTCGACAACGCGTCGTGATCGATTTCGATCTTCCGAATTCCGTATGCGTATCCCACATGCCACTGCTGAGCCAGCGCCATTTCCTCACGCAGCCGCCGTTCGGCAAGCTGAAAGTGATGCGGGCTGATGAACAGCCCTTCGGACCAGTGGACGGCATGATTTGTCATAGTGATGGACGAAAGAATCCCAAAGGTTCAAATGCGACTTCGAGTTACGATGTCACTGTTCACGAATGGATGGTCATCATTCTGTTAGTGTTTTGCAAGCGATGTTCGCCGTCGCAGTCGAACGTCCATTGATGGGGGCGTGTTACTCCGAGCGGCGTGCCTGTTTCTGAGTCGTATCCCTGCGATGCTTGGGCCAGGACATTACCGAGATCGGAACCGCTCGTCGTGAGATGTCGGTTCAGCGAGTTACAACGGGACTTTCCCATTGATTCTGACGTGACGCCAGACCCTCAGTGGCGGGGTCGTCCAAAGCGGCGAAATACCGATGGGTGCCGTCATTTTGCCAGCAGTTTGGCGATCAAGAACTCCGTGGCATTGGCGTATTGATCCGACTTGGAATATCCGGGGATCAAGAGATGGCATTCATGTCCAACCGTATCGGATTTCTCCTTCATCTTAACTCCATAGACGGGATGGTGAATTCCATGTCCGGCGTCCTTGGATGGTAGAGTCATGTCGTCCCGATAGGTCATAAACAACGGGGGATCTTGTCCATCAACATGGTTATAGGGCGAGAATTCGAAATAAAGAGCTCGGTGCTTGTCATAGTTCTCAAGTGCCTTTTCAATCGAAGTCTCGCCGACGGCGAAGTTGATCATTCGGTGTTTCAAGACATTCGGCCCCAGCCAATCTTCGATAACTTTTGGATCGATCGATACCTGGCCGACACCGGCGGCCGCGGCGCAGACTCGAGTGGATTCTCGCAAGACAGGATCAGTGGCCTTCGGATCCGCGAGATCATCATGTAGCAGCAGCCACATTGATGTACATGCGCCGGCGCTTCCCCCGCTGACGGCGATATGTTTTGAATCGATGTTCCATTCGGCGGCCTTTGAACGAAGAAACTGAATCGCGCGTGCCGCATCATGGACCGGAGCGGGCAACGGATTGGCGGGAGTCAAGCGGTAGTTGATCGAGGCGCACGAGATGCCTTGTTTCAAATACGGCGCGTATTGGGATGTCTTTTGTTTCTTGTCACCACCGACCCATCCTCCGCCGTGAATGTGGATAAATAATGGTCGCGGCCCCTCGCCTTCCGCCTGCCAGAAGTCGAGCACGTTTCGCTCGAAAGGGCCATAGGCGACATCCGCGTGAGTCGGGGGCAACTCGGGGACCTCGTCCTGGGCATACACGAAGCCGGCCGTCAACGAGAACACAAGTGTGAGCGCGAGTTTCATGGTGTGCTCCTTCAATGTGGTATTCAGCTGCAAGAATGTTTTGAATGCCAATTGGCCCCTGGACCAGTTTTCATTCTCGTTCGAAAAATGGAAACAGTTGTTTCAATTCCATCGGGGTTGGCTTGCGTCCGTACTCGCAAAGTTCGAAGGCTTCGGTGTACAGGATCTTTTTTCCTTTCTCGTCGCCGTAAAGCTCGGTCAGTAGGCTGCGGAACCGGTCGGACTCGCGTGAATGACGATCATGCCAGCGTTGTTTCAGCCAGGCTTTGCGTCCAGCGACATCGGCGGCCGGAGGAACTGTCCGCACGAATTCTTCACTGCCGCTCGCCCCGCCCTCGTAGACCTGAGACTCCAGTTCATGAATCGCATCGATCTTGAGATCAAAGACATCATCAATTGAGACTGCGATATCGGGCCGGAATGGATATGGCTTTTGAAACGAGTCGCTCGAGTAAAGAAAGACCGGATTTTTTTTGAGTGGCGGCGTATCAGGGCAGAAGAACGGAACGGTGACCATAAAGGCCGCGTCTTGAACGAGGATGCCGACGTAACGGTGATCCGGGTGATAGTCCCAAGGGCGATGAGCAATCACGATATCGGCTTTCCATTCGCGAATGATCTTCGTGATCAATCGCCGATTTGCGAGTGTTGGTTCAAGCTCTCCATCGTGCAGATCGAGTACCTGCGACGTCACCCCCAGCTTTGAGGCGACCGCGGCCGCCTCGGCGGTCCGCCGCTGCGCCAAAGGGCCGCCCGCTATCTGCCAGTGTCCAATGTCTCCGTTCGTGACGGAGCAGAGCTTCACCTGATGTCCGAGTTTTGCCCATTTGGCCGCCGTTCCTCCGGCCTTGAATTCGGCGTCATCGGGATGTGCTCCAAACACGACAATTCTCAGCTTGCCGTCTTCCGATTGGACAGGCTCTGCCGCCGCAGTGTCCGACGCCTGTCCTGCGACGAGGCAGAGCAGCAGGCACGCGAAACTGGCATGAATGGACCAAGGGCGAAGCTCGACCATGCTATGTTCTCCAAAGGAATCCATCGAGAGGTCGCCAGCATAACGCGTGACTTGATACGGAACGAGTGTCTGGAGCCACGCCGAACAATATTGGGAGAAGCAGGAATCAATGTGGAATTCCCGCCCAAGTGGTTCCGCAATGACAGACGCGCGAATTTTGACAATCACTCGTTCTCGGTGTTGTGAGCGAGGAAACGGACTTGATCAGAATTCGCTGACGATCTCACCGCCGTTGCGGCAACGCAAGGCGCGATGGGTTGTGATTTCGATCCCATCGGCGAGGAAGCGGACAGATCCATCGCCCAGCAGTATTGATGGCTACCATAGATTTCATCCCGAGATGGACGCGTTGAAAGCTGTCTGGGACCAAGGTGATCGGGCGATCGTACAGAACGTTGGGTATCCGAATCCCGATCTGTTACACTTTCGTTCGACGGAGATTTGGGAAACTGGGGCCGGCGCGCATTAGAAACTGACGCGCGGCTGGATTAGACGGTATTTCGACCACGAGTGTCGTGGCGATTCCTCCCCGCTGCTGGGGCTTTAGTTGGTCGAGCGAATGGCTCAGACGTTTGCGGGTGAGAGACCCCGTTGCGTCACGATGTCAAATCCTGAACTGTTTCAATTTCACAGTGGACCGGATGGGATGGCGGACCTGGCTCAAATTCACGAGCACAACCCGGGCGAGAACTCCGCATTGGATTTCTTGCAACGTACGGGGAATGACGTACTGGCCGCATCGATGCAGATTGCCGAAGCGGTGAAGACACAAAAGACGAGTGTCGACTACTTGCCTTTCCATTTCCCTCAATCGTTGAAACTTGTCGCTCAAATGATTGCCGCGGAAGTACCGACTCGTGTTTACTACGTGGCGCTGGGCTTCGATCATCACGCGACGCAGAGGGTGAGACTGCGGCGTTGCTGCAGGAACTGAGTGAAGGGCTCGCGAGTTTTCTTCAGGATCTGAAACAGATGGGGCAATTGCACCGAACGATGGTCATGACATTTTCAGAGTTTGGCCGGCGCGTGGCGGAAAATCAGAGCGAAGGGACCGACCATGGGACGGGGAGCCTGATGTTTCTGGCGGGCGGTCGCGTCAAATCGGGATTGCACGGCAGCCGGCCTGACCTGTCGTGGTTGGATTCCGTTGGTGATGTTGTTCACTCCGTCGATTTTCGTTCCGTCTATGCCAGTGTTCTCCAACGTTGGCTGAAGGCAGATTCACGGACTGTTTTCGTCGGAGTTCCAGCCGTTCGAAGGACTGATTGGTTGGTCCGAAGTCTTTGAGGTGATTGATTGATCAGAATTGTTGGCGTTCGATGCCCCTTCCCCCTTTCAAGTTCCGGACCGCCTCACAGGTGGTTACCGATGCGCCGTTTGAATGAGCCGGCGGTCAGAAAGAAATACGGCTTGCCGTGATCGATGCGGCGCAGAGAAAATGCGCATCGGTTGTCGCCTGGGGCGGACTCCGACCTCGCGGGAACGTGATTAGTGCCGAATGGGGGAAGGGCAAATTCATGAAGATCGGGCTCATCGCAATGAGCGGAGTACGGGCCTGGGACCCTGAATTGCTT
The DNA here is from genome assembly GCF_000255655.1 of Schlesneria paludicola DSM 18645. Lineage (NCBI taxonomy): Bacteria > Pseudomonadati > Planctomycetota > Planctomycetia > Planctomycetales > Planctomycetaceae > Schlesneria > Schlesneria paludicola. Next base: position 1,222,813 of record NZ_JH636435.1, on the reverse strand, counting down.
GAGCTCGGCTTGAGTATGCCTGGCTTCGTCGAACGCAAAACGGTCATTGCTCAATTGCCGAGTCTCGGGTTGCTCACTTTGGCGGGGCTCACTCCACGGCACGACGACGTCTCGTATCACGAGTTGTTCGACATCGCGCAAGATCCCTTGCCAAATGACGACTTTGACCTGATCGCGATTTCCAGCTTCACCGCTCAGATTGAAGATGCCTATCAGGTGGCGGATGGGTATCGCGCCAGACATGTGCCAGTGGTTCTTGGCGGACTCCATGTCAGCTCACTTCCAGAAGAAGCTCTGCTTCATGCTGATGCGATCGTGATTGGTGAGGCAGAAGAAGTGTGGCCAATCATTGTCGAAGACGCACGCCGCGGGGAACTCAAGCGAGTTTATCGTCCCTCTCGTCCTTGGCGACTGGTCGATTCGCCGATCCCAAGATTCGACCTGCTTGATCCGGAAAAGTACAACCGAATTACGGTTCAGACCTCACGCGGTTGTCCCTGGAAGTGTGACTTTTGTGCCAGTTCGATTCTGATTGCCCCTCACTATCAGGTGAAGCCGGTGTCGCGCGTGGTGGAGGAGATTCGCCGGATCAAATCGATCTGGCCTCGCCCGTTTATTGAGTTTGCGGACGACAACACGTTCGTCAACAAGAAGCACTCGAAGTTGCTGATGCGTGCATTGATTCCGGAACGCATTCGATTCTTTACTGAAACTGATCTCAGCTTTGCCGACGATCCCGATCTGATTGCACTGGCACGCGATGCTGGATGCAGGCAAGTCTTGATCGGGTTCGAGAGCCCCACCTTGCTTGGGCTGGACGGAATGGAACTGCATTGCAACTGGAAGCTCAAGCAGCAGGAACGATCCCTCGCCGCGATTGAACGAATTCAGTCGGCGGGGATCACGGTCAATGGCTGCTTTATTCTGGGGCTTGATGGACAGACGCCGGAAGTCTTTGGGCAGATTCTCGAGTTCGTCAAGCAGTCGGGACTGTATGACGTGCAAGTCACGTTACAGACACCCTTCCCCGGCACACCGCTTTACGATCGACTGCGTCGCGAGGGCCGTCTCTTTGAAAATCGATACTGGGAGAAATGTACGCTGTTCGATTTGACGCATGAACCGCAGGGGATGTCGTCTGGCGAGTTGCGCGCTGGACTGATTTCGCTCAGTCAGGCGATTTATGACGAACGTGCGACTCACCAGCGCCACGATCGATTTTTTTCACAACTGCGAACGTCGAGTGCACTCGCGCAGCCTTGAATTGAAGTCCACCACTTCGGCTCGTGGAATAAATTACGTCAGCTTCCAGCGTTTTCGCAGTAACCATTCGGCCGACAGCAGTAGCGTCAGCAGAGTCAAGAATTCCCACCGGTTCCAAAGGGGGATCGGTTCATCGGTTTCCAGTGGAACGGGTGTCCCACGTGGGATTTCATTGGCGAGCTGATCGACGTCATCCAGCGTATACAGTCGGCCATGTGACGTTGTCGCGGCGATTTGTAGATCGGACCTGTCCATTCCGCGCCGTAGTAGCTCGCGCTGCGGGATTTCCACGCGAAAATCCACCGAAGGTGGGGCTTCGTTGAAGGCGGGCTGAGAGACCCAGCCATGGTATGTGCCTTCGGGCAAGCGGGCCATCTGCCCCTCGAATGATGTTGGGAGTTCGCGCAAACGAGACAACTTGATGGTTTGTCGGCCTTCTCCCTTTCGTTCAACGGTGACCGCGACACCATCGGCGTCCGTTGGAATAAAGCGTTCGTCAACGAACTTGACGCGGAAGGTCGTTGGCTGTCCACGTTGATAGACCAACTGATCGACCGTCAATTCTGCGGTGCGATCCTTGCCAATCAGGCGGCTGCGACTCAGGTAACGGATTGCTTGAATCCAGTACCGTCCGTGATACAGATCGCCTGTGCGAAATCGCCAACGCCAGGTTTCGTCCGTGGCATGAAATAAAACTTTTCCCGCCCCGGCTTGTTGCATCAGGATAACTGGCAAGCGGCCGTTGGCACCATTTTTTGTGGGATGTTCGGCGAAGACGCGGGCACTTGGCTTCAGTTTGGAAATCTCCACGAGCCAGGTGAAGTTGGGAAGAGAGGTCCAAATCTGCTGGCTGTCTGCCTCGCTGTTCCCCAACCGGAACAGACTGTTTCCTTTTTGACCCTCAAGCGTCAGCACCGGATGAAAATTTTCGGTTGTGACGTCACCCGGCATCCGAATACTCGACAGCTCGAACGGCAACAGGCTTTCCAGTGGCGTTCCTGCGAAGGTGACAGGATTGAACTGAGGTCCAGCGATAAAGATCACGCTGCCTCCCTTTTCGCGGACAAATTCACGGACGTTTTCGAGTGCTGCGTTGCTGAGCTGCGCGGGAGCGAGGTCGCCCAGAATCAAAACGTCCAGTCGAGCAAGATCCTCTTTCTTGACGGGGAAATGCGAAATGGCCGTGCGATCTTCCTGAGAGTACTCCAGGTCGGCGTCCTGCAGCAGCGTGCTGACCTCGATCGATTTATCTCGTTCCAGCAGTTGTTTGAGAAAGCGGAATTCATAGCGCGGGGCACTGTCGACCAGCAGGACTCGGATTTTTTCTTCGCGAACGCTGACATGCCGAGTTTCTGCGTTGTTCAGTGGATTCGTTTCGTCGGCGTTGCCTCGAACTTCCAAGACGTAGTCGAATTCGCCAGCAATCTCGGAGGCATACGACAGCTCGACATCGACTGTCTGGCCATCGGCGGGGGCGGTAATGTCCTGCGTGATCAAGACGTCACGTTCGCCTTCTTTCCGCAGCTCTAGCGAGATCTTTTTTCCTGAGAAGCCAAAACTGCGCAGTTTGGCCTTAAACAACATTGGGTCACCGACGAACGCAACTTCATCGACGAGAGTGTCGTAGAGATTCAGATCTTTGGCGGACGAATCGCTGCCAATTCCGATCAAGTGCAGTTGAACGCCCTTCCGGCGTACTGTCTCGGCGATTGTTGATAACTTGTCGGTGTCTGAAACTGTTGCCACTCCGTCGGTCAACAGGACGATGGCAGCCGGTGCGGCACCGCGAAGGTCGCCGAGTACTTTTTTCGTTGCCGGCGATGGTCGGGTTTGGTCGCCATCTGGTTGAAGTTGCTGAATTTCCTTCAAAATTGCCGAAAATTGATCCTTCGCGGATGTAACGGCTTCCGCAGCGCGATCCTGGCCGAGATCGCCGGACTCAAGTGCGCTGGCGGTTTCGTCGAAATGGTAAATGCGGATCTGGTGCCGGCGCTGTAGTTCCTCGAGTAATTGTCCATGATTTCGCGTCAAAAGATGTTGCGCGATCGTGAGACGATTGACCTGTCCACCCGTTTCGCGAGCCACGTCGTCGACAAGCCGCGCAGCTTTAGAGTTTGGGGGATACTGGTCCTGAAGTGACATGCTGGCCGAGGTATCGATCATGACGGCCACAATCGGAAGCCCCGTCCGTTCGATCGTTAAGCTCAGCTCCGTCATGAGTCCCAGGATCAGCCCCACTACAGCCAGTCGTAGGCCGGTCAGGATCATGCGGTTGTTCGAACGGAGTTGTGACCCGTCCCGCCGGTAAATGGCAATGACGAACAACAAAATTGCGATCGAAATCACCAGAACCAACCAATGAGGTTCAGGCAAATGCCAATCGAACCGCCACGCTGTGCCCTCCCCTGGCCCGGGCAGTCTCAAGCCAAGATACCACGCCAAAAATCGCTGCAACGTTTCCATGAATTCCAATGTCAGTTGGAGGCGTGTCAGGCTCGATCAGGCGGTGTCCTTGATGCGGAATCGCCATCGACTGAAGTCTAATGACACGGTCCGCGTGACTCGACAGTTCGAGTGAACGGAGTTTCCCATTTCTTGTAACCGTTCAGCGTGGCTCTCACAACGACCGCGACCGCGCGATTGGTCCCGTTCTGCGATTCCGGATCAAAAGTCCTTTCGATCGTCATGTTTCCAGACGAAGTTGTCAGAAAGTGGAGTCATTGTCCGTGTTCTGGGACAATGTTGTCCGGACGAGTCGTTTTCACCGGACCTGGATGACCACACTCGATATGATTGTCAATCGAATTGTCGTAAACAGAATGGTCGGAAAGCGGCTCTGGTGGTCGAGAAACTTGACTGGCATGAGGTGCTGCCGTTGGTGTCATTGTCATGTCCGCGTCGTTTCTCATTGTTGATGGCTACAATCTCATGCATGCTGCGGGGCTCGCGCGGGAGAAATATGGCCCCGGTGATCTGGCCCGAAAGCGCACGGAACTGTTGTTCAAGCTCGCACAGCGATTGACGAGCGAGGAAAAACAGCGTTGTACCGTCGTGTTCGATGCGATTGATGCACCGCCGAATCTTCCGCGTCGATCGAAACATGCCGAAATCACGGTCCTGTTTGCGCAACCGGGGCAGGAAGCAGATGAGGTCATTGAAACGTTGATTCAGAAGCACTCGGCTTCGCGGCGGTTGACCGTTGTGTCGAGCGATCATCGTCTGCAAACGGCCATTCGTCGTCGTCGTGGGATTCCCCTCGACAGTGAACTCTTCTTGAAGCGTCTGGAGGCATCGTATCGCGAAATGAACGCACCTATTCCCGCCGGTCAACCCTCGAAGCGACCTGAATCAGAATTGGAGTTCTGGTTGCAGGAATTCAACGCGATTCAGCCCGAACAACTTCGCAAGGAAATTGACGAGTCCGCTGGTTTGAGAAAGAGCGACTGGCAACAGGGGATTGAGCAACTCGAAGAACGTATCAAAAATCCAGATGATTTAGAGGCATGGCTCAATGAACCCGATCAGCATCGTGTTATGACGGCGTCCGAGAATCGCCCAACCAAGGGGCGCCGGCCAAAGCCGTCCTGAGCTCTGCATTGTCCTGAGTGAAACGGAATCGATTGCCTCTTCACGTCCCGTCGGAATGTTGTACGCCTTGGTGTCTGGCCGATTTCGAAACCCATCATGTTCATAGGAAGTCCTCTCTGAGATGCACGAACGCTTACGACATTCATCACAACTGAATTTGGCCGTCGTCGTGATTTCTGCCGTCTGGTGGGGACTTTTTAGCCAGGCGGCATCGGCGCAGGGGATTGAGTTCGTCAAAGCAAACTATACGAAGTCCGAATTTCGGATCCCGATGCGTGACGGCAAACAGCTATTCACGGCGGTCTACGCGCCCAAGGATCAATCAAAGACCTATCCCATTCTTTTGACGCGAACGCCTTACGGCATCAAGCCCTATGGTGTCGACCAATACCGTGGCGACCTGGGGCCTTCAGCCCTATTTGGAAAGTCGGGGTATCTCTTCGTCTATCAAGATGTCCGTGGACGGTTCCTCTCGGAAGGGGATTTCGTGAATGTACGGCCTCAGCGTGACCAACAGCGGGAAACGCGGGATACCGATGAAAGCACGGATACCTGGGATACAATCGAGTGGCTGATGAAGCACTGTCCTGGACACAATGGCAAAGTCGGCATGACAGGTGTTTCATATCCCGGATTCTATACCAATGCCGGTATGATCGATGCGCATCCTGCGCTTGTTGCCTGTTCTCCGCAGGCACCCGTCGTGGACTGGTTCATCGGTGACGACTGGCATCACAACGGCGCATTTCATCTGGCGGAAGCGGTCGGATTCATCAATTCCGTTGGACTGCCGCGCGGGGAACCGACCACGAAGTCTCCACCCAAATTCGACCCAGAAACCCCCGACGGATACGAGTTTTTGCTTGCGCTTGGAACGCTGACCAGGATTGGTGAGCGCTGCGAAAAAAGCCAGGTCCCGTATTGGAAAGAGCTGATGGCGCATGGCACGTATGACGGATACTGGAAGACGCGTGACTTGCGACCCCATCTGCGTGGAATTCGCCCCGCGGTGATGACGGTGGGCGGATGGTTTGATGCCGAGAATCTGTTTGGCGCTCTGGAGACGTATCGCCAGATTGAAGGTCATAGTCCAGAGGCCAAGAACATTCTGGTCATGGGACCCTGGAGCCACGGCGCATGGTCTCGCAGTGACGGGGATCAGTTGGGGGCCGTTTCATTCAACTCGAAAACGGGACAGTTCTTTCGCGAGCAGATCGAACTGCCATTTTTTGAGTACCACTTGAAGGGACAAGGAACGCTTGAGCATCCGGAAGCGTGGGTTTTCGAAACGGGAACCAATGTCTGGAAAAAATATGACACCTGGCCACCCAAATCGGCGGAGCCTCGAACGTTTTACCTGCATTCCAAGGGGCGAATCAGCGGCGACATGCCGACAGAGAACGAATCGAAATTGGCATTTGATGAGTATCTCAGTAATCCGGCCAAGCCGGTTCCCTACACCGACAAGACAACGATGGGAATGACCGCGGACTACATGACGGCAGACCAGCGTCACGCCGCGCGGCGCCCTGATGTCCTGGTCTACCAATCAGACACGATTGAACGTGATACCGTCTTGTCGGGGCCGGTCGAAGTCGAGTTCTATGTCTCAACCACGGGAACAGACTCTGATTGGATCGTCAAACTGATTGACGTTTATCCGAACGACTATCCTGATCCCAAAGAGAATCCGACTGGGATACGAATGGGTGGCTATCAGCAGCTTATTCGAGGTGACATCCTGCGAGGAAAGTTTCGAAATGGATTCGACCGACCAGAACCGTTCACGCCAGGCAAGGCTGAACTCGTCAAATTCAAACTGGCGGACATTTGCCACGTGTTTCGACCGGGCCATCGTTTGATGATTCAGATTCAGAGCACGTGGTTCCCGCTATTTGATCGGAATCCGCAAACGTTTGTCGACATCTATGCAGCGTCGCCCGATGACTTTCAAGCCGCTGTACAGCGCGTTTACCGGTCATATTTGATGCCCTCATGCATCCGCGTATTGCAGCAACCCTGATGAGCGCGACAGACACGAGCGAGCGGTTGATCGCAAATCTTGCTCGTCGTGATGCCGATTGGCTTTGTGCTGATGCGGGTGGACATTTGTGTAGAGTTTCTTTGGGGTGACCGACTTCGAAGGGCCCTATTTGCCTGACCGATGGGCAAATGGTGAAAAATGACAACAAAGTTTCCATTTTCTGCGTCCGGTTTTGAGCATTTTTCACGCTCAATAGAGAAGGAGAACGTGATTTATCTGTTCCGCTTCTTCATAGGCAGGGCCAACAGTCATGCAAGCGTTCGCTCACGTCATTGCACAGCAGCATCTAAATTCTTGGACAGTGTGGTTTAACGATGAACCACAGACTGTTTGCGACGGCCAGGACTTGGCGTTCGCAATCGCCGTTTTGATTGATTCGCATGGCTCCGATGAGTTGGAGTGGAAGCAAATCGTCCAACTGGAGAAGCGTACATGTGACGGGCATGCAGAGTTCCTGATTCCGTATCAAGAACGCTTGCACCATTTATACCGGTTCTCGTTGAACTGACTTGCGCTTTTGTGCAGGTTGATTCGACAGATGAGCGGCGGTCAGGACTGAATGGTCGCAACCGTATCGACCTACGTGGCTGGCCGTCTCGAAAAAATGTCGCTGAGAATTTCGCGCCCGGCTGAGACGCCTTCCCGCGTTGCAATCCGCTGTCGTCGGCATTGATTTAACGCTCGCGAACAACGCGGAACCCGGTATTTGAACCGCGAGATGAAGCCGGCGCGCCAGCGCGAATGGCGCTCCGCAGCGACATCAGTTGGTTCTCGTAACTTCCACCGCGAAGGACTCGAGACTCGCCGTTTCCTGGCCCCTTGGGGTCATCGATTGGTGAGTCTTTGTAGTAATCCTTGTCGAAGAAGTCGGAACACCACTCCCAGACATTTCCGTGCATGTCATACAGCCCAAATGAGTTCGGCGCAAACTTGCCGACCGGGGATGTCCAGACATAGTTGTCTGACTTCGACAAAAAATGCCCGCCGAACTTCCGTTGATCGAGCCGCGGAAATAACTTCGCTCGGCGGGTGGCATCATTGGAGTTGGCGAACCGAATCAGGTCCACAGGCTCGTCGCCAAATGAGAAACGCGTCTCGCTTCCCGCTCGGCAGGCATATTCCCACTCCGCTTCTGTTGGCAGGCGATACGAACGTCCTTCTTGTTGACTGAGCCATTCGCAGAACGCGACCGCGTCGTTCCACGAAACATAGATGACAGGATGGTCAGTGTCGTTCTTCCAACCGATCGGATTCCATGGCCGAAACTCTTGGGATTTAAGCAGTTCCCCTTCTGGATCGATTCCAAAGCTGGGTTGGCCATCACGTTCTGCTTCGATCTCATACTTCGTTGCGTCGCGAAACGTCATAAATTGGGCCAGTGTCACCTCGTACTGTCCCATGTCGAAGGCTTTGGTGATTCTCACTTTATGACGTGGCAGCTCGCCGTCCAGAAGCTTCGGCTGGCTATTGGGAAACTTCCTGAGAGTGACGATTCGTTCTTCTTCGGCACCCATCAGGAATTCGCCTGCGGGAATCTCGATCAACGATATTCCAATCGAGTTCTGGGTCGGCTCTCGCTTCGGAAGGGAATCATCCCCAACGCCCCGTATTGGGGCAGCCAGAGCCAAAAGGAGCATGGCGAAAAGTCCGTGTGAAACGCCAATCCGCATCGTGGAATCCTCGTTCGTGTTCGCCGTTCGTTCGCGTCCAGGTTGCCGTACTTCATCAGGATATCTCTCATTGGAATGATGTACAGTGGCCGAACCGAGGATGTGATTTCAATCGGCTCGAAAGAGCGGATTGTGAGCACTGATGCATGTGGTGACAGAACGAAGACGAATTCATGCCGCGAGGAGATTGTTCCAATCTCGACCTTTATCTGGCCCTTGTGCCAATTCTTAAATCGGTGTCGAGTTCGCGAAACGGCGGGAATCCAATAGCAGAGTTCGTCTTGTGACATCTCGTATTCTCCACTAAAAACTCGACCGACAATCTCCCTTCAAAAAATTCCTCTCCAATCAGATCTACACGTGTGTCGACATTGTCGACACACGTGGCGACCGCCATTTCAAGGTGTGGCATGACGTCATATCGAACTCTCGCTGTATCGATGGTCTTAATGGGGCTCTCGGTCGGATGTTCCTCCATGAAACGTTCCGATACGGCGCGGACCGGTCGTGAACAGTTACTAATTTCCAATGCCGTCGATCAGTCACTCTCGAAATGCGATTTTACAGCATTCAACGGGGCCAAGGTCTTCGTTGAAGAGAAATACCTGGAATCGATAGACAAGGGGTATATCGTCGGATCAATTCGACATCGCCTGATGCTGAATGGTGCATCGATTGTCGGGAAGCCCGAAGAAGCGGACGTCGTCTTTGAAATGAGAAGCGGCGGGATCGGTACCGACAACGCAGAATCGTATGTCGGCATTCCGGAGATTGTCTTGCCAGGAATGTTTTCTCTTCCCGAAGTCCGCTTCTGGCAGAAACAGAAGCAGTCGGCACTGGCGAAGATTGGAGTTGTGGCGTACGACCCCAAGAATCACGAAATCTTGGGAGCTGGCGGCGTTTCCGCCGCCATGTCCAACGACACCAACTTTTTCTTTATGGGAATGGGGCCGTATCAATCTGGAACAGCTAAGGACGAGCTTGAACGAACGACAATTCGCCAGGTGGGACAGCCAGCTCAGGAACTTCCCTCCATTGTCGCCTTCCGAGAACTCTCGACTCGAGCCGTACCTGATCGCGTTCAGCTCACGGGCGAAGCCCGTGAGCAGCAGTGAACGGCGATTTTCAGCAAAATGCTTACGCGTTTGAAACGGTTGCCGCATCCGCAGGGACATCGGAGTCGTTCACCTTCGCCTGAGGTTTTGAATCGTCAGGTTTTGGCTCTTGCGGCTTCACTTCTTCCTTCGGCTGTTTCTCGGCAGGTTTATCTGGACGAGATCCCCGTGGTGGCAGGTTTTTGAAATGCGTCTCCAATTCGTCTTTTGATACAACACCATCTTTGTTGGTGTCTGCGTTCGAGAGTCGATTCCAAAGGTGTTCTGGAACATCGTCTTTCGACAATGATCCCTTTTTGGCTTTGTCAAATCGTTCCAGCAGTCCTTCCGCCGAGGGAGGGCCGTGACGTCCTGGCCCTGGTTGGCCTGGACCAGCATGAGGGCGTCCATGATTGCTATGTCGATGTCTCTCTGGACGAGCATCCTTGTTCGCGTCGTCTGCACCGGGTTTGAAGCCGGAATGGATTGCTTTCGCAATCTCGTCGCGTGTCACTGACCCGTCATTGTTCTTATCCAACGCGGTATAGACCTTCAAGACTTCGTCTTTGGTAATCTTTCCGTCGTTGTTTGAGTCAATTCGACCAAATAGGGGCCCATGTGGTGGGAAGTGACCGTCAGGTCTTGAGAATCGACGATCGTCCACACGTCGCGCAAAGTGTCCACCGACCGGTCCAAAATGCCGACGCCCATGGAAATGCGGGTGGTGTCGATGATGGCCGTGACCACCGAATCCGTGCTCGTGCCGGGCGAAATGATGTCCCTCAAATCCACGATGGTGCCATGTGCGGTGGTGCCCACCATCTCGGAAGTGATGGTGGCGAGCAAATTGATGGTGGTGATGTCCGCGGTGTGAACCATGTCCATGATGTGCGAACCGGTGCCCCTCGTGTGAACCGTGGCGGTCGATGCGATGTCGATACCCATGCGATCCGTGCCGCCAGTTTCCGCCGTGACAGTCTCGCCCTTGTGCGAATTGGTGTCCATGTCGATGTCCAACACCATCGTGGCGGAATGAACGGTGTCCGTGGTGTCGATCGGATCGGTTCCAGTCACTTCGGCCGCGTTCCTCACCACTTCGATGTGACGCGATGCGAGGGCCATGTGGTCGACCAGAATCGGATCGGTGACGTCGCGAGACTTGTCGTTCACCGTCTCGTTGCGCCCCGCGCCGCTCATCACGACCTCGATCGCGCCGCGCGACGCCAGAACGTCGACGGTCGTCATCATCGCGACCGCGGCCACGCGATTCCCAAGCGGCCAATCGGATGTGGTCGTCGTGCATGTCGCGGCGTTCCGATGTGACGTCCGCGTCTCGGAATCGACGATCGCCGTGATCCCTGTCAGCGACGACATCGTCCTCGTCGTCAAAGTCACCGTTGTCGTGACGATCAACGCGATTGTGTCCCTGACGGGAACGCGTTCGGCCTTCGTCACGAGTTTGACGTGACGAAGCGGGTTCACGATCTTTTGCGGCATTGACGGCTGCCGAAATGCCGAGTCCACAAGCGAGTCCGCAGACCAGAGTGAGCACTTTAATTGGCATAGTTTCTTCCTTCGATAACACGGCGTTGGCGAAATGACGGAGGGGAAGCAACATCCCGTTGATTCCCGTCGAGGCTGCGGATCGACGATCGCGGTGAACCACCCTGCGCAAACGATCGAAGTCCGCTCGATCAATAAAATAGACCTCGAACCTGAATCACCCGTGAACGACCGACGTGAATTCGAGATGAACGATCCATGCGTGGATTTGCGAACCGTTTGCGTGAATGCGCAATTCGTGGTTTTCCTTGTTCCTAAACGCCTGATTTCGAAGTTGCCCTTTTTGCCTGTGATTGAAGAAATCCCCTCGTTACCAAGCTTGCAACGCTGCCTACACGACAGAAATGTGAACTTCGGTCCAAGGCCACTTTTCTGCGTGACTGAAGATCGAATCGCAAGAAGCGTTACCAAGTAGGTGCTTGGCAACGAGGACGTCTCAAATTGATCCAATCTCAAAACGGCGCAACGTCAATAACTCCTGTTTGGGAATGCTTCGCCGTACTTGGAGTGTGCAAGCAGCGGCTCGCCACGATTTCCCGTTTGGCAGAGACTGAGATCGCGTGAGGCGTTGCCAAGTGGGAGCTTGGCAATAAGGGAAGGTTGAAAGCCGGAGGTTTGGGAACGAGTGAACGCCGCCGTTATCGATCCATGATCGAGCCCCCGGAAAGGCTCTTCGCATCCTGTCGATAAAGCTGGGTCAGGCACCTCAGGTTGCCTGACGACAAGCTTCAGGTTAGATGCCAATGAGCCGTTTCAGATTTTCGATCGTCCTTTGAAGGACGGTGGGCGGCTTTATGGCGTTTGCGGGCGCTGGGGCCTTGAGCATATTGGGGGTTAACGCTGGCTTGCGGACCAGTTGAACACTCAGTTTGGTCAATTCCCCCGATCTCAATTCTGGCCGGATCGAACTGTGAAATGGAGGCGTCGCCTGGTCCTTCACGACCCAGTCGGGATGCGAGATCCACAACGCCTGATTGTCTGCACTTGGTAAATGATCAATTCGACACTTTCCGTTCGCGTCCGTTTTTCCGCCATAAGTCGGCCGTAAATCGTTCTCATCTTGGGCGGACATTATGAAGCGAAAAGCTTGCATCTGATCGTTGATTTGCTCCTTGAACGATGCGTATTGACGTGGATGGCGTGTTTCCGCTCGAGTCGAGTATCCAAACAGGGTCATTCCACCGACCCCGACCAGAATGTTGGGGTTGAGGTGTGCTTCAACCCCTTCCAGCGGGCGTCCGTTGGTGTCTGTTATGGTCACTTCGAATTGCGCACAGGCTTCCATAGGAATGGTATGCACGGCATCGCTTGGTTTGACGTCGATGAACTGAGGGAGCGATCCGCGGTGTGTTGAGGCCGCGTAATGGGGGATCGACGTAGGATCTGGGTTTTGACTGACATATCCATCGCACCAGGCATGCAATGTGATCGATGATGTGGGCGGTAGCGAATGTAGTTCGAACTCGCCCGTCTCGTTGACCGTGGTCCACGTTCGCCAGCAAGCGCATTCGTCGTGTCGCGTGGCGGTGGGCGAGACGAGATCCACGACAGTCACAACGACAAAGCCATTGGTCACGGGGGGCGGCGTATCCAGTTTTCCACGAAACCGCATTCCCGGGCGAACCACGACGTCAACGTCGACGATTTGGCCCGCGACCAGGTCAACATGGATGGGATCACTGAACTGAAGGTTGTCAGGATCCGTCTGGTCGATGATTCGCGCAACGTGGGGGCCGGGGGCATAGACGGGAGAAATCTTGGAATTTCCGTCGTCTTTCCAGGCAGTTGCGAAGTCTCCATTGGAGAGATGTGCGTAGACCGATCCCAGCGGTTCATTCGGGTTGGAACGATTCCCTTTGGCCCTGATTTGCCCACCTTGAATCAACTTCACCCGGTGCACAGGTTGGATTGCGTCCACATTCGCGATCGGACATTCAATCGACCACTTTGAACAGTACTGAGGATGTGACGCGTAGAGGATGACTCCTGAAGTCAAGGTACCACTCTGAAGCGTGACCCACTTAGGATACTGGAGATTGACGACTCCATCTTGGTCCGTCGCATAAATCGTTCTAGGACCATGCTCGTCCTCGCTCCATGAGTATCCGGTCATGGGATCTTGCAAAGCGCGCAGTCCATGCGGAACAATCAAAGCGTCTTGGATTCGGTTGCCCTGTTCATCAGTCACGACAACTTTGATTTCTCCGCCGTTTTCGAATGCCGGCGCGATGTATGACGCGCGCGACAGTTGCCGGAACCCCCAAAAGCCACCGATTCCGATCAAGCCAATGAGTGGCATCAGGACGCGAACGCGAAGAATCGAACGTCGGAATTGGGCCGCGTTCATGATGCGTAGTCCCTTCTACACCCCCACGGATTTTTGTTGCGGAACGCTGATGAGTCGCCGCCACCAATCATTCAAGGGATGGTGATAAGGCAATATGTCTCTTGTGTCAACAAGTTACCGCATGCCAGCTCGAGTGTCTCTTGGGCCGCGCTCAAAAAGGTGAGGATAGGGACAAATCCATATTCGTTGCCGAATTGGTGCTCAATCGGACTATTTGATTTCGCCAAACAGTCGTTTCGTCGTCTCGGGATCGTGCTTCATTCGCAGTCGCCAGACCAGTTCTTCGGGACCCACGACGGCGATGTTTTTCGGAAGACGCTGAACGCACCATGTGACTGGGGTGTAACCGCGAATACCGCCTTTTGATTCGGCATCGGCTTGCGGCATGTTCTCGCCATCGTCGTCTGTGTCCTTGATGGGGCGGAAATAGGACCAGGCATGTACGACCGCCCAGTCATAGCGTGGTTCGGTGTCACTCGCCGAGACGGACTCAACGATTTCGCGTGCAACTTTTGCTGGAGTCCCACTTCGAGGGCGATTGTTCGAGTGTTCCCAAATCGAATACCGAGCCGTGATCACCGGGATTTCGACCCCGTTTCGGTCTTTGACCCAATAGGTCTTTCCGGCACCGCCTTCGTACGGGGCATATTGAAAGACGAAGATCGCGAGCAGGTCCTCGGTTTGGCCCGCAAAAACTTCGTACGACTTGCGAGCGTCGGCCGATTCCGGGTGCCACACATTGAAGCCGACAATGCGCGTGTCGTTTCGGCGCATCAGCGCCCAGGTTTTCGCCGCGTGTTTTGCAAGCAATTCCCAGCGGTTCGGCGTCGCTTCACCAAACAAGTCGGGGTAATAATAGCCCCCTCCCCACTCGATGAAGTCATCGTTCCTGGTCCGCGTGGTGATCGCAAAGTCGGTGATTGTCGGAGCGAGTTGAGTGAGATGTGAAAAACAACATGACCAGCCGAAGGGGATTTGGCCGCGATCGGGACTGTTCCAATAGCTTTGATTTGACAGGAAAAAACTTGTCTCGGACCACTGAATATTGTCGCCATCGCTCATGACGAAACTCACCACGCTCCGTGTGTCGTTCCAGTCGATTTCTTGCGGGGCGAGATGAGGCACTTTCGGGGGAGTGGCATGCTCACTGCCTGCCATCAGAACTGGCAGGTTCATGCACCAGTCCGTGGCGGTCTGAAAATGACCGTGAATGCTCGAGAGTTTTGTGGTCTCGAACTCATCACCGCCGTTCCATCCCAGGATGGGGGACAATGGTTCCAGCCATGACATTGCTTTGGCGACCACGGCATCGTCTCCATAAACCGTCATTGCATTGTGGGCAATGGCCAGGTCACGGACGTTTGCCTTCTTGGGGTCCTGCGTGCACAGCATCTGCCGGCTGAATTGATCTTTGTACCGCTCGAAGCATTCTGACTGCGACATTTCGCGGGCATCGGCCAACTGTTTCAGTCCATAGGTTTCGGCCTGTGCCTGCAGTCGTTCTTCGATCAGGACTCCATTGAGCGCTCCTGCGAGGCTGGTCGCGACGTTCACGGACGAATTCATGTCCTTGGCATATTCAAAGTTCGGCCGTTCCGATTTATCAGCGGAATACAGGATATAGCCCTTAATCACATTCTTGCGGAAGAAGTGATCCACCAGCGCCCAGGGTTCAAATTCGGTATGTGTTTCCCATTCAGGATGTTCCTTGATCATCAGAGCATACCACTGTTCGATTTCAATGTTCGTTGTCGCGACCCAGACGAGTTGGTCGCTACGTCCTTCATTCACGGCCTTCGCGGCCAGGCCGGCAACAGATTGGACCAGCATGTCGTAAGCTCGATCGACCGACGGGAATTTCGATTGCTCGATTGTGCGTACGACGGACTTGGGAGCGGTTTGCGTGGCCCACCAACGCCCTTCTTGTGCGCTGAGTCCGCTCGAAATGCTGAGGGTGCTGACTGTAATTGTCAGTGCCAATCCGAAGTACGATTGGATTCGGTCATTCGTCATTGCTCTTGTCCTGACACGTATGCGATACAAAAATCGGGCAGCATTGCTAAGGCGGCTTCAAACCGAATTTGATACGTCGAAGAACTCGTTGCGAGCAGGCCAACGAACTGGCAAGGACAGAATGGCCTGGCCACGAGTACCTGAAATCAAAAAACGAAGGGAGTCGACGATGCAACGTCACCCCAAGCAATTCAGATTTTGAAGCGAGAACAATCCTGCATACCAATCTGCATGGACGGAGACCACATTACAAGGGCTGGGTCGATCGCCGCGCTCGCCGACCTGTCGGATGTGAGTGTCGCAAGATTCGATGTCCCAATGATGTTGACACATCGGGTGGCGCGTTCGCGGTACTTCCATCGACAAACGAATAAGCACTTTCGAATGGTTGATTTCGCGAGTAGAATCGCACGTCCTCGAACAGCGGTCGTTTGATTGCGGCGGAGTGGAATGTGTTGAATCAGCGAGCAATTGTATCCAGTTTCTTGTTGTACGCGATCGGAACCGTTGTGCTTGCATGCGCAGCGAGGTGCGATGCGGCCGACATCTCGTTTCGCAACGATGTGATGGCGGTCCTTTCGAAGGCGGGCTGCAATCTGGGGACCTGTCACGGAAACGCACGTGGCAAAGGCGGGTTTCAGATCTCGTTGCGAGGACAAGATCCCGATGCGGATTATCTAGTCCTAACGCACGATTTGTTCGGACGCAGAACGAATAGTGGCGACCCTGATCGCAGCCTGCTCCTCCTCAAACCGTCGATGCAAATGGCGCATGAGGGGGGAAAACGATTTAGCATCGATTCGCCCGAATATCAAATTCTTCGCGAATGGATCTCGGTGGGCATGCCAGATGATCTGAAAGACCGCGCGCAACTTGTCAAACTGGATGTCACCCCTCAAGAAGTCTATTTGTCCGCCGCAGATGGAGTGCTTTCGGATTCCGCCACTGGCTGGCGACAGCAGGTGATCGCAACCGCGCGATTCTCGGATGGGACGGTCCGCGATGTTTCGTCAGTCGCGGTCTATGAGACTTCCCGCCCCATTGCCGAGGTTTCGCACGATGGTCTGGTTACAGGTCATACCGTCGGGGAAACGACGGTATTGGTTCGGTTTCTCAACCAGCAAACTCCTGTACGAATCGCGTTCCTACCCACCCGTGCCGATGTGACATGGTCTGGTCCTGAACCGGCGAATTTTGTCGACGAACTTGTTTTCGCGAAATTGAAACAACTTCAGATGAACCCCTCACCGGTTTGTGATGATGCGACATTCATTCGTCGGTTGAGTCTGGACCTGTTGGGGCATCCTCCGTCAGCGGACGAGGCGCGACGTTTTGTCGCTGATCGATCGTTGAATAAACGCGAGACCGTGATCAACGACATGTTGGAACGGCCCGAGTTCGCCGAATGGTGGGCGCTCAAGTGGGCCGATCTGTTGCGACTTGAAGAGAAAACACTCGATCAAAAAGGTGTCGAGAACTTTCATGCATGGCTGCGTGATGCGTTTGTTCATGGCAAGCCCTTGGATCAGTTCGCACGTGAAATCGTCGCAGGTCGAGGTAGTACCTACGAAGTCCCACCTGCAAACTTTTATCGCGCGTTGCGCACTCCGTTTGAACGATCCGAAGCGGTCGGACAACTGTTTCTGGGTGTCCGTCTCCAATGCTCCAAATGTCACAATCATCCGTTCGATCAGTGGACGCAGGATGACTACTACAGTTGGGGAAATGTGTTTGCGCGGGTCGATTACAAGATTCTCGAGAATCGACGTCGCGACTCGAACGACAAGCATGAGTTCGACGGTGAGCAGATCGTCTTTTTGAACGAAACGGGTGAAGCCAAAGATCCGCGAACCAATCGTGCGCGTGCTCCGAAGTTTCTCGGAGACGCCGCGCCATTGAATGCGGCTCAAGATCCCTTGGTCGAACTGGGGAACTGGCTGACCGATGCGCAGCATGATCGATTCGTACAGATGTTGGCCAACCGCACCTGGCAGCAAGTGATGGGAATGGGGATCGTCGATCCGGTCGACGATTTCCGGGCAACGAACCCCGCTTCGAATCCGCAACTGCTTCAAACGCTGGCAAAGAGAATGGCGAATGGTGACTCGTTGCATTCGTCCGCCGTATCTGTGACCGCGCACGCTTCGGATTCTCGTTCGGCGCGTGCCAACGGGGCATTCGATTTACGCAGTTACTTGCGTGTTATTCTCAATTCAAAGGTTTACCAACTTTCATCGGAAGCCAACGAAACGAATCAGTCTGATGAAATCAATTTCAGTCGGGCCATCGTGCGGCGGCATTCGGCGGAACAGTTACTCGATTCAATCAGTCAGGTCCTCGAGCTTCCGTTGCAGTTTTCGCGAGTTCCTTCTGGCCGTCGTGCTGCGCAGTTGCCGGGGGTTACCGGAACTCGCAGTAATTCGCTCACCGATGCCGATCGATTCTTGAAGTTGTTTGGCAAACCCCCGCGCCTGCAGTCGTGCGACTGCGAACGTTCTGATGAAACCACTTTGGGCCAGACGTTTCAACTGGTCAGTGGTGGGTTAATCAATCAGATGCTGGCGCACAAAGGAAATCGTCTCGACAAATTGCTGGCGTCCAATCAGACCACCGGTGAAATGATCACAGATCTCTATTGGGCAACCTTGACTCGTCCGCCAGCCGACGAAGAACTGCAAGCAGCGATGAGCTATTTGGCTCGGGCGACCAGTCCTCGGACTGCGTTTGAGGATCTGATGTGGGGCCTGTTCAACTCGAACGAGTTTCTGTTGAGGCGATAGCAGTCCATTTGGGCGGCCCCCAAGTTTTGGCGGAGTTGTACGAATGTCATCGATTGGCTTGAATCAGATTCCACGGCGAACGGCACTGCAGATCGGCGGAATGGGCCTCTTTGGGTTGACGATGCCGAGACTGCTTCATGCCGGCGACTTGACGGATGCCAAGCCGGCAAGAGCAAAATCGGTCATCTTTCTTTATCAGTTCGGCGGCCCCAGTCATCTGGATACATTCGATCCCAAGCCCAATGCTCCGGACGGGATTCGTAGTCACTATGGGGTCATTGAAACTACTTCGCCAGGGATTCAGATCTGTGATCGCCTGCCCCAGACCTCGCTTGTGATGAACGATGTGACGCTTGTGCGAACCGTTCATCATAACATGAAGAACCACAATCCGGCGGCCTACTACGCACTAACAGGCCACGCGCCGCCGCTCGACGACATTCGATTGCGCGATACTCAGGATCTCTTTCCGGCCTACGGATCTGTCGTGGATCGGTTGGCCCCCAATGTGAACGGGCTGCCGACGTTCGTCGCGTTTCCGCATGTTCTGCGCGATGGTGAAATCACTCCCGGTCAGCACGCCAGCTTTCTTGGCAAGGGGCATGATCCGTTGTTGGTCACGTCTGATCCCAACGACAAACGTTTCTCGTTGCCGGAACTGAGTCTTCCGAATGACTTGACCGTAGAACGGCTGCAGAGTCGTCGTGAAATTCAGAAGCTCGTCAATCGTCAGATTCAGCAACTCGAACAATCGCCAGCGGCGCGTGGGCTTAATGCCTACTATGAACGAACGCTGGGGATGCTGAATTCGTCGAAGGTGCGGGATGCGTTCAACCTCGAGGCAGAACCGCAGTCGGTGCGCGATCGCTATGGCCGAACGACCTACGGGCAGAGTTGCCTTTTGGCACGCCGCCTGGTCGAAGCCGGTGTGAAGTTCGTGAATGTCTACTTCTCAAATACAATTGGTGGCCGGACAAATGAAGGCGGCTGGGACACACATGGTTTCGACAATACGCGTATGTATCCCATTCTGTCCGACTATCAGTTGCCGTTGACCGAGCAGACACTGCCCACCTTGATCACCGACTTGAAAGAACGCGGATTGTTCGATGACACGTTAATTGTGTGGATGGGTGAATTTGGTCGCACGCCCCGGCTGAATGCGAATATCAGTCGAGACCATTGGCCGCAGTGCTACACGGCACTGCTGGCGGGCGGCGGTGCCAAACGTGGACACGTGCATGGCGCGTCCGACAAGCATGGAGCCTACCCTGACCGAGATCCTGTGCCGCTCGAAGATCTGATGGCGACTGTCTTCGAACTGATCGGGATTAATCCTCAAACCGAAGTTCATGACAAACTGAATCGGCCCTTGCCCATTTCAACTGGCCGACCTGTCACGGGGATCATGGCATAGCCGATGGTTGAAATCGGGAAATCGCGCACCATGATATTCACGTTTGTCATGGTGCCTTTGACTCTGATCGATGCTCGTTCCCATCACTGAACGAGGGATCCGTTGATGTAGAACCCGCCGGTCGCCGAATTAACGGGGATCGAGAAGGTGGTTTGCAGCGAGGTCGTGTTGTAAATCAAATTGTTGGCCGTTCCAATGAATTGGATCGTCGGGGTGACCGAGGTGAAGATGATTCCTTGGTGCGTGGTCAAGTCTGAGGCGAGAAGATTGATCGTGTTGCCATCGATCTGCATTCTGGAGTTTGCCGCAACTGTGTCAAACAGCATCCCCGTCGCACCGCCGGCCTCGTCTGTAATGATGTTCCCGCCGATGTAGTCGGTGCTTGTGCCTCCCAGGGCGAATCGAAGTCCTGTTCCACCCGTGGCCTTGAAATCGATATTGTTCGTCGCGACTTGCAGTTGTGATGTGCCCGCCGCAATGATCGAGATCCCTGTTCCCGAATTTGCGACAGAGCCGAACGTGACCGAGTTCCCAGCGGCGTTCATGACCAGCGAATCGGCAGTTGACGATTGGTTGACTTGAATGCCGGTCATGGAAGACGCTTGAGCGTAGAGTGCGTTGTTGGAAATTGTCAGGCTGGCAGGTCCCGACCAGTTCACGCCAATGATTGCTGCGCCACCACGATAGCTGGTGATGGTGTTCGACTGAATTGTCGAGGCGAGTGATGCCCCTGAACCTGAGGGGGCGGATGCAAGCAGGATCGCAGTGCCGTTGGTATCGGTGATCGTGTTGCCCGCGATCTTTGACATGAATGTTCCCTGGGCGTCAGCGCGAACTCGAATGGTGCCGCCGCCGATCGCGCCGTTACCCGACAGAACCGAACTGGACAGCGTGAGCACCGAGTCATCCAGCGAATCGATCGCGTAACCGGTCGAAGTGGCGATTTGCAGACCCGTGAGATTCAATTGGGCCGAGGCGGTCGACTGAATCGCCGTACCGTTGGTTGCAAAGTTCATCCAATTCAGATTTGCGGTTCCGAACGATTTGATCAGGACACCGGTCGTGGTGTTTTGGATTAATCCGCCTGAACCGTAATTCCCTCCACCTTGCACGGTGAACAAACCGCTGCTTTGTGTCAGGCTGATCCCGAATGGTCCGCCGTTTGCCGAAATCGAATTGAATGTGGTGTTGATGGTCGATCCTTGAATCTCAACGGCGGGAGCATTCACCGAGGTGATCGTACCACCGTTAATTTTCAACAGGTTCAGGCCAACCGCATAAAGGCCTTTTCCGTTGTTTGTGTTGAGCGTCATATTGTTAATGGTGATCGCATTTGCCGAATTATTGACCAGGGACACGGCTGGCGAAGACGCAGTCGATGTCACGTTCAGGTTTGCAATGTTGATCGCGGCATCGGTCCCATTGGTGGTAAAGCCGGCCCCTTTTGGATTCGAAATGACGGTGTTTCCTACAAAGTTGTAGGTGTTGTAAACGGTGGTGGTTGTTCCATTGACGACCGCCGACTTTCCGGTCGTTCCCGTAATGGCGACCGCGGGGCCGAGGGTGTCGATCGTAGTCAAATTCGAGGCGATGATATCGGTGCCAACATTGTCCATCCGCAGGCCGGCGCCGCCAGTCGCTTTCGCGGTATAGTTGCTTAGCTTCACAGTCCCACCAGTCAGATTGGAAAGGACCAGTCCATCGCCTTGCGCCGTTACAGTATTGCCTGTGCCCACATAGTCGATGTTCGCATTTCCGCCATCGAAGACGATGCCGTTGCCAGACGCGCCGTTGATCTGGACGTTATACATCGAGACCGTTCCCGAACTGTTCTGCATGTGAATCGAATCGCCGCCGGTCGAGATGAATTTCAGGTCATGCATCGAGACATTTCCCACATTGTTGCCGTAGATCCCGTGGCCCGATGTTCCCGAAAAGGTGAAACCGGCAACCTCGGTGTCGTGCGCCAACGTGATCGCATTTCCGTTCACGTTGGAAAACATGGGTGATTGGACGGAACCTGTTTGTGTGGAATCACCCTGCAACGGAACCTGAACGTATCCACCACCAGCCACCGCGAGATTCTGAATGTAGTTCCCCTGGCCGAATAGATGCTGACCAGACGTCAGCGTCACAGATTCGCTTAGGATCGAGCCGCTTTGAACGATGATCACATTGCCGCCCGCGGCTTGAGCGTCAGCGATCGACGTCCAGGGGTTCGTGGTGGTTCCATCGCGAGTCGGGCTGGCGTTTGACTGCGGGGCTCCGCCATTCGCCGGGACATAAACTTGCTGGATGTTGTACGGTAGGCCAGTCTTCGGATCGATGGCGACCTGATTGCCCAGATTGCTCACCTGGTGATCCAGGATTACGTTGTAGTTGCGTTCAACAAAGCGGAAGGGCGAGGGGGTATTTCGTTTCCAACCGCTGGTCGGGTGGTTGTTTCCGAATGGAAACTGCAACTGGAGGCCGACCATCACATTGCTGCCGTAGAGCTTGTCGTTGGTGAACATCACCTGAGCGGTTGCGCCGTTGTGCACGACGGCTTCCGCACGCGCTCTGAATCCGTTCACCCCGCCGGATGGTCCGCCATCGAAGTGGTAGAAGCCCACAAATCCGCGCAGCGTATGACGATCCTGGATTGGTAAGCTGTACCCGATTTCACCGTCGACCCCGCGAAGTGCCGTCGCATCGTTGACCGAGCGGCCAAACAGCAGTTGGTTGCCAACGATCGAGGCACTGCTGATGCTGTTCGAGATAGTTTGCGATGTCGTAATTGGTAGATAGACGTTCGAGCGCATTTCGAAGTTCTGAATCAAACCTTCGAAGCTCAAACCAACCTGATGGAACAGCTTCGAAGAGGTATCGTCGGCGTCGTACCAGAAGCTTCCGCCGTACCAGGCGTTGTAGTCTTCACGCAGATTTCGGTAACCGACACCAAGATTTCCGCCCCCCAGCGAACGGTTTGACACAAACCCTCGTACGTCTGCGAAAAAGAAGTGTTCATCCTGCAAGACATAGGGCAAGACTTCGAGTGGTGTGATCGAGTCGTTTCGTCCGAACGTCTTTCCGCCAAGATGCCCACCGCGACTAATCAGTCCGAATCCGTCGGTGACATCGGAGGGGGCTGTCGACGAAAACAAGAACATTTGGGACGCCGTCGGGGCTTTCGGAGTCTTTTTCTTCTTCTTCGCTTCCTGACGTTCCCGTCGGGTGGTTTCACGCGCCCGTTCTCTGAAGATGTCGGCTTCCTCGGCGACTCGTTCCGGCCCAACGGGTTGGGGCGGAACGCCGTCATCGTCGTCTTCCGCGGCGTGTACGAGAACGGTGCTGATCCAGATCAGCATCACCGGAACCAAGAACAAGCCGGCAAAAATCAGCGTTCGAAACGAGTTCGAGCGAAATCGAATCACCATCGGGAATGATCCTTTTCCACGCTATTCGATCGACAAACGTGTCGTCGACAGCGCGGATTCAGGCTGCGTGGCATGCACACGACGAACCTCAAGCTGAGGTGTCCGCAGGCAGGGCCACTCATACTGGTCAAGTTGTGGGAGCGATAACGGATTGGGAGAGAGACCGAGACAGGTCCGCGGAGGATATAAATTGGGAGGGCGGTTCTGTCGAGTCCGACTTATCGCGACTTGAGGCGGAGCCCCATGGATTTCAGGAAATGCAAGAGTTCTCGCGCATGTCGTCTTGAGGTTCGGCAACAATCGCCGGACCAGTCACGGTACAGCGATGCACACGTTGACAGATGTTTCCTATGCATTTTCAAGATAACGGAAGCATCACGTTCGCCCCATGTATCCTGGTTCCCAAGCTCCCCCTATAAGAGTCGCTGTCCACGTCCGTCGATGCGATGCGTCGCCTTGAGGTCGACGGGATTGCTGTCGCAAAGGCGAAATCAGAAATTGGTTCGCCGTGGCTTTGGGGCTTCCGCCTCGTGCCGTTCGACCTTCGCGGTGGCTTTTTAGAGTTGCGCATTTCAATTCCAGGGAAATGCTTTCTTGGATGATTGAGGTAGCTAGGACCCTCAGGGGAGTGATCGAAATGGCGCTGATTTCCTCCACCACGTTGTGGCGGGACGACGGCCAAAACTGTGGTTGCAACGTTCATCAGCGAGCGTATCCGGTCGCGAAAAATGCGACTGGATCAATCATCCGTAACAGCCAGAACCTGCGTTCTGGCTGTTACGTGACGATGATCACGGGATAGGTCAAAAACCGCTCAGGCAGAGGCGGTTGTCAGACGACGTTGATTTGAGGCGCACCAAGGAGGTTAGTGCTGGCAACTTGGCCTTGTGCATCCGTCACGGAAAATGTGAATGCCCGAGGTCCTACGCCGGAACTGGTCGAGAAGGTGATACTGTTCAGTGCGCTGGCAAACAGTGCAATCGGCAACGAAGTGTACCCTGGATTGCATGTCAGCGTTAGGACGTCGCCGACGTAAGAACCATGGATGTACGAGGTATCGACGAAACTCAATACATCGGCTGCGTTAAACCCTGCAAAAATTCGAAGACTCGCGGAAGTGAGATACAAACTCCCTGGATCGGATACGGAGACGGTTGAGTTGACCACGACCGGGGCAGCGCCACGAGTGTACGAAATCGCACTCGTGCTTCCCAGGCTGATCACTGGTGGGCCACCGCCCGTTATGGTCACAAACTGCATCGTGTTCGTGCTGCTATTCACGGCTGTGTCATAGAAATGATAGCTCACGGCCCGGTAGACACTGCTTCCGACCGTAGTGTCCATATACCCGACAGTGCGGAGGGCTGCTTGAAAATAGGATGGTGGCAGCGAAGTCACTCCGGGCCCTGAAGGGACAAGCGTCAACACACCGGTTACGTTATTAAATGTCCCTGAAATTCCGGTCGCACCAGTCGTGTTGGTATACGTCAGAAAATCGTTTCCGTTCGTGTAGGTGTAATTATGACCGTAGAGGGTCCCTGCATAAAAGGAAACCGTCGCCGACGTGAGATTATACGCGGTATCCACGACGACGAGATCTGTTGAAATCGGAACGGCA
The DNA here is from genome assembly GCF_000255655.1 of Schlesneria paludicola DSM 18645. Taxonomy (NCBI): domain Bacteria; kingdom Pseudomonadati; phylum Planctomycetota; class Planctomycetia; order Planctomycetales; family Planctomycetaceae; genus Schlesneria; species Schlesneria paludicola. The sequence goes on along the minus strand of NZ_JH636435.1, from coordinate 1,198,000 downwards.
CTACCGAGCGCGGTGTAGGTCGTGCCAGCTCCAGGCTCCACAATCCCATACAAGTTGATGGAGCTTGAAACAGTATTGCTGTATGACGTTCCGTTGTAGACAGCGACTGCCAAGGTCCGAGGCGTGGTTGGCACGCTGCTGGTCGTATTCGTACAAATGTAGGTGACGGCCTTCAATGCCGCATTCCAATTGGAGAGCGTCGCCGCATGACCTGCCGATGTCAGGGTCAAAATCCCTGCACTTACGCTTCCGGTAATGTTCCCCATCGTTGCAGGAACATTCGTAAAGGCGAGCGTATCACCCGCGACGTAGTTCGTGATCGAAAACGTCGCGCTTTGGACCAACGTGGCGTCTGTCACGACCGATGAGGAGAAGTCGGCCAACGTTAGCTTTGGATTCACTGTCACAGGCGTTGGGGACCCTAGTGGGAATTGCACGGTGCTATTCTGGTACAACAGTGGGGGGGAGTAGTTCCCTAGTGTCGTCGTCAAATTGCTCGTGGGTGTTCCGAATCCGGTCGCCCTGTCATAGCCGGCGCCAGCGGAAGTCACTGTCCCTCCGACGTGAGTTGACCCGGTGGTAATGTCATTGTAATTCGAACTCGCCGAGAAATAGAGTTTTGGTAACAGCTGTGACGGACCATCCAGTGGAGCGAGATAAGTCGCGCGCACCTGATTTGCTCCGGCAATGAAAGCTGAGAACAGCGATGCAGAGAGTCCGGTACCGCCCAGCCCAACCCACGGAGTCGAGGCTCCATTGTCGTACGAATCATAGACGGGAACCCCTTTCACAACACCCGTCGATGTTTTGATCGTCGACATCATCGCGATGTCAGGGGCGCTTCGAAACGCTGGCAGTGGGGTGATGTTTTCCTGGTATCCTGGTCGCGCCTCAGTGGCACTTACCCCGCTGCCGGTGGCTCCAAAGGCGTCGTCCCAAGTCGCTTCCGAGGTGTAGGCATTGCTGGAATTCAAACCCCAGCTCGTGCCACCGACCGCGACGACATTCGATGACATTGCTGGATATAGAGCTGTACCGGCATTGCCGGTAGCCGCCACGAACGTGACCCCCGAGTGGCCCGAAGGTGTTTTCAACGTCGAGTCGTGGGCGGCCTGGAGAGCTGAACTGTCCGTTGCTCCAAAACTCATTGAGACCACTGACACACCAGCCAAACCTCGAGCCGTATTCACGGCCGCCCAGATATCGGCGTCCAAATTTGAGTTTGCCTGAACGACGATGATGTTTGCATTGGGCGCCATCGCATGGGCCCATTGCACATCCATAGACGTTTGGCGTCCCCATGCTCCCGTCGCGTCGATTCCGGCCGTTACGGTGGTCCCTCCGGCTTGATTGAGAACCTGTAAGGACGGACCGCCCGACACATTAAATTGCTGCAAACCAAACGCGGTGCTGAATGCGGCCACGTCGGTGAGCAAATTCGGCTGTCTGTAGGCTTCAACAATCGCAATCGTCTGGTTGGCACCCGATTGTGTGAATCCATAGACAGAGGCCACTTGAGATGGGGTGATGGTTGAGACACCGGCTGCAGTACTCGTGGGAGAGTTGATCACGACAGCGAGCGGAATAGGGTCAGCGGACAGCAACTGGCGCGACTCGAGCATTTCCACTTTTGCCGCCATCGCCGGACGCGCCGGTAGCCGGCGCTTTCTTCGGACTGGCGCGGAAAACGATCGCAACCAAGACTTAAACTGATTGGGCACCTCGAACTCCTCAATAAGGACAACACGCAACCTCCGCCAACAAACACTTGACGCATGCCGCCGGCGCGCGACGGATTGCGCCACTTGTGAATTGCAACGACTGTCAGGTGGGTGGCTTTCCGGCTCTCGCAACCTTGACCGCATCGGGATCGAGGAACGCGCCGGGCTGAAGAGTTGCTCTCTACACACCTGAGTCAATAGTTAAACAGAGATCGAACCCTTGCTCGGAATCGAGTGGGTAACCTCATTTGTGTCTCTGGGGGTGCAGCGAGTGAAACGCCATGCGACGCTGCCATCGCCGTGTGGTCATTGGTTCAGTTTAGGTGTTTTTTTGTGTACTGTTTTTCACACTCTGCACGGCTTACCTGATTGTTGACTGTATTGTCAATTATTACTGTGACAACGTTATGATTCATGATGAGGTTGTTACGTACGATAAAAATTGGCAAATTAATGCAATATCAATTACAGTGCGGACGACAGTGCCGTCAGCCATCGTATCTGGCCGCGGACTCTTGATGGCTGTCGCCGATGAGGACCTAAATGGCTGATAAAACAGGCGATTCAAGGTCAATTAGCCCGCGAACGATGCAGAAACGCAATGGCGCTCGTAGGGACGCTGCCACGGATTCGGCGCAGTGACAATACATCTGAACTGGATCAATAGAACTTTGAGATATATTGAACGATGAATGTGTTAATATGATTTACATGAATGTAAAAAACGCAAAAGAAATTCAGTTGACGACTAACGGAATATCTTTGAACGCGGACATGCTACGATAAAGTCAAAAAAACACAAGCAAAAATGAGCAATTAAAAGGCGGAGAGCTTTTTTATTACGACTTGTTAATGTTTGCTGCATTCGTTTTCACAATGAAGTGGTGCGTATCAGGTGATGCAGTAAGACGGTAAGTCTTGTTGCGGGCAAGTATTAAAGAAACTTCGGTTTGCTTGTGGTTTAGAACCACGGGTGCAGGCGCGGTTCGAGAAAGGCGTGTCAGTGTTCCGGTAATTCGATATGATCCAGGGGGCCGCAAAAGATGACCCATTCCATTCACGGTAGAGGATCGATCATGTCGCTCGTTGATCGTCGGGATTTTTTGAGGGAATTGGGGGGCACGCTCGTTACTGGGGGCGCTGCCTTGCAAAGTCTGCTGTCGCTTTCGATGGCGCGCGCTGAAGATCTGCAGGTTACGCCCAGCGTTGTGCGATTCCGGCCTGAAATGGAAGACGTCGCAAGCTGGATTGAGCAAACGCCTCGTGAACAGATCTTGCAAAAGGCGGTTGAGCGTCTGAAAGCGGGAATGGGTTATCGCCAGTTGGTTGGCGGATTGTTTCTGGCAGGGATCCGTAATATCAAACCGAGACCTGTCGGATTCAAATTCCACGCTGTGATGGTGATCAATTCGGCCCATCAATTGTCTCTCGACGCCGCACAACCGGATAGACTTCTGCCCTTCTTCTGGGCGCTCGACAACTTCAAATCGGCGCAGGCGCAGGATGTCAAAGAGGGGGATTGGGTTTTGGCGCCGGTCAATGAAGCGGCCGTGCCAACCCCATCCAAGTCGCGCGAGCGCTTTATCGATGCCATGAATCGCTGGGATTCGGATGCCGCAGATGTCGCCGTTGCGGGATTGTGCCGTTCCGGAAGTGCGACGGAAGTGATGGAAGTCATCTGGCCGTATGCCATTCGCGACTGGCAGAACATCGGCCATAAGGCGATTTTTGCGGCTCAGGCCTGGCGAACGCTCGAGCTGATTGGCTGGGAGCATGCAGAACCGGTGATGCGGTCTCTTGTCTTCGGATTGCTCAACGGCGGACCAGGCGACTCTGCGATTCCGTATGACGTGAACCTCGAGTTGGTTAAGCAAATTCGCCCCGACTGGATGGCGGGAAGAATCGATCCGATGGTAACAACATCACTGGTGCAGGCATTGCGGCAAGCGACACCGAAGGACGCGGCGCTTGCGGTGGTCAGTCATCTCAATCAGGGAGCGTCGGCGGCGTCATTGTGGGATGCTCTGTTGCTGGCGGCAAGCGAACTGCTAATGCGACAGCAAGCGATCGTTCCCTTGCATGCTACCACCGCGACGAATGCGTTGTTCTATATCTTCCGCGAGAGTGGGTCGGACTCAACCCGCTTGTTGTCGTTGCTGCAGGCGGCATCATGGATTGTGTTGTTTCGAGAGGGCACTCGCGCAAGGGGGGGATTTCCCGACAAACCCAATATCGACGAGTTTCAGCCCTCCGATCAACCGCCGGCACAGCTTGAGACGGTATTCGTGGAACTGCAGCAGGACCGAAATCGAGCCGCAGCGCAGACGTTGGCCTATGCCCGTGCGGGTGGCGCGATCGGGCCTTTCTTCGACGCGGCGCGGCATCTGATTTTCACTAAGGGGACCGACGCTCACGATTTCAAATTTGCGGCATCGGCGTTCGAAGACATTCAGAATGCCAGTCCGGCAGTACGCCCGCAGCTTTTAGCTGCCAGTGTGTACTACTTGCGATCCGCGGGCGAGAACGATTCACCGCTACTGCAGCGAACGCGCGAAGCATTGGCGGTTCTGTAGCGGATGAATGCCGACTGTTGCGCCTTCTCGCCTTTTCGCTGACGCATTCTGAGTTGAACGTTGGATTCCAAAGGTGCGATGGAGCGATTGGGCAAGCATTCTGATTCTGTGTCCACATCCAGGTACACGATGTTAAGGAATCGTTCATGCCGGTCATCGATCCGTCGGTACTCGTTGATTTCGCGACGGCAATTTTTGAGCAGAGCGAGATTCCCGTGAGTGTTGCGCGGCAGGTGGCGCAGTCGCTGGTCCTCGCGAATTTGAAGGGGCATGACTCACACGGTGTCATTCGAATCATCGAATACGTCGACTGGGTCAAGCGTGGCTGGATCAATCCAATCGGTGAGCTGGAAGTGGTGCGTGAACAGCCCTGCATCCTGATTCTCGACGGACATTTTGGATTTGGCCAAGTCATCGGAAGACAGGCTTTGACGCGAGGGATTGAGAAAGCAAAAGGGGAAGGGGCTTGCATCCTCTCGTTGCGCGCATCGGGACATTTGGGGCGTGTTGGCGAATTCATGGAAATGGCTGCCGAAGCGGGCCTTGTTGCGTTTGCGATGACAAACACACATGGCGGTGGCGTTCTCGTCGCGCCTCATGGAGGATGTGAGCGACGTTTGTCCGCGAATCCGATGGCAGGCGGGGCGCCCTTATCCGATGGCGCGGCGATAGTCATGGATATTTCGACCTCCACTGTCGCCGAGGGCAAGATTAAAGTGGCCCGAAACAAAGGCGAGCAGCTTGCGCCAGGGCTATTCGTCAACGGCCGAGGTGAGCCGTCGACGAGTCCTGAAGAGTACTACGCCACACCGCCGGGCGCGCTACTGCCGATGTCAGGACACAAGGGTTTCGCACTTTCGTTGTTTTGCGAAGTGTTTGCCGGGGCCATGACCGGTGCCGGGTGCAGCAAACCGGACGTTTCGCGTGTTGCCAACGGTTTTATGGTGTTCCTGCTTGATCCCGCGGCGTTTTGTGGAACTGATTTCTATAATAATGAGATTGAGGCCCTCGGCCGCTTCGTCAAATCGAGTCGGCTGGTCAGCGGTGTCGACGAAATTCTGCTGCCCGGCGAACCCGAAATGCGCGAACAGGCCCGCCGTGATGCTTCAGGATTAAATATCGACTCGACCACCTGGAGCAAAATCTGTGCGGTGGCGACTGCTCGGAACGTGGTGATTCCCGGACTGAATCACATTCATTGATCAAAGCGATGGCGGGCCGTGCCGCAAGTTGCGGAACGGCCCGGCCTACTCGTTGCCAGCATCATTCCGGAAGAGGCTTGCCTTTGGTTTCAGGGGCGAAGGGCAATGCCAATAGGCCGATCAGAAAGATAACGCTCATGGTGACGGCCGCGGGCCGCATCGGTTCGGCATACGAGCTAAATACGTATTTGCTGAGCGTTCCTAAGGTGAGTGGCCCACACGCGGCGACAAATCGGCCGACGTTGTAGCAGAACGATGTTCCCGTGCTTCGTAGGTGCGTCGGGAAGAGCTCGGGGAAGTAAATTGCATAGCCACCGAACAGTGCGAGCTGGCAGAAGCCCATGATGGGGATCATCCAGAAGATTTGGCTGAATTCGGTCAAATACCCGAACACCATGATCGTGCTGAGCATTGCGAGCAGGAATGTTACGGCGAACGCCGCACGGCGACCGACGTAGTGCGTGACGTAAGTGAAGGCGTAAATGCCGAAGAATGATCCCAGATTCTGCATAATGGACGTCATCGCCGCCCAGAAGGTCAACTGCTTATTCAATTTCTTGGCACGCGTCGTAATCCGCGTGGCATGTTCATCGAGGGTGCTTGCCGGGGCCGAACTGTCACCTTGCGTCAGGTACTCCAGCCGACGTGTGCGATCCTCAGCAGGTTGCTCAATCGACGACAGCAGTTCCTCGCCGTTCTTTGGTGTGCCCGCTTTGATTTGAGTCAGTAGGTTGGAGTAGAGAAATTCGGCGTCCTTGTTGCCGGGAACAAGTCCCAGCAATTGATTGGGCTGCGGAAGTTTCTTGGCTTCGATCGGGTCATCCAGTTTCTGTTTCACAATCTCGGGATTGTTGGCGACATACCGCACAAACTCTCGATCCTTCTCTGCCTGGTTGTCTTTGCGCAGTTCGATTTCAAACGTCTTTCGGAAGACCGAACGGCTGAGGTCGAAGCTGAAGAATCCAATTCCCCACAGGCCAATCACGCCAGATGCGGCCATGATCAGGCCGACGATGGCATTTTTTCTCCAGCGTGGGTTACCAAACAATTCGCCATACGAACCAAACTGCTTCTGGATCTGTTCGGTGGAAGCGGCTTGCCATTGTTCAGGTTCTTTCAAACGGCGACGGATCAGGATGGCAAGCAGTGCGGGGCCGGCGCCGATGACGAACATCACGCGCCAGGCACTGACACCATGTTCTTCAAGATCCGCGAGCAGCAGACTGATGATCGCTGCGGAGATATTCCCGACAGCCGAGAGCGCTTGCAGCAGTCCCAAAGCGAACGGTCGAGCTTTGAGTGGCATGACTTCGGCAACCAACGCGACACCGACGGCAAATTCCCCGCCCACGCCAAGACCGGTCAGGAACCGGAAGAACGCAAAACTCCAAAAATCCCAGGACAATGCACTCAAGCCGGTAAATGCGGAATAGAGCAGGATCGTCAAAAGCATCGTTTTAGCGCGTCCAATTCGGTCGCCCATGATGCCGAATCCCAGTCCGCCGCTGGCCCAACCGAGCAGGAAGATTGCGGTGGCGATGCCCCCGTAGAAATCGACATCACCCGCTGATGCAGAGACCCCCGGTGAAGGTGCGAGTAGCTCACGCATCGCAGGGACTCGAGCGAGATTGAAGAGCTGCTGATCCATCGTGTCGAACAGCCATCCTAATGCCGCGACGATGAGTACGAACCAGTGATAGCGGTTCAACTCTTTCCACCAGGGGCCGCTCGATGAAGTGGTTTCAGGAGCGTCTGGTGCGGCGTCGAATCCGTGCATGAGGGAAAAACCTTGTTCGCGGAAGGATAAATCACAAGCAGTAGGCCAAGTAATACAACCAAATCAGGCTTTCCCTGCAAGCATGCGGAACCGTTTAAGCGAAAAGTTGGAGAGTTTGGAGCAGCGAGTGCCCGGTGTCGGAGTCGATGGGGCGAGGTGTGTGATTCCCGAACCCGCAGGACACGACCCACGGGTGTAAGACTGATGACTCGAATAGATCGTCGATTGGCCATCCGGAACTGAGTTTGGAAAAAAATCGCGGATCATGCCTCATGACACAATCCGCGATCAAGGCGCGCCCACCAGACGCGCCTCGGTTTCATCAGTCTCGCCGCACCAACTCGTGATGATTGTTTGGTGGAACCTCGAATCTAAATAGACACATTGATGAGCTTGCCGCGTATTGGCCACTTTTCCCTGCGGTTGTTGCTCACAGGTCGCAGCGGAAGTGTCATTAGTTGGGGTTTAGTGGCGGCAAAGGCACTGATGATGTCGGCGGTACCGACGGTGCAGGTGGTGTTGTCGAAGCAGGCGGTACGATCACGGGAGGATCGAGATTGGGCAACTTCGCCCGCATCTCGTCTCGCAACTGCTTCGCGAGCTGATCGCCGGGAGCCAATGTCAAAAGCTTGTCGAGTTGATCGAGGGACTGCTGTGGATATCCCAAATAAGCATAGTGATACCCAAGCAGGAATCGATATGCCGGTTCGTTCAACTTTGCTCTTGTAGCGGTTTCCAAGGCTCGCAACTGAGTCGTGTAGTCCTGGTAGTTGCCATAAAGTTCGCGACTGTTCGCAACGACCGTATTCCATTTGTCTTTTGGCATTTGGCTCATGGCTGCTTGAATGGCTCCTGCAGCATCTTCGAATTTGCCAGTTGCAAACAAGGCCTGACCCAGCATCAGTCCCAGAACGGGGTTCTGCGGGTTGTCAACATAAGCGTGTCGCCATGAGTATGCGGCACCTTCATACTCGCCCGATTTGAACGCGGCCTCGCCTTTTTCCGCAAAGCCTGTCGCTGTCGAATCGGTCGTGGTCGTTGAGGCCACAGGTGCCGTCGCAACCGTCGACGGAAGTGTCGTTACCATCGTGGCTGTCGAGACGCCGCCGTAGGAATCGATTCCATAGCTGTAAGGGTTGTAGACGTAGCCGCTTGAATAACCTGGGTACCCGTAGCCGTAACCACCGTATCCATAGCCATTGTAAAGACCATAACCACCATAACCGCCGTAGCCCCAGCCACCATAACCACCGTAGCCGAGTCCATAGAACAGCGAAGTCAGCAGGCCAGCGCCATAGCCATATCCGAAGTATGGATATCCATACCCCCAGCCCCAACCTCGGCCATATCCCCAACTTCCATATCCGAGCCCATATCGGCCGTATCCCCAACCACCGTAACCGAGTCCTCGACCATATCCCCATCCACCGTATCCGCCGTAGCCGAGTCCTCGACCATAGCCCCAGCCACCGTAGCCACGACCGTATCCGCCATTGTGGTTGTAGTTGCTAAAGTGGTTGATGTTATTCCCATGATTCATACCGCCGAAGTTCCCGTGGCGTCCCGCGAACGAGCCGCCATTGAAGCCTCCAAGGTGCGATCCACCATGGTTGAACCCATTATGACCCAACGACGCGGTGCGAATTCCCGCACCGTGCCCGCCACCGAAGTTGCCTCCATGGCTATTCAGGAATGATCCGTGTCCATTTCCGCCACGTCCCAGTCCGGCGTTACCCATGTGTGACATAGATGCGGTTCTTAAACCACCGACATGTCCATTGACACCTCCATGTTGACCAAGGAACGAGTTGCCGCCAACACGCCCGCCACCAAGGTTGCCTGAGTGACCGCGAAGGCTTGCGGCCCCGTTTCCATGCATCCCCCCCATCTGACTTCCGCCCATGCGCATGCCACCGAGGTGGGTTCCTCCCATATGGGTACTACCCATTCGTGCGCCACCCATATTCATTCCGCCCATGTGAGCTCCGCCCATGTGAGCTCCACCCATGTGAGCTCCACCCATGTGAGCTCCACCCATGTGAGCTCCACCCATGTGCATACCGCCACCACCGAAGTGTCCACCTCCCACATGGCCACCGCCGAAATGGCCTCCACCACCACCGAAGTGACCGCCGCCCCCGCCAAAATGGCCGCCCCCGCCGCCGTGGCCTCCTCCTCCACCATGGCCGCCTCCACCGTGTCCACCGCCTCCGCCGTGTGCGAATGCCATGCTAGGAAGGCTCAACGCGAAAGATGAAATCATCATGTAGCCGATGATCCATTTCCGAATGTTCATATTAACCTCCACTCTCTTGTGGAATCTCTGGATGTCCGTGCCCCATCGTCCCACTGATATTTTAAGTCTTCTGGTAAGGTCGTTGCCGGACAATTCACTTTGCTGTTTGCAAAGTTAGGTAAATCTCTTGCCCAAGGAGACCCGCGACAACGACCTGAAGAGTGACAGCTCTTTGGAGTTTTTAGAGACGCCAATCGCGTGCCGCGGAAACTTATTTGCCCGCTTCGCGGCTTACGATCTCATCATTAAGCAGGTCGCGGCGATGCTGCGATGACTTGTCTTCACCGCGGTCGTCAACCTGTTGCTGGCTTTGAGCCTATTGCGCAGCCAGATTTGCCACTGCCGATGAGTGGCCCTGCCGTTCACTCTTAGCAGGTGCCGCATGGCATGGTGGACGCGGAATTTTGTTTTACGCGCAAATTGCGTTGGACGATCGATTGACGAACTGGCATCACGAAAATCAGATTGATTTGCCGAGATCGTAAATCGCGACAGTATCTAGCACGCGATCATTCGTGGCGAACAGGTCCTTAATGGCAGCGAGGTGGATCTTCATTTTTGTGCCCCCGACGCCGATCGCGCCATAAGCGAGGAATCGTGCGTGCTCGCGAGCCTTATCCATCACTTCCACGCCCTCGATTCCAGGCGGGGCGACTGCATTTAGGTCGATGGCCAGCTTTAATGTGGAAATCGCCTGAAGCCGCGCAGCGGAGATCAAACGCGTTTTGGCCGCTCCCGCCGCCACGACCAAATCGACGCCAGCACAAGCCGCCGCCAGCCCGGCGTCGGACTGTGATTCATGAGCCGACAATTTGGCGCAATTCACGACTGATGCCAACGACTCGCACGTGGCCTTGGAGCGATCAAGCGATCGTGACGCGAGCCTCACTGTGGCACCTTGACCAAGTAATAGTTGTGTAACTCGGCAGCCCACGGGGCCGGTTCCACCCAGGACGACGGCAGTTGTATTCGAAAGATCAAGGTGTCTTGCGGCCGTCAGCACCGTCGCCGCAGCGGTTGTGTTCGACCCGTTCGAATCCATCATGACCGAAACCTTGAACGGTCCGAACAAGGTTTTCGTGACCGCTCTCAAGAGAGCTTCACCAGCGGCGACATGACTTCCGCCCACGAAAATCGCCGTATTCACCAAATCACGTGGGCTGCGGGTGAAGATCGCTCCATGCACCAACCCTTCGACGGTTTCAGGTGTTACGCCCCCATAGCTGAACAGCTCGTCAACTCCGGCATCCACCGCCACGACGCGGTCAAACGTACTGGGAAACGGGTCGGTATCGAGTTGGATGAGGATTTTTTTCATGGTGCCAGACGCCGTGCATATGGGGCTTGATTCGAAACACCAGCAACGTTGCTGGCAGGTCTGTTACGCCGATGCGTTGCCGACGAACAGGTGCCTTGCCGCTTCCAACTTTTATGTGCTCAACATGAACTCAAGCCCATCAGCACGACGTCTGATGGGCTTGAGTCCGATGGAATGTCCGAGAAATCAGATCAAACACCCGAGAATGGGTGCTTGGCCGAGTCCTTCTTTGCAACCATTTCGTCGGCGCTTGGCTCGTTCTTCATCGCGCGAGCGATCGCCAGTTTCGTGGCGTCGTAGTTGTATTGGAAGATTTTCTTATCGTCGGCGGCTTCCCAGTGAATGAACACACCGCAAACGATGCACAGCTTTTCGGCTTGATCCTTGGGAATCACGCCTGCAGCAACCGAGTCGGCAACAGCCTTCGCAACCGCGTACTGAGCGGGGCCGAACATCTGAACGGCTTGCTTGGCGCCCTTGATCGTCACTTTTGTGATCATGACGGTCGCTGGCTTCACGGCCAGGTTGGGGGTCAAAACCGCCAACAGGTTGCTGTGCCCTTGGCTCTGGTTCGACAAGGCGTTCGCAAATGCGACACCGACGGGTCCTGACTTATCGCCGATCAGCAGATCGATATGAGCAATCTCATTTCCGTCACCGGACAGTGCTTCACCAACGTAAAACGACATGCTGCAATCCTCCTCAAGTTGACTTTGGCTGACGGCTCTTGCCCTCCGGACTGAGGAGGCAAGCCCGATCTCATGATCGGAATCTCACATTTCGCCATCACAGGTCTGCAATTGATACCACATTCAACAGCAGTTTTTCCAGTAACCCATGTCTGAACAAATGTCGCATCAATGGGACGCGGATCTTCATGCCGTCCTGAACGAGTCGAATTGTCCTGTCCGGTTGTACTCAAGTTCATCGCGACCTATGTTTTGCGTCAAAAAGATCTTGGATTTTCGTGGATTCGATTTGCGCCCATTTCGCGACCCCTGCATCAGTATCCATGATGCAGGGGCCCAGTGCGTGATGTGGCAGCTAAACCTTGGTTAAGGCGTATGACGCGGCGGCGAATTCTGATTGTGGGAGGGAGCACGCGCGCGGCGGCGGATTCCGTTCGACGTGCAGGCTGGCAGCCGGTCTGCGCGGACCTGTTTGCCGATTTTGATCTGCGTGAAACTGCAGAAGTCTTGCCGGTCAGCAATTATCCCGAAAGTTTGCCGGACGATATCAAGGACGTCCGAGCCGACGGTTGGTTCTACTGCGGCGCGCTTGAGAACTCTCCGGATGTCCTTGAGCGGATTTTGGCGAATGGTGATCAATATGGTCCATTGCTCGGTGCCGATCCTGCTGCTGTCCGGTGTGTGCGCGACCCTCGATGGCTGGCACAAGTCCTGATCAACTCCGGCTTGCCGATTCTGGAAATCTGCGATGAACGAAAGCCACCCTTTCCCGACGGGGCTTGGATGCAAAAGCCGCTTGCAAGTGCAGGCGGTCGGTGTGTCAGGATCTGGGATGAAATCGCTGCCACTTCGTCGTACGCCGAATCTCACTATTTCCAGAGGCGAGTCCTGGGAGTCGGGCAATCCGCCTTGTTGCGGGTCGAGGCGGGACGCGTTGAATGTCTCGGGATTTGCCAAGAACTCGAAGAGCGGACAGCCTCTCGTGCTCCATCAAGGTTCACGTACTGCGGTTCGTATGGTCCCGTCCCATCGACGCATCGAAGTTCGGATGTTCTGGAGCAGGTGACTCGGATCGCCCAGGCGGTTGCAGAACGAGCACCTGGTCTGCGCGGGCTCATGGGGCTTGATTTTCAATGGAAGGACGGGATTGTCTGGCTGGTCGAGGTCAACCCGCGCTATACCGCATCGGTCGAAGTGCTCGAATTGGCACAGGGACGCTCGTTCCTGAATTCGGACTGCAACCGCGAGTCCTCGTACTCCGATGCTCCGCGCGAACGCCCACCAAGCGGGACAATTGTCATGAAGCAAATCCTCTATGCGAACAAGGAATTGAGCGTTCCCGATTTACGGACCTACCTTCCCTCGACCGACTCTTGGGGCATTCCCTTCATGGCAGACATTCCAATTCCGGGATCGCAAATCGATTCAGGGTGGCCGATTTGTACGGTTCTTGCTGGCGGTGAGACACTGGACGAGGTGACCACATGCCTAAATGAGCGCTTGGCGATTGTGCGGGCCGCGCTCGATCGCGTGGAGTGACCCCCTGCCCGATCGTCTTGGTCAGGTGTCAGGCGTCTTTTCGGGGCAAATCTCGGATTGACAGTTTCAAGAGATTGAAACAGCTTACGTTCTCACGCGCTCAGGCGGCGTCAACTTCCTGGCGGTGTCGGAGAGCCCTGCGCGAATGATTCAGGCCAAAGGTTTCTCGAAATTGCGAAGTGAGTCGGGACGTATGAACACAATGTTTTGGAATCCTCGACGATTGCTGCTCTCGGCATTCATTCTGATGTCGTGCGTTGGTTGTGACCAGGCAACCAAGGTAATCGCCTCACAAACGCTCCGAGACGCTGCGCCAATGTCATTTTTGTCAGATACAATTCGATTTCAATATGCGCTCAATCCTGGTGGATTTCTGAGCCTGGGGCACAACCTCCCTGATGCGATTCGCCCCTGGCTGTTCGTGCTGACGAATGTCTGCCTGATGGTCGGGATTTTGGTGTTTCTCACTTTTCGACGCACTTTCGACCAACGGCTTTATATCGCAGTCCTCTTTATTCTCGCGGGCGGTATCGGAAATCTGATCGATCGAGTTTCCAATCACGGACTGGTTACCGATTTCATCAATCTGGGGATTGGACCGCTGCGAACGGGAATCTTCAACGTTGCGGATATGGCTGTGATGTTTGGCGGACTCGCGGCCGTGATTCTGACGTATGGAGAAAACGAATCGTCTGACTCACCAGATGCGATCGTCAACGTTAAACCGATGGATGAACCTGACGGTCAACCCTAAAAAGGTGTGCGTGTCACCTAGCCCCGATGACCATTCCATCGCCGGATCTGACATCCGTGTCATTAAGTACGAGGCCGGCCGTGATTGCGATGGCCGTCTCAAGCCGGGGCTGGCACGGTACCGACGCTGATCCGCTTGAGCGTAGCAATCAGGTGGTCGATTTCGTCTTTGGTGTTGTAAAACGCAAATGACGGGCGGACTGTGGCAGGGACTCCATATCGGTGAAGCGACGGTTGCGAACAGTGGTGGCCTGCGCGCACTGCGATGCCCTCAAGGTCCAGCAGCTTGCCGATGTCCTCGGTGCGACGGTCTTTCATGACGAATGAGATGACGCTGACTTTCTCGCGTGCCTGGCCGATCAGTCGGATTCCATTGATGGGCCGCAAACGCTCGGTGGCGTATTCGAGCAATTCATGCTCGTACTTGCCGATGTTTGGCAGGCCAAGTCGTTGGACATAATCGAGCGCCGCTCCCAACCCGACCGTGTCGGCGATGTTGGGTGTTCCCGCTTCGAACTTTGCGGGAGGCTCGGCGTAAGAGGTCTCTTCGAAAGTCACGTTCCTGATCATGTTTCCGCCACCCTGCCAGGGAGGCATGATCTCTTGCAGTTCTTGTCGTGCATACACCACACCGATTCCGGTGGGACCGAAAATCTTGTGGCCCGAGAACACGAAGAAGTCGCAGCCGATGTCTTGAACGTTGACGGGAATATGGGAAACCGATTGAGCCCCGTCGATCACGACGCGTGCACCGTAGCGCTTGGCCATCTGCGTCATTTCTGTCACTGGAAGGATTGTGCCCAGACTGTTCGAGGCCTGAGTCAGTCCGACCAACTTGGTTCGAGGGCCAAGCAGTGCCTGGTATTCTTCCAGCATGACTTCACCCCGGTCATTCGCCGGAATGACACGGATGACCGCGCCCTTTTCTTTTGCGATCATCTGCCAGGGGACAATGTTCGCGTGGTGTTCCAGAGTCGAGAGGAGGATCTCGTCACCCGGCTGTAAAAACTTCCGGCCGTACGTCTGTGCGATCAGATTGATCCCCTCGGTCGTTCCGCGCACAAAGATGATTTCTTTGGAAGTGGCTGCTCCGAGAAATTTCTGTACCTTGTCTCGAACGCCTTCAAATGCGTCGGTCGAACGGGCCGCCAGCGAATGCGCCGCGCGATGGATGTTCGAATTGTCGTGCGCGTAATAGTACGAGATGGCATCAATGACGGATTGTGGCTTTTGCGTGGTCGCAGCGTTGTCGAACCAGATCAGCGGCTTGCCGTGGACGCGCTGATTGAGTGCCGGGAAATCACGGCGAATCGAGGGGATATCCAACGCACGTGCCCCTCCCGATGTGACGGGAGCAGGAATCTGTTTCGGAGACAGGATTTGTTGCAGGAACGAGATTCCCGGGGCGCCAGGACAGAACCCCGCCGGCTGATGTGCGTCAGGGTTTCGAATCTGGTCGACGAAACGGCGCAGCCCATCTGGGGAAACATCCGCCACTTCGTGCGGTGCCGCAGGACTGATGCTTACAGGACTTCCGCCATGGATCTCGTGTGAGACCTGCGAAAGTTCGCTCGGGGCGAAGTGGTAAATATCTGCTGGGTGGGCACCGCCGGAACTCAGGTTGGCCGGTGAGTCACCCGCCGTCGCCGAAGGAATGAATGATCGATTTGCCTGGAACTGGTCACTACCCGGATGGCGGCTGCCATATGCGGACGGAACATCGCCCGCTTGTGGATAACTCTGTTGAGTAACCGCTTGGGATGTATAACCCGCAGGGGCATGTGCGTCTGCTGCAGGGAGTTGCCCGACGGTGGGCTGCGAACCTTCCTGGAGCAAACGGGTGGCGATTTGGGCAATCAGATCAGGGGTCACGTCAGTCATTTCTCGGCCTTTGGGACACGTTCAGGAGGGTTCCGTAACGGATTCGCCGATGGTTATTTCACTTTAGGCTTGCGATTCTCGTAGTCGTGGTAGTATCCGACTTCGACATTCTCAAGAACACCCAGTGCATCGTCCGTCAGGACGGCGCACGAGAAGTACAACGTCAGCAGGTACGACGCGACACCCAGGCTGTCGGTTCCCATCAGGCGTGCCGACAGGCTTGGCATGATTTCACCCGGGATTCCCGCCTGATGAAGTCCCACGACTCCCTGATCCTGTTCGCCCACGCGAAGGAGCAGAATGCTCGTCGTGCCAAACCACTGATTTGATTGGTACCGACTCTTCATTTCGAGCTTGTCGCAAGGAATGAGCGGAACACCGCGCCATGTGATCACGGGCGTGCCAAAGATGACTGTCGTAACTGGGGGCACTCCGCGCCACGTGCATTCACGTTCAAACGCCGCGATCGCTTTCGGATGAGCGAGGAAAAACGCAGGCTTCTTCCAGACCAGAGCCAACAGTTCATCTAGATCATCGGGGGTCGGTGCACCGTACCGGGTGCTGATGCGCATGGCGGGATCGACGGAATGGATCAGTCCGAATTTCGTGCTGTTGATCAGCTCCCATTCCTGACGTTCTTTAATCCCTTCGATCGTCAGCCGCATCTGTTCTTCGAGCTGGTTATAGGGGCCGTTGTAAAGATCTGAGACGCGCGTATGAACTCGCACAACTGTCTGCACGGCCGACAACGAGTACTCTCGGGGATTTGCGGAGTAGTCGACGAATGTTTCGGGGATTTCCATGTTTTCGGCAAAGCCGGAAACCAGGTCGATATTCCGTTCGCCGAAGCGGTTGACGGTCGAACGCAGTTCGAGATGCTCTTCAATCGCTTTGTTGAACTCGTCGTTCAGGTTTGGAAGCTCTTTCAGAACGGCATCTAGATCCTTGCGTGAGAACGTCAGCAGCACGCAAGGCGTCGTTGTTCGAATCGTGACGTCTGATGGCTTTTCGGAGACGAGATCGGTTTCACCGAAAAATTCTCCTTCTGTCAGCAGTGCGATGCGCAGATTGCTGCCGTGGACGCCTTTGCTCAGGACTTCAACCTGCCCCTGTGCGATGATGAAGAACTTGCTGCGGTCTTCCCCTTCGACGATCAGGCGGTTGCCCAGCGAGACGGCTTCCGTTTTGAAGCGGCTGGTCATCCTCGCGATAATGGCGTCAGGCAACCGCGAAAAGAGCGGTACGCTGCGGAGGGACTCGGGTGAGAAGGATGCCAGGTCGCCGGTGATGTCGACCCCGATGCGATCCGCTTTGGAGAGTTCGACCTTGGTACGGTTCACTCGATACGTGCCGCCGTTGACCTGGACCCAAGGGAGCAGGCTTAGCATCCAGCGCGGCGTGATCGACATCATTTTGGGTGATGTCTTCGTGGTCGTGGCCAAGTTTCTGGCCACGGATGTGGTGACGCTGCGCTGCAATAGACTGTCTGACATGTTTCGTGAAGTCCTTTCTCGAAATCGATGTAACCGAAGATGTGTTGATGATTGAACGAGATGAATGTGGCGTGATCGCGTCAGATACCGAGGCCGTGTTCGAACCCGCCCGGATTGCGGTGATCGTAGTCGTGGTAGTATGCGACTTCGACATTTTCGAGGACGCCAACCGCGTCATCTGTCAACACGGCGCACGAGGAGTACAATGACAGCAGGTATGAAGCGACGCCCAAGCTGTCGGTTGCCATCAGGCGGGCAGAAAGGCTGGGCATGATCTCGCCGGGAATCCCGGTTTGATGAAGTCCGACAACGCCTTGATCCGCTTCACCGACGCGAAGCAGCAGAATGCTTGTCGTGCCGGTTCCGCCGCTGGATGTTTGAGCGCTACTCTTTCCGATCTCCAGTTTGTCGCACGGAACGATTGGCACACCGCGCCAGTTGATAACAGGTGTCCCGAACAGCAAGGTTGTCACGGGCGGAACTCCGCGCCACGTACACTCTCGTTCGAAAGCCGCGATGGCTTTGGGGTGGGCAAGAAAGAAGGCCGGCTTTTTCCAGACTTGCGCCAGCAATTCGTCCAAATCGTCGGGGGTCGGAGCACCGTAACGGGTGCTGATTCGCATCGCCGGGTCGACAGAATGAAGCAAACCGAACTTCTTGCTGTTGATCAGGTCCCATTCCTGGCGTTCTTTGATCCCTTCAATCGTCAGCCGCATCTGTTCTTCGAGTTGATTGTACGGCCCGTTGTACAGGTCGGACACTCGCGTATGAACGCGCACTATCGTCTGAATCGCAGACAAGGAATACTCGCGCGGGTTTGCGGAATAGTCGACGAATGTTTCCGGAATTTCAACGTTTTCGGCGAAGCCTGAAACGAGATCAATGTTTCGTTCGCCGTAGCGATTGACTGTCGATCGGAGTTCCCTGTGCGAGTCAATCGCCCTCTGGAATTCCGATTTGAAGTTCGGGATTTCCGCGAGCACCGAGTCGAGGTCTTTTCGGGAAAGCGTCAGCAGCACGCAGGGGGTCAACGTGCGGATGGTCACATCGGATTGTTTGTCAGAGACGACATCGGATTCGCCGAAAAACTCACCTTCGGTGAGCAACGCGATCCTCAGGTTGCTGCCGTGGGCACCTTTGCTGAGGACTTCGACCTGCCCCTGTGCAAGGATGAAGAACTTATTGCCGTCAGATCCCTCGACAATCAGTTCGTTCCCCAATGACACGACTTCCGTCTTGAATCGGCTGGCCATGCGTGCCGAGATATCGATCGGCAACCGCGAAAACAGCGGCACGTTTCGTAGTGCGTCGGGAGAGAACGAAGGAACGTCGTCTGAAAAATCGACGTCGATCCGTTCGGCCTTTGACAGTTCGACTTTCGTTCGATTGACGCGGTAGGTTCCGCCTTCGACATGGACCCACGGCAAAAGCCGCAAGAGCCAGCGTGGCGTGATCGACATCATTTTTGGTGATGTCTTGGTGGTACTCGTCAGATTTCGGGCGACTGCAGTCGTCACGCTGCGTTGCAGAAGATTATCAGACACCTGGGCCCTTCCAGAAAGGTGATTTGAATCGCGATGGCAACTGCCGCGAAACGGCCGAACGATCTTCGAGCGGCCGTCAGTTTAGGGGAACTGCGAAGAAATTCCACGCAAGTGGGTGATTAAATCGCAAGAGGCGATTTCTTCGCTGATTGTCGAGCGGCGTCTAGCCCAGAGTTTCTTTGTCGAACAGTGCAGTCGACAGGTATCGCTCGCCGCTATCCGGCAAGACCGTCACGATCGTTTTGCCCGCAGCTTCGGGGCGGGCAGCGATCTTCAGGCACGCGGCCATCGCGGCACCGCAACTGATTCCGCACGAGATTCCTTCGAGCTTCATTAATTGTTTCGCGGTTTCGATTGCCTCGTCGTCGGTCACTTGCAGGACTTCGTCGAGAAGGCTGACATCCAGGATCTTTGGGACAAAGCCCGCTCCAATTCCCTGAATCTTATGGCGTCCGGGCGAACCGCCGGAAATGACCGGGCTGGCGGCAGGTTCAACCGCAATTGATTTGATTGGCAAGTTCTTGGCTTGTTTAAGGTATCGGGAAACACCTGTGATTGTGCCTCCGGTGCCGACCCCAGCGACGAAATAGTCGATCTTTCCTTCCGTGTCCTGGAAGATCTCGGGGCCTGTTGTCTTGAAGTGGATTTCGGGGTTTGCAGGGTTGGTAAATTGCTGTGGCATGAACCAGCCTGGCTGCTTCGACAGTTCTTCCGCTTTTGCAATGGCGCCCTTCATCCCTTCAGCACCGGGAGTCAGGATTAGGTTCGCGCCGAAGCTCTTGAGCATCATTCGGCGTTCCAGGGACATTGTCTCGGGCATTGTGAGGGTTAGCGTGTATCCACGTGCCGCGCAGACGAAGGCGAGAGCGATACCAGTGTTGCCGCTCGTCGGTTCAACGACATGAATGCCTGGTTTGAGCTTCCCGCTGGCTTCGGCGTCCCAGATCATGGCGGCGCCGATTCGGCACTTCACGCTGTACGCGGGGTTTCGGCCTTCAATCTTCGCGAGCACCGTTGCGCCAAGTCCCTGTGTCAGGCGGTTGATGCGGATGAGTGGTGTGTGGCCGATCGATTCCGAGTTGTCCTTGTAGACTGACATGGCCGCGATTTCCCCTTGTCCGTGGATGGGTGGTCTGTTTGGTTGCGGTGAATTAAATCAATACTAAGTTGGTGGTAATTTATCGGCACGTTCGGATCGCGTCAAGCGAGTCAAATCGGACAAATTTGCAGTGGGATGCCAGTTTGACAAATGTTCTCGTTGTCAATAGTATCATCAGTGGAGTCGTACTTATTGCTCAAGGTGGAGAGGCGGCAAAGTCGATGAAAGTGTCGCGAAAATCAGATTATGCACTCCGTGCATTGATGACTCTCGTGGGTCGATACGGACAAGGTCCGGTGTCGATTCGTGAATTGGCGGAAAAAAATGATGTGCCGCGGCGATTCCTTGAGCACATCATGCTTGAACTGAAGACCAAGGGATGGGTGAAGAGTATCCCGGGACGCATTGGTGGGTTTGAACTTGCGAAGCGTCCCGAAGAGATCACGATGGGGCAGATCGTTCGTTTCTTCGATGGGTTGATCGCTCCGATTGGTTGCGTTTCCGCGACCGTCTACGAGCCTTGCTCACAGGAATCAACCTGCCGGTTCCGCCGCATCATGCTCGACATTCGAAACTACTCGTCGCGTCGAATGGATGAGGCCAATCTGGCGGCTGTCTATGGGATGCAGCCAGTCACTAAATCCGAAGTATTTAGCTCGGCATTTATTGGTGGGGACGGGATCTAGATCGGCTGGTTCGGTGTGCACCGTCTTCGGTGCCTCTATAAGTATCATGAACTTCATTGGCGATTGTGTTGTCTCTTTGAGGAAGTCTGGAATGAAGCGGGTCAATCGTCGAGTCTGGGGCGTCTCTCTGATTGTCATAGCGGCATTCGGCTGCGGGAGCGGCGCAGATCTAACGCCCGATCGTCCAGGATATCAGCCGAAGGTGGTAGAGGGCGATGCTGGGAAGTCTGCACCTCCTTCCGGGGGCGGTCCCATTCAGTTGACGAATGTCTCGTACGACCCTACTCGTGAATTGTGGAAAGATCTGAATCAGGCGTTTATCCCCAAGTTCGAGAAGGATACGGGTAATGCACTGACCATCGAGCAATCCCACGGTGGTTCAGCCAGTCAGGCCCGTGCGATTATTGACGGGTTGCAAGCCGATGTGGCGACCTTGTCAATCTGGACCGATACCGATGCGCTTCGCAAGCAGGGGCTGTTGCGAGAAAAGTGGGAAGATGCGCTCCCCAATCGTTCGTTACCTTATACTTCAACCGTCGTATTCGTCGTGCGAACACCAAATCCAAAGGGGATTAAGGATTGGAGTGATCTCGTGAAGGATGGGGTGAAAGTGATCACTCCCAATCCGCAAACTTCCGGCAATGGCCGTCTGAGCTTGCTCGCCGCGTGGGGGAGTGTTGTGCTCAATGGAGGAACGGAAGAGCAGGCCGTTGAATTCATTACGAAGATGTACAAAAACGCTCCTAACCTCGACACCGGGGCGCGTGGTGCGACGATCACGTTCGCGCAGAAAGGTCTTGGGGACGTGCATATTACCATGGAAAGCGAAGCCCATTTCGAAGTATCAGAATCCAAAGGTAAGCTTCAGTTGGTTTACCCATCGTTAAGCATTATTCATGAGCCGCATGTCGCGATTGTTGACAAGGTTGTCGATCAAAAGGGGACTCGGGCTGCCGCCGAAGCGTATCTGAAGTTCCTGTACACGCCTGAGGGGCAGGAAATTATCGCCAAGCACTTCTATCGTCCGACGGATCCCGCGGTGCTTGCCAAAGTGGCGGACAAATTCCCGGAAATCAAGCTGTTTCCACTCTCGGATATTGTGCCGAATTGGGACGCCGCGCAGGCCAAGTTCTTTGCTGATGGCGGCGTATTCGATAGTATCTACACTAGTCGGAAGTGACGATCGGCTTCTGTTGTTCCGCCGGTTCGGGTTCGCCGCACCGGCGATCCTTTTTGCCTGCCAGGCAACGTTAGTTGGGGCGTGTGATTTTCACTGGCGTATAAGCAAAATGAAGGGCTGATGCGTCGTCGTGCTTTTCATTCCTTCGATTCGATATTCGATGTTCAGTTCGATTGCCATTTCGTTTCGCGGTTGATCTTCGTCGAACCGCGGTTGTGGTCTCTGCTGACGATGAGGCGATACCTTCGGCACCATTGTAAGATCCCTCGCGAAATCGGAGAGATTTCGCTATGAGATGCCTCCCTAACGGGGTGATGACCAGATTACGGTGTTGCGCCAATCACGTCTTGATCGGCGTGTCACTTCATCCTGGTTGGCAAAATGGGCTGCGACGCGACCTCGCTGGCAAACATTTTCATCCTAGACAACTCGAAATGCGACCAGATTGAGCGGGTATGCCGTCTTCAATTCGTGGGCGTATTTCAAAAAATGACGAAGGATCGGGCCGACTTCGAGATTTCCTTTATCGATCAGAGAGTCTTTGTTTCATGTCCACACATCGCGTCCTTCCAGGTTTTTGGCTGACACTCAGTTACACCGTTTCGTATCTGTTTGTTCTCGCTGTAATTCCGTTGGGCGCCTGTTTCTTGAAAGCTCTGTCATTATCGCCACAGCAGTTTATTGCAGCAGTCTGGTCTGAGCGGACGCGTGCTTCGTACGTGGTCACTTTCGGTGCCTCATTCATGGCGGCCGTGATCGACACTATTTTGGGACTGCTGCTCGCCTGGGTGCTCGTTCGTTATCAGTTTCCTTTCAAGCGTTTTTTTGATTCGCTTGTCGATCTTCCGTTTGCCTTGCCGACAGCGGTTGCGGGCTTGGTTTATTCCAGCTTGTATTCTGATAACGGTTGGTTGGGTGCGTTCCTCGTTCCGTGGGGGATCAAGCTTGCCTATTCGCAGGCTGGAATTGTGTTCGTCTTGGCCTTTATTGGCCTGCCCTTTGTCGTCAGAACCGTCCAGCCCGTGCTGGAGAGTATGGAAGCCGACGTTGAAGAGGCGGCCGCATGCCTGGGCGCGACACGATGGCAGACGTTCACAAAAGTGTTGCTGCCGGCGCTTTATCCCGCGTTGACAACCGGCTTTGCTCTGACGTTCGCCAGGGCCATTGGCGAATACGGTTCGGTTGTGTTTATCTCGAGCAACACGCCGGGTACGGATGAAATCGCTCCTGTCATGATTGTTCAAAAACTGGAAGAGTTTCGATATGCCGAAGCCACTGCCGTCGCTGTTGTGCTGCTGGTCGCGTCGTTTGTCATGTTGATCATCATCAATTCCCTTGAGCAGCGGACTGCCGCGGCGAATTCTTCTGCTCATTAGAAATTGAGATGATCGCGATGACTTTGATTTCGTTCGGGCGCGTGGCCCAACGGATGCATTGAAAAGACTCAGATCAATTCCTAATCGAGGCGATTACCGTGCACGCGGTGCCCAAACATCTGCCCCCGTCCACATCAACGACAATTTCACAGGGGCGCGCCGCCCAAGAAGATCCGCTGTGGGTCCGTTGGACTTTGATCAGTCTGGCCGTCTGTACGATGGTCGTCCTGGTGGTGATTCCGCTCGTCAATGTCTTCTATTCTGCGTTTTCCAACGGATTCGCATCCTATTGGAATAGCTTGGTAGGGGACAAAGACACCGTTCATGCGATCAAGTTGACGCTGTTCGTGGTGCCGATCACCGTCGTCGCGAATGTCATCTTCGGAGTTGCCGCCGCGTGGTGCATCACGAGGTTTCGCTTCTGGGGGCGTACGTTACTCACGACTTTAATTGATTTGCCATTTGCGATCTCGCCTGTTGTCGCCGGACTGATGTTTGTGCTGATTTTTGGCGAGAGGGGCTATCTGGGGCCATGGCTGCGAATGTACAACATTCAGATTCTGCATGCTTGGCCGGCGATCGTGCTGGTGACGACGTTCGTGACGCTGCCCTTCGTGGCACGTGAGCTGATTCCCGTGATGGAAGCAATCGGTCCTGACGAGGAAATTGCGGCGATCAGCCTGGGGGCCAATTCTTGGCAAATGTTCTGGCGAGTGACCGTTCCGAACATCAAGTGGGGCCTTTTGTACGGCGTGATTCTCTGCAATGCCCGGGCTATGGGAGAGTATGGTGCGGTTTATGTGGTCTCGGGACGACTCGTCGGCAAGACGGAAACGATGCCGATTCGTGTCAGCACCCTGATGGACGGCATGACAAGTGACTCGATCTCCAGTTCGTTTGCGCTGGCTTCATTGCTGACCATGCTGGCGCTCGTCACGCTGTTTGTGAAAATTGCGCTCGAGCACAAGACTCAAGAGGACTTGCGCCAAGCTGCCAAAGTTCAACAGCTCGAGTAGTCGCGGTTTCTCTGCCGCCTCGGTCTGCAATGTCTTGCTCGCCCTTTCTGGTCTTTCATCGCGCGGGTTCCCATGAGTATCGTCGTCAAGAATCTCTACAAGCAGTTTGGAACGTTTCAGGCGCTCGATGACGTCAGTCTCGAAGCGGAAAGTGGATCGTTACTTGCTCTACTAGGGCCTTCTGGATCAGGAAAAACGACCCTGCTGCGGATCATCGCCGGGTTGGAATCGGCCGATCGCGGCGTCGTGCTCTATCAAGATGAGGATGTCACAAAGCAGTCGCCCAAAGATCGTCAGGTCGGGTTTGTGTTCCAGCATTATGCCCTGTTTCGGCACATGACCGTGTTTGAGAACGTCGCCTTCGGCATGCGGGTGCGTAAACGACCGAACGCCGAAATCAATGCCCGTGTTCATGAGCTGTTGCACTTGGTCCGACTCGAAGGACTCAACGGTCGGTATCCCGCGCAGCTTTCGGGGGGGCAGCGGCAACGTGTGGCGTTGGCTCGTGCCCTGGCCGTGCAGCCGCGCATCTTGCTGCTCGACGAACCATTCGGTGCTCTCGATGCCAAAGTCCGGCAGGAGCTACGTCAGTGGCTCCGACAGCTGCATGATGAAATTCATTTGACGACGGTCTTCGTGACCCACGATCAGGAAGAGGCATTTGAGGTTGCAGATCGAGTCGTCGTCATGCGAGCGGGGCACATTGAGCAGGCGGGCACGCCACAAGAAGTCTTTGACCACCCAGCGACCCCGTTCGTGATGGATTTTCTTGGGAACGTCAATGTCTTCCACGGCCGTGTCGAGAATGGGATGGCCATGTTGGGGGCGTTGAATGTTGCCTATCCCGAGTATCCCCATGCGGAATCGCGGAATGCCACAGCCTATGTCCGTCCACACGAACTGGACATTGAACGGATGCCATTTGGTGACTCAAGCCTTGAAGTGCGGGTCATGCAATTGAACCCCGCAGGATCCGTTGCCAAAGTTCGCGTATTCTCAGAACAATTCGGGCTGGCACTGAGTGTCGATCTGAGTTTGGAGCGATATTCCGAACTTCAGTTGACGCCAGGTGATCGAGTCTTCGTCGCCGCCCGCCGGGTGCGCGTCTTTACGAAAGATGCCCAGGACTACTCGATCTAGTGCCGCAGTCATTCTACTCGGGACGATTCGCGAGCATTGCCAGCTGGCTCGTTGACCTGCTTGCAGCGGGTTCCGTTGCGTCTCAATTCAGGTTTTGATGTCCGCCAGACATTCCGTCAATCGATCCTGGTGGCAATTCAACCGAGCACGTGGCGATCATAGACGCGTTCTGGTTTGTCATTTCGCCGCCAAGGAATGCGCATTTGGGGTTCTTTTATTGGCTTCAGTGCGCGCCTCGTCAACTTCGGCTCACTGAAAATTCATCGAGATCCGGGTGACCCCCAGATGCCTGGTGGATGAAGTTCTGGTATATTTTGACAAAGTCGTTTGTAAACTTTGCTTATCCTCTCGGAGTTCCAGCGACGTCATGGCAGTGATCACGATTACCGATCCCCTCAGTGGTTCAACGGCGCGTATTGCTCCTGAGCTGGGCTTCAACTGTTTCGAGTTCCGGGCGGTCGTCGGCGGAAAAACGATCGATGTTCTGGATGCGGTTTCAGGCTTCGAATCGGGTGGCCAGAAGGCCAGTGGTAGTGGAATTCCGATTCTGTTCCCGTTTCCGAATCGAATTCGCGATGGTCGATTCTCGTGGAATGGAAAAGAATACGTCCTGCCTGGAACCGACAAATGGGGCAACGCCATACACGGTCTGTGCATGGATCGCCCCTGGCGTGTCATTCGGCAATCGGCGGATTTCGTTACGGGCCAGTTTCAACTGAGCGTTGATGCTCCGGATCGTGTCGAGCTTTGGCCGAGCGATTTTGTGATCGAAGTTGACTACGAATTGGTTCGATCCAGGCTGCTCAGCCGTTTCCGAATCAGCAATCCGGGGACTCACAAGCTGCCGTGGGGATTGGGAACCCATCCCTATTTTAAGGTTCCGCTCGACGCGAAAAGTCGCGTGGAAGACTGTCTGGTGGAGGTTCCGGCCAAGTCACTCTGGGAATTGGTCGATTGTTTGCCCACCGGCAAACGGATTCGCGTCAATGACGAGAATGATCTTCGCGAAGGAGCCTATCTGAGTGTCTTGAAACTAGACGACGTCTACACGGATCTTGAATACGAAGGGCCGCAATACGACTGCCTGGTTCTTGACGAGCGAGCTGGCCTGCAGGTCACGCTCACGTGTCCTCCGATCTTTCGAGAAATTGTGGCCTTCACGCCGCCGAATCGGGCAGCAGTCTGTCTCGAACCGTATACTTGTCCCACAAACGCGGTGAATCTTCAGGCGCAGGGGCTGGACGTGGGTTGGCGCGTGCTTGGGCCAGGCCAA
Source organism: Schlesneria paludicola DSM 18645 (assembly GCF_000255655.1). NCBI lineage: Bacteria > Pseudomonadati > Planctomycetota > Planctomycetia > Planctomycetales > Planctomycetaceae > Schlesneria > Schlesneria paludicola. Next base: position 1,171,444 of record NZ_JH636435.1, on the reverse strand, counting down.
GAGTTTCACACATGGATTGATCTTTCTGTCGGGCCGGTCATTGCGTGAACCGGTGGCCGTGCGAAGGAGCGAGGTTCAAATGCTGATCGGAATCTTTCAAGCAAAACGATGGCTTGTCCGGGCCACGTTGTTCACGTCGATGTTGGGGGCGAGCTCGAATTTTCTTTCGTTGTGCGTTGCCCAAGACGCCCCAACCAAGTCTGAAACGACAACCGATCCCGCGGCCCTAAAGGCTTTGATCGACCGCATCAACAAGCTGGAGGGGGACGTTGAGCGGCTGAAGCAGCAAGCGCCAGCAAGTGATACAGTCATCGAACCGCAGATTCTGGCCATGCTGGACGTCGCTCACCTGGCCCCGTTCTACGCCGACAATTCGCAGACCCGGTATCTGGCGCTGCATGTGATGCTGGCCAATACCACCAAGCAGACCTTCACAATTTCCCAGGACCAGGTGATTGCCGAAATCGATGGTGAAGATCGCAAGCTGAAGGAACTTCCGCGACAACTTCTCAACTACACAATTCCGTCGGGGAAACAACACACGCAGATCGCTGCCGTGAAGCCACCCAAAGAATGGCGATTGCCCGCCGGTGGACAAACCGGAATGTGGCTCATTTACCCTGGGCTGCCGACCGGTTCGAACGTGCCAAAGTGCCGCCTGAAGATCAAACTTGGCGAAACCACGAAAGAAATCAATGTCAACGAATTGCAGCGGGCACAACTAAGTCTCGACGTCCAGCGGATCGGTCCCAGAGAGTGTCTCGCTCTCCTGACCATCGGCGGTTCCATGAATACTTTCAACGCCGGTGCATTCGTCGACGAACTCGACGCACTCGTTGAAAAGAAGGTGGCGCGTGTCGTTGTGAGATGGAATGAAGGAGCGACCCCCCCTGATCAACCGACGATGCAATGGCTGATGACCGCCGCAGTCGGTAACGGTGGAAACCCCAACCACAATGCAAATTATCCCGTGATTCCCGCCGCGATTCGCGAGTTTCATCTCACCGAATTTCCTTCCGGTGATGACGCACAATCCCGAAATGGTCTCAGGCCGACATCGCCGTCTCGAGTCCACAAAACGACGACGGAATCGGTGGGGGCCGCGCTGCGGACGGCCTATCTTTCCTTGCCGCGCGACGAACTCTTCAACGAGATTCAAAAGGGAAATCCTCTGACGCGTCCCGCGGCGCTTGCGTTCGGGGGAGGTCGGTTGGATGTCGACAAGCTTCCTCAGATCTTTGAGTGGGCCGAGGATCAGGATCCTGAATTGCAGAAATCCGCAATTCAGGCACTGAGCCATTTCGGCGAGGCGTCGGCGATTGAGAAGCTTGTCTATTACGCCAAGCGGAATGTGGAACCAATTTCGTCATCGGCGATCGAAAGCCTGGCGGGATCGCGGTTTGGTGCAGCACATGAGGCCCTGCTTGAGCTACTGAAGAACGAGCCTGCTTCCTCAAAGAAAAAAATCATCCAAGTTCTGGCAAAGTATCCACGGTCGATCTGGTCAGACACCTTGTACGAGTTCGTAACGAACTCCTCGGGCGGTGCGGATGCCGATTCGATTCGTGCACTGATTCAGGTTGGCCATCCGCAACTGGTCGATGTGTTGGAACGCTCGCTGAAGTCTGCGGAAAAGCCGATCCGTGACCAGGCATTTCAGGAACTCTCCAAACGGAGCGATGAGCGGAGTGAAAAGCTGGCTGTTGGGTATGCGCTGAAAGCGCTCGAAGCGGGGCCGCCGGATGATGCCGTGGTGCAGTTGCTATCTCGTACGAAAGATCCGCGAGCGATTCCGATGCTGCTGAAGCAACTCGACTCGAATCACGATCGCGTGAACGTGATCAATCTGCTGATGCAACTGGGCGACCAGGAGGTTGCCGATCGATTGGTTCAAAAATACAGTTCGCTGAATAACAACGAAAAAGTTCAAATTCTGCAGGGACTGAAGGCCTTTCGACATCCCAAATTTCGTGAGCTCTGTGGCGAGGCATTGTTGACCAATGACAATCAGCTTGTGACGGCGGCCGCCACGGCACTCAGCCAAGAGGGCCATGTCGAAGGGGAAAAGTTTCTGATTGCAGCACTCGAAAAGCAGAAGCCAGTTCATCTGCTGGGCAATATTGTCAACGCATTGGCGAACTATGGGACCGCGACGGCTCGTGACGCTTTGATTCGTGCACGCGATTCGGGAGACAAAAACAAACATACCTATGCCAGTCAGGCGCTTCTGACCATGCGGCAACGATCTCCCGGTTATCAATATGTCTATCAGGCAAGGACTCATCAGCAATCGAACCAGATTAAAGAAGAGCTGGAAGCGTACGAGATGGCGTTGCAGCTTGATTCAGAGCTGCCGGAGGCGTACTGGGGGCGTGGCGAGTTGTTTCTGAAACAGCAAAAGTATTCCGCGGCACGAAAGGACTTGGAAAAAGTTCTGGAACTGAAGCTCGATTTAGGCGAGCGAGAAGGTGACTTTATCACGAGTCTCGCGATTGCGCGGATTTGCGATGGTCAGGTGCTTGAGGGGCTGAAGTATCTCGAAGAAAACCGCGGTCGATTCGTGGAAGGGACGCGCGAACCACGGTCCAGAGAGAAGCGATACTTCTACCTCTACAATGCCGCGTGTGCGTATTCTCGAGCATTTGAATACGTTCAGAAGCAGACGGAACTGCCCGATCGCGAGGCGCTCCGCGAGAAATACCGCAAGCAGGCGATTGTGGATTTGACAGAGTCGTTTCAAAGGGGATTCGAAGACTATGCCCATGCGGCGAAGGATCCGGATTTCGAGAGTCTGCGAGAAGATCCCGAGTTCAAGAAAATCCTCGCTGGAAGGCCAAGCGAGAAGCCCGCTGACAAATCAGAAGAAAAGTCCGAGCGAGACGACGAGTAGTCATCTTTGATCAATTCCGCTCAACTTCGTTCGGTTGTCATAAGAATTTGCTGCCTCTCGAGGTGCCTCCGTGAATGGCGCTCTGGGGATTGGCGGGCGGATTCGGGATGCGGACTAACAGCATCGATTCCCCCAAACCTGTCGGCCTCGCTGGGCCCTACGAACCGCCACGTGACTTCACGACTTTTAGGTCTACAAATCCTGCACGGCGTCGTCCCCGGTGTGGACGTCGTTTATCACAGAGTAAAAACATGGGACTTCTCGCTGGTACACCCTTTGACCGTCCGCCGCACTGCGAACGCTGTGATCGGCTCGAATCGGAATGTACATGCCCTCCAGAAACGGCCAAAAGCAACTTGGTGGCTCCCGACCGGCAGACGGCGCGCCTCGCCGTTGAGAAACGTCGCAAAGGAAAGGTCGTTACGGTCATTTCGGGGCTGGCGGCCAATCAGAATGATTTCCCGGCGTTGCTGACTCAGTTGAAATCCTTTTGCGGTGCAGGTGGGACGAGCGACGGCGATACTCTAGAAATTCAAGGGGATCACCTCGATCGCTTGCAACAAAAGTTGAAGCAGATTGGGTATCGAGTTCGTTGATGCGCGATGGCTTGACTCTCCTCGCAGTTCTCTCGGTTCGCACCGCCTGACCGACACAGTCCCCTTTTGGCAAGGGGTTGCTAGAATCGGCCGCGGACTTTGAGGAGGTGCCTGAGTGATCAGTGCCAGGTGCGCTCACGTTTTTTAAGTCCGATGCCAAGAACTGAATTCTTGTACTATTTTCTTCAAGTCTGCGGAAAAATGTCGCATCCCTATCGAGCAATTCCAGAGCTGTTTGACCTGCAGGCAGGTGGTCCGCTGATCCGCATTCCGCACCAGCTTGACGTGCCCTTTACGCCCCGCGTTCGGTCGCTCGTCGATACTGCCGAGTTTCAACGACTGCGTCAGATTACTCAATTGGGGCTGGCTGCTCGCATCTATCCAGGTGCAACCCATACTCGATTCGAACACGCACTCGGCGTGTTCCACAACGCGATTCAGTACTTGTGGCAGTTGGGAAAAGACGCACGGTTTGCTGCCACCGTCGATCCGCATCAGGCCGAAGTGTTGATGGTTGCCGCGTTGTTGCATGATCTGGGGCATTGGCCGTTCTGCCACCCAATTGAGGATATGGGGCTTGCCGATCTGCCGCCTCACGAACAGTTCGCGGCCGAGTTTCTCGCCCCAGATCGAGAATTGGGAATGGTGCTTCGGGACGAATGGAACATCCAGCCGGAAGAAGTACTTGATGTCCTGGTCGCCAAGACCGATTCTACCGCGCTGCGACTGATGCGGTCTGTTCTTTCCGGCCCGATCGATATCGACAAGATGGACTATCTGGAGCGTGACAGCTTGCACGCCGGGGTGCCATACGGTCGGAATTTCGATCGTGCGCGGCTCATCCAGTCGTTACTTGTGAACGAAGCTGGCGACGGCCTGGCGATCAGTGCGAAGGGTAAAACTGCAGCGGAGCTGATGGTGTTTGCCCGGTATGTGATGTTCAGCGAAGTCTACTGGCACCACGCCGTACGATCAGCGACGTGCATGTTCGCTCGCAGTTTTTTTGAATTGCATCAGTCACTCGATTTGAAGTCGTTGTTCAAACTCAGTGAATTCGATGTAATCCGTGAACTGCGTCAGACTGCTGTTGGGACGCCAGTGGCCTCCCTGCTCGACGGATTATTTGGTGCGAAACGTCAACTGCACAAGCGTGTGCTGGAACTGAGCCTCTATCAGACCCCTGACCTGTATCGTCAAGTGGCAGGGCGCCCTTACCGCGAACTGGTCAATGTGGCGCGTCGCCTGTCCGAACGCGTTTCCCAAGAACTCGGCTGCGAAGTGCAGTCAACCGATCTCTTGATCGACGCGCCTCCGCTGCACAAAGAAGTCGAGTTTAAAGTCAGCATTTATCATCCAAAAGAACGCCGCTACCACGCGCTCAGCGAGGTATCGCCGGTGGTCAACGCCCTGGCCCGCACCCAGTTCGATGACTACGTCAAACGAGTCCGTCTATTCGCCGCCCCGCCACTCGCCAAACAGCTCGCTGGCCGCCGTGAATTCACAGATTGGCTCGATGAAGCATCGGCCCACTCTTGATTGCCGAATTCGGTGAAATTCCGCAGATGCAGGCTAGTGCATCGGTCGAGGAGAAATTCTGCGAGATCGCGAACGTTGAGTTTGTCCAACTGAGGGCCATCATCGCGAGCAAACCGGCCGTTCTCAAACAGGGGTGCCGCTCGCAGGATTCTCCACTAGCATTGCTCCAAAACGACGGCTCTGAAAATCGAATCACTCGTCAGTTGGCCGCTTAGTCACTTCGATCGAGGCGGTGATTTCTCCCAGCCGCCCCCCTTCCGAGTCGTGAAGCTCAACGGAAACTGCCAGACTTCCCGTAAATTCTGGCTCTCTGTTGCCATCGTAGGTCAGAGACACCATTGCACGATCGTGTGCGGCGAACTGTGTGTGTGACAAGTTCGCCGTCAAGCACTCACAGGAGGTGTTGAGTTTGTGTACTGTTACTGCTCGATCACTCTGATTCTTGATCCAATGCTTGTACCTCGTCTCTTCCCCTTGAAACACAACTCCTAAGTCGACGGCCAACTTCAGAGGTGACTTGTCACTTGTTTGTCGGCTACTGGCGCCATGATTGGCGGCAATAGTGTCGCTGACTTGGTTCTGGCTGCATCCAGCGGTTAGCAAAGATAGCAGCAGAAGTATCACGAAGGGTTTCATTCTTGTCTTCTCGAAAGTTCAGATCGATGATCGATCGTCAAGCGAACAATTTATTCTGATCAGAAAGATTCGATGATGTTGCACGCATTGCCGTCAACGACAAC